>JANQGW010000112.1 GCA_028282905.1 Sedimentisphaerales bacterium | reverse complement strand
CCACGGACACTCCAAAAACGTGATTGAAATGGTCAAATACATCAAATCCAACCATGATATTGATGTGATTGCGGGCAATATTGCAACTGCCGAAGCAGCCAAGGCTTTGATTGACGCCGGTGCGGACGCGGTCAAGGTCGGCATCGGCCCCGGTGCGATCTGCACGACACGGGTGATTTCCGGTGTGGGTGTGCCGCAGATTACCGCGGTGATGAACGCCGTCAGTGTAGCTGAAGATGCGGGCGTGCCGGTGATTGCTGATGGTGGGATTCGTCATTCCGGTGATATGACCAAGGCATTAGCCGCCGGGGCATCGAGCGTGATGCTCGGCTCGCTGTTTGCGGGGTTGGCTGAAAGCCCGGGCCAGTTGGTGATTTATAAAGGCCGTCAATTCAAGGAATATCGCGGCATGGGTTCCATCGGGGCGATGGTGCAGGGGTCGGCCGACCGGTACGGTCAGGACAAGTCCTCGGCCAGCGACAAGCTGGTGCCAGAAGGTGTCGAAGGGCGTGTGCCGTACCGCGGAACCCTGAGCAGCTATGTCTATCAGCTTGTCGGCGGCATCCGGGCCGGCATGGGCTACTGCGGCACGCGGACGATTGACGAACTGCGTAAAAACGCCAAATTCGTCCGCACCAGTGCTGCGACGGTCAATGAATCGCACCCGCATGATATCCTGATTACCAAGGAATCGCCGAACTATTCAGCCAGCGAATCCTTTGAGAAATAAAATCGAATTAAGAATTTTAGAAGATAAATAATATGTCACGAGAAGTTGTTGCGATTATCGATTTTGGAAGTCAGTACGGTCAGTTGATTGCCCGGCGCGTTCGCGAGCACAAGGTGTATTCGCAGATTTATCAACCATCGGTCAAGATTGAAAAGCTGGCTCAATTGGGCGTTAAGGGCATTATCCTGTCCGGTGGGCCGGCCAGTGTGTATGCTGAGAATGCCCCCATGTGCGATCCGCGTATTTTTGAACTGGGTGTACCGGTTTTGGGGATTTGCTACGGCATGCAGATCGGCAGCAAGATTCTCGGTGCTGACATTGCGCCCGCCGAAAGCCGCGAATACGGCCGGACGGCGATTGATATTTCCGATACCAGTGACTTGTTCAAGAATCTGCCGGACCATACAACAGTCTGGATGAGCCACGGCGACCAGGTCAACCAGTTGACCGACGATTTTGAGTCACTGGCGACAACGAGTACCTGCCCATTTGCAGCGGTTCGTCACAAAAACGGCATCTTCTACGGCGTGCAGTTCCACCCGGAAGTGACGCACACGCCGCGTGGTGCTGATATTCTCAAGAATTTCCTGTATGACATCTGCGGGTGCGCCGGTGACTGGCAGATGAGTGATTTTGTCGAGGAAACCATTGCCAAGGTGCAGGAACAGGTTGGTGACGCGACGGTGATCTGCGGTTTGTCCGGTGGTGTCGATTCGGCGGTCACCGCGGCGCTGCTGCATAAGGCCATCGGCGATCAGCTCGTTTGTATCTTCGTTGATAACGGTTTGCTTCGCAAAAACGAACGCGAAGGCGTCGAATCCATGTTTGGCGGCCATTTCAAAATCGACCTGCATACTGTGGATTGGGGCAAACAGTTCCTCGAAAAGCTGGCCGGAGTGACCGATCCGCAGGAAAAACGAAAAATCATCGGGGCCGAATTTATCGAGGCCTTTAAGTCCGAGTCCGACAAGATTGAGAATGCCAAGTTCCTCGCACAGGGCACGCTGTATCCGGATGTGATTGAATCCGGCAACAAGGACGGCAACCTGGCAGCCAATATCAAACTGCACCACAACGTCGGCGGCCTGCCGGAACAGCTTGGATTCGAGCTGGTTGAGCCATTGCGGGATCTGTTCAAGGATGAAGTTCGGCTGGTCGGCGAATACCTGGGCCTGCCGGAGGATATGGTCTGGCGGCATCCGTTCCCGGGGCCGGGATTGGCGGTACGGGTGCTCGGCGATATTACCGAAGACAAGCTGGCGATCCTGCGGGAAGCCGACGATATTTTGATTGAAGAGATTAAAGCGGCCGGTCTGTACCGGCAGATCAGCCAGGCTTTGGCGGTATTGCTGCCGGTGGGTACGGTTGGCGTCATGGGCGACGAACGCAGCTATGAGCATGTGATCGCACTGCGTTGCGTGGAAACGACCGACTTTATGACGGCGGATTTTTCGCATGTGCCGCATGATGTGCTGGGGCGTATTGCCAGCCGGATTATTAATGAGGTTCGCGGTGTTAACCGTGTAGTCTATGATGTGTCCAGCAAGCCGCCGGCCACGATTGAATGGGAATAGCTGAAGTAGTTAATGTTACTTTTTGGCAGGGGAGATAAAGGAATGCGGTTTTCACGGCCTATAGCTTTGGTTTGCTTGCTTTTAGCGGCATCGGCAACGCAAACATTTGCAAAGGATGCGTTTCAGGTCTATGTCGAAAATGACAGCCGGGGACTCAAGCCCAACCATAATACGGATCGCCATTACACCCACGGCACCAAGCTGGTTTATGTGACACAGCCTGACTGGCAGTGGCTGGGGGACTTTTCAAGCTGGAGCTTTGCCGAAGACGGCCAGGCGGTTGATACCGCTGTAGGTTTCTTTCTTGGCCAGAATATTTACAGCCCGGATTATCCCGACAAGCCCTGGCTGCGTAATCCGGAGGATCGGGTGTTTGCCGGCTGGCTCTATGTGGGGATGTTTGCCCAGCGAGCAACTGCCGATGTGATGGATCATGTCGAACTGAACATCGGTGTTATCGGTCCGTCGGCACATGGACAGGACGTGCAGGAGGCAGTTCACAGCCTGATCAACTCCAATGATCCGATTGGCTGGGAAGACCAGATTGGTGACGAGTTAGCGGTTGACTTTACATTTATGCGGCATCAACGATTGGCAAATGGCTGGCTGGCACCGACGGAGTCCACCGATGTGATTGCCGAGTACGGTTTTACTGCCGGATCGGTTCATCGCCACCTGCAGGCGGGCGTGACATTTCGCTATGGCTATAACCTGGGCAACACCTTTGCGGCCGGGCGACTGGAACTGCCGTCGGGTGTGGATGCACTGCGGGAAGGACCTGCTGAGTCAGCTTGGCTGTTTACACGCTTTGTCGGCAAGGCGGTTGAGCATGACCGTTTTTTGACCGGTCTGGGACATGAGCCACTGGTCGGTGAGTTTCAAATCGGCGCCGTTTACAAACGCAATCGCCTGGAATTAGGCTATTCGCAGACCTTTTACACGCACCAATTCAAAGAACAGTCCGGTGTGGACAGCATCGGTGCACTAACCGTTTCCTGGACGTTCTAAGAGCCTGGCTCGTTTCCGGCATCCCTGCATAGCTTGGCTTTTTTCAGCGAAATCGCACCAACGGGGCAGATATTGATACAGTTGCCGCAGCGGATGCACTGGTCACTGTCAATCCAGATAAAGGTTGCCTGTTCCGGCTTGTCCGCATCGACTTTCGTGACATCCTGAACGATTCCGTTTTCATCCGTTTCAATTTTGCTGAGTCGATGAATACAGTCTCTTGGCGAAACGCGGATACACCAGTCGCAGTGAATGCACTTGTCCTGATCGATCTCAAACTTGTGATTGCAGAGATAGCACCGCTTTGAGTGCAAATCGGTATTTTCATCGGTCAGGCCTAATTCGACCTCTTCGTTTCCCTGTCGCCGATTTTCAGATAGAACCGACATGGCAGGCGGATCGATCATATCGTACTCACGCATCCGTCCGACGTCATCGGTCTCCGCGATCCGGACTATTTTTTTGCGTCGTCGGCATCCGGATAAATAGGTGTCGATTTCTTCGGCGGCAGTTTTTGCATCGGCGACAGCGCTGATAACATCGCCGTTACCCATTGCAAAATCTCCGGCAACATATAAACCGGCCTGCGTGGTACTGTGTCCTTCGGAAAATTTCACTCCTTCCGGCAACAGCGTCCGGTCCGGTGTTTGGCCGATCGCTAAAATCAGTGTGTCACAGGGCTGCTGGAAATTACTGTCCGGTACAGGGTGGAAGCTTGGCTTGCCGGATTCATCGACTGTCCCCAGTGTGTTTCGCTGAAATGTCACCGAAGTGAGTTTGCCGTCTTTTGTTTGGCAACTGACGGGAGTGACAAGCGTTTCAATCCGGATGTTCTCGATGGCCATCTCATGCAGTTCATCTTCATTGGCCGCCATCTGTGCCACGCCTCGACGGTACATAATCGTAATATTCGCATCCGGTGCGATTCGCCGTGTCGAACGGCTGCAATCAACCGCAGTAAACCCGCCGCCAATGATAATGACATTGCTTCCGACCGAGACCGGTTGGCCTTCGTTATACCGTCTCATGAATTCCAGACCTTCAATTGCTGAGCTGTCATCGAGTCCATCAAATGTAAGGCGGCGTGGAGCATTGGCTCCGGTGGCGACAAGGACAGCGTCATAGTCGTTGACCATTTCAGTTAGGGCTGCTTTGTCGATTTGGGTATCAAGCTTCGTTTTGATCTCACTGTCGAGAATTGCGCTAATGTCTTCGTCCAGCACTGTTCGCGGCAGACGAAATTCCGGTACGCCGCTGCGAACCTGTCCGCCCGGCTTGGACTGGTTATCAAAGATCGTCACATCGTGGCCGTAACGTTTCAATTCTCTGGCAGCGGCCAAACCTGCCGGACCTGCGCCAATGACGGCAACCCGTTTGCCCGAGGCATCAAAATACGGCGGCAGGGGAGCACTGGTTATTTCCTTACTGTCAGCGGCAGATCGCTTGAGGTGGCAGATTCGTACCGGCCCCAGCGTATTGGTCCATTGATGCCGACACCGATTTTCACAGGGACGCGTGCAGATGCGTCCCAGCACTCCCGGCAGCACATTGTCTTCCTGGTTAATCTGGTGGGCCTGTTGGTATTTGCCCTCCGAGATCAGCTTTATGTAATCCGGAATATGCGTGCCGGCGGGACATTCCGCCTGGCATGGGATGTCTTTGGCAATCGTGCTGAAATCCAGTGCTTTGTCAGCCGGGCCGGTGACCGTCGAGTAGTCGTTCGGTTTGCCGGCTTTTTCATAGGCGCTGTTAAATTGAGAGACGGCTTGCTGATATGGTTCGATTCCCTCAGCTTCAATGTGTTCGGCCAGTGACGGCCAGTCCGTTTGCTCATTAGCTTTCAGAAATGTATCCAGTATTGTTTCAATTGCCGAGACGCAATCAGCCGATTTAAAATCACCGACAATGGTGCCGAGAGTCTGATGGGTACCTCCCAGTGAAAGCTGATAGCTTTCGACCGATCCGGATTGTTCGCGAATACGCAGGCCACGAAGGCCGATATCCGCAACGCGGTATTGGCCGCAGGCATTGGGACAGCCGGTAATATTGATATTGGCTTTTGACTGAATGGAGCGGTAGCGGTCTTGGGGCACAAGCTCTTTTAGAGAGTCGAAAATGTCATGCGTTCGGGTCACCGCCAACGGGCAATACGTCGTTCCCACACAACTGACAATATCATCCAGACCGAAAAAGTGTTCGGTCTCAAACGATAACGCTTCGATTTGCCGTTTCAACTCAGATGTTTTGTCAGGGCGGACGCCGTGAATTTCAAGATTTTGCCGGTTGGTGCTGTAAATATGCTTATCGCCATATTGTTCGGACAGTTCGGCGATTTTCAGTAATGCCTCAGCGGACAATTCACCCTTCGGGATCATGATTCGCTGGATAACCAATCCGTTGTCATCGAGGGGATTGATTTCAGTGAGCGGACGCGTGGGAACGGCCGGGCCGTTTTCGTCGATGGGATCGGTTTCAAAGCGAGTTGAATCAATGCCCTCACGCTGAAAAATCGGCTCCAGCAGCTTTCTGCATCCGTCAACACCAAGTCGGTCCACGACAAATTTCAGACGAGCATACATACGACGCTGTCTGTTCCCCTGTTCACTGTACAGCAGTCCGATGGCTCGACAGACGGCGGCAATCTGTTCGGCGGGCACAAACGAGTAAATCATTTTGGCAATGAAGGGTTTCCAACCCATACCACCGCCGATGATGACGCGAAATCCATCTTCGACGTGACCGTCGGCTGTTATGCGGTTAACGGCGATGGCACCGACACAGTTAATATGCGGTTGACTGCATAATCCCTCGCATCCGGAAAAGGAAACCTTAAACTTTCGCGGCAAATTATCCAGGTCACGGCTGGCAGAAAGCAGGTGGGCCGTTTCAACAGCGTAATCGGTAACATCGAATCGACGATATTGGCAGAAGCTGGCCCATGGACAGGCGGTGACATTGCGTGCAACGTCACCGCAGCCGTGAAATGTGGTCATTCCGGCGGCCTTAACATCACGCAGAAAAGCGGGCAGTTGCTTTAACTGCAACCGGTGAAGCTGTGCGGCCTGTCGGGTTGTAAAAGAGATTTTACCCTGTGAATAGCGTTCTGACATTGCGGCAATAGCCCGGCCCTGCACAGAGGTGATCTTGCCGGCGGGAACGACAATGCGTGCCATGTGGTCGCCTGACTGGCGTGAGCGGTAGATTCCGTACCATTTTGCGATAAGCGCTTCTTCGCCTGACATGGAGTCTTTACGTGCGATCTCGTCAAAATCGAGAACCAGACCGGCCTGTTTGATTTTCTCTTCATCGGTTATGCGGCAAGTGTTAAGTTTTCTCTGCATAATAATGTCCCTTGTCAATATTACTCAACCGCGGCCATCGCGAGACTTTTTGCGACAACGGTGGATTTTGTGAAATAGAAGTCTTATTTGCGTTCTTTCAGAGCAACTCAGGATAGAGTTTTTGGGATTTCAGTGCAACAGGAAACCGCTTGGATATGTAAAAACAAGTCAAAAAAAATCGCCTTTCTATAGTTCTTGTTGTTGATTATCGCAATAAAGCACAAGGGCAAGGCGTTCTGTAAATAGCCTGAAAAACCCTGTTTAAAAGGCAAATCACGGGTTTTGGTATTTGATTTTTCAGGGAAATCTGTCATAATGACGATTCTATCTTTGTATCCACAGGAGACAGTCATGGAAGAATTTACAATTGAAACCGCGGCAAGGATGAAACGTCTGCCGCCGTATTTGTTTGGCCGGCTCAATGCGCTGAAACTTCAGAAACGCCGAGAGCACATTGATATTATTGACTTGGGAATGGGCAATCCGATGGATGGTGCCCCCAAAGAGGTCATTGACAAGATGTGTGAAGCTGCGCAAGATCCGCGCAACCACCGCTATAGTGCTTCAAAGGGGATTAAAAATCTCCGAAAAGAGATGGCGTTGAAGTATGAGCGGAAGTGGGGCGTCTCACTGGATCCGGATTCCGAGGTATTAGCCTGTATCGGCTCCAAAGAGGGTTTCAGTCATATATGCCTGGCAATGCTCGGCCCCGGTGACACTGCGGTTGTGCCGGACCCGGCGTTTCCGATTCATATTTATGGTGTCGTGCTTGCCGGTGGAAATGTGATTACCGTGCCGCTGGGTAACGACCAGAAGTTTCTGGATACCATTGCCTATGTGTGCGAACATCTGTTCCCGAAGCCCAAGCTGCTGATTTTGAACTATCCGCATAACCCGACGGCGATGACGGTTGATCCGGGCTTTTTTGAAACGGTTGTCGAACTGGCAAAACGCTTTAATATTGCTGTTATCCACGATTTTGCCTATGGTGAGACGTGTTTCGACGGCTACAAGCCTCCCAGTTTCCTGTCGGCCAAAGGGGCCAAAGATGTGGGCATTGAGTTTACGACGATGAGCAAGCCTTATGGAATGGCCGGTTTTCGGATAGGCTTTGCTGCTGGCAATAAGAAGATGATCGAAGCGCTGGCAACAGTGAAAGGCTATTATGATTACGGCATTTTCCAGCCGATTCAGATTGCCAGTATTATCGCGATGCGGCATTGTGAGGACGAAATCACAAAGCAAAACGCAAAATATCAAGCTCGACGGGATGTTGTCTGTCAGGGTTTGCAGCGTCTTGGTTGGGAAGTTGAGGTGCCGCGAGCGTCGATGTTTGTCTGGGCGAAAGTGCCCCAAGAGCACTCAAAGGGCCGTAACAGCATTGATTTCGCAATGGATCTGTTGGAAGAGGCTAATGTCGTGATTTCACCGGGTGGTGCATTTGGTGAAAACGGCGAACATTATATGCGAATCGCTCTGGTTGAGAATGAACACAGGCTCCGGCAGGCCATTCGCAATATTGGCTGCTATGTGCAGGGTAAACCGGTGTCAGGTAAGCGAAAAGATGCTAAATAGTTCAAAACAAAGGATATAGCGTTTTTTTTGCCTAAACAGGTGGAATGGCGTCTTGAATTCGAAAAAAATAATCGTTTTTTTCTTGACTTTTTGACGTTGTTTTGCTTAAATAAAGTCACATTCAATACTCGGGGGAGTAGGGAAGAAAAGATGTCACGAAAGTGACGCCATAAACGCATGGGGAATGATTCTGCTTTGCGTTTCCACACGGAGGTCTTGGGAAAGACTGAGGACTGCGAGGAGAGGTTCTGGAGAGACGTTGTTTAGCAACTGAGGACGATGGAAAGAATCTTTTGAGTAGGACCGAAGTTTGAACGAGGCCGAAAGGCATTTCTAAACTTCATTTTCAAATACCTGGGAGGTGTTGGAAAGACTTTTACGGATGAGGAAAAGATGAAAAGTGCTGTGCGGAGTACTGCGCAGCAGCGAGGTGAGAGGCCCGTTTAACGGGAAGCTCTTTTGAGAAGTAATATTTTTTCTGAAATTGTAAAAGTTGTTCAACGCCGGGATGAGTGTTTCATTTCACGTTAAGAACATCTTTTTCGTAAATATTGAATTGAAATCGGATTTCGATAGTACGTGCTAATCGCTATTTAGGAGTGCATGATGATGAATAAGATGTTATGGATGGGAGTAATGGTAATGGCGGCCCTGGTGGCGCCGGCAATGGCAACGCTGACGGTCGGTGAGACGGCTCAATGTTGGAGTTTTGATCAGGAACCAATCGGCGGCAATTTTGTTTACGCCGATCAGGATACACTCGAAAATCCGTTTGGTACCCCTCTGGGAATGATCAATGACCTTTCCGGTCAGGGTTTCGGTTGGGGCAATGGTGCTATTTTTGGTCCTGAGTTTAAAATTATCCTCGATATTCCCAATCAGCCGATTCCCAATCCCTATAAAGAATTGACGCTCGAAATGAGATATCAAGGCGATATTACGTTCTCATGGGTTGCGGATGTTGAAACGGGGGCACTTTTCACTCCTGTACGTTTTGATGTTGAGGACGAGGGAAACGGCTGGAAAACCGTTACGAAAGTATTTCGTTTTGAACCGAATCCGCGGGAAGAACTGGTTGTAATCGGGCTGAAGGGAACACAGGAAGTTACCGGGCAGCCGGTTGACGCGGTCCTGGATTGGATTTGTGTTGAGACCGTTTGTGTGCCGGAACCAGCCACACTGGTATTGCTGGCAATGGGCGGTGCTGTTTGTGTTATGGGAAGAAAAAAGGCATAATTTTATTTTACTTACGAAAGACAAGGGTGCGATGATGAAGAATTTGTTATGGATGATTGTATTGTTGGCAGTTGCCGTTCCGACTGCACAGGCGACATTGACGTTGCTGCCGGACAGTGACTATATTGACGGTGTTTCTGTTTTTAATACCGGCACCATTGCCGGTTATATCGAATATGCTGTGTATGACACCACGACGCAGCAACTGACCGGCTATGACCGCGAGGAGCGGTTTGTTTATGCTTATCAGATTTTCCACACTGGCGGTGCGGATATTGACGCGATTGCCATTCTTGGATTTGACCCGCTGGCGGTTACCGCTGATTCTCTGGATGCTTCAGATGAACTGGGTGACAACACGACCGGCGGTGTCGATGCAACGGCATTGCTGGATACCGAAGACGTTGAAGCGCTGTATATTTTCGACGGCGGTGCGGTAGTCGCAGGCAGTACCTCATGGTTCCTGCTGATGTACAGTGACTATGACTGGGTCAAGGGCAGCTATGAAATCAATCCGGCCGATACCGATATTACGGTTCCCGGTCAGGATACCGACACAACCGGCGGCGGTGACACGAATGTTCCGGAACCGGCGACACTGGTATTGCTGTTGGGCGGCGGTCTGGTATCTTTGATTCGTAGAAAATAGACCGATTAAGAGTAATTGTTTGTATTCGTGAAAACCTTTTACCTTCTGGGGGGAAGTGAAGATGGCACTGCGAATGAGTAAAGCGATTTTAACGAGTTTGATTCTTGGGCTGTTTACGGTGATGCTGGCCGTTCCGGCATATGCCGAAGATGGTTATGCACTGCTGGTTCAGCAAAGCCCGCCGGACGGAGGTTCGGTGAACCTGGGCTCCGGTGTCCATAAAGTGGGAATTGGTGAAAATGTCGCTTTATCAGCGACACCCAAGCCCGGTTACCGGTTTTTGTACTGGCTTGGTGATGTCAGCGCGGCTGATACGATGGAAACGTCGATTGAAGTGGATTCTCCCAAGATGGTTGTGGCGGTTTTCGCACGTGATGATTTTGAGGATGTCCTTTCCGGCGGCGCCGGGGCAGGCGAACGTCTCTCCGGCGGCGGTGGTGGCGGCGGCCGACGTGGTGGATTCAATCCGATTCTTCCGTCAGCATCGGTTAGTCCCGCCAGCGGTCCGGCCGAGATTGACTATCCAGACTACATCTACGAATATGATCCCACAAATAACTATGATATACCCGTTCCCGGTGATGGCGATGATATTCCCGTACCGGGTGGTGAAGAAGTGCCGGAACCGACAACGATTCTGCTGTTGGGTTTGGGATCGGCCGCTTTTTTGAGAAGAAAAAAATAAAATAACCTCAAACCTCCTTCCTGGACAGTGACCGCAATGATACTTAACGAATATAAGTGTCCAAGGAACTGATCGGAGATTGGCACCGGAGGAGGTGTTGAGGAATATGGTCGAGCGTCGGGTGAGGCTCGGCCGTATTTTTTGCGCATAAAAAAGCGGCGTCAGCTTTCAGAAAAGCAACGCCGCTTTTTTTATCCTGATATTTCAATTACTTGCGGAAGACTGCCACGACGTTTTCCACATCGACGACAAACAGCCGGTTGTCGCCCTCGAAATCCACCGGGATGGCTCCTTTGGGATTAAACAGCACCTTATCGTACTGTTTGAGCGGAAACTCGCTGGACATTTCAACTTCCGCCGAGACCGAGACGATGCGGCCGGTGATAGTGGGAATTTCAATATTGTCCGGCAGTTGAATGCCGCCTTTGGTCTGCTTTTTATCCTCGTCTTTACGGATCAGCACTCGCGGACCGATTGGTTCGACGGTTTCAAACGGTTCATTTGTGGTATTTTCGTTTTTGGCCATAACGCAAACTTACTCGTCTATTTTATTCTCAGTCTTTTTGACAGTTTTCTTGTTTGTTGTCTTTTTCTTAGCTGCCTTTTTCTTTGTGGTTTTCTTTTTAGCAGTCTTCTTTTTGGTTGTTTTCTTTTTGGCAACTGAGGCGATCGCCTTGCCTTCTTCGATATCGGCCGGCGGCCACTTGCCTTCCGCCTGCAGAGCCTTCAGTTCATCGAGCTTTTTCATGCTAACGATCGTCCGGCAGCGCGGGAAGCGGTTGCACCCCATGAATGGCCCGCGTTTGCTCTGACGGATAACCAGTTCACCGTCCTTACATTTATAGCATTTGACACCCGTCGGTTCCGGCGGCGGGGGCGGCGGCAGCGGATTGCCGTCGGCATCCATTTTCAAAATGGTTTTGCAGTTGGGATAGTCCGAACACCCCAAAAACGCACCGAACCGGCCGGTTTTCTCGATGAGCGGTTTGCCGCAATTCGGGCACTTGTGTTCACTTTCGACCTGCTCGACCATTTTGCCTTCACGGTCGCACGGACAGGCGTATTTACAGGTTGGGTAGTCGCCGCAGCTTAGAAAACGCCCGTTTTTGCCAAACCGATAGACCATCGGGTTTTTACACTCCGGACAGGTATAATCGCTGGGCTGGGTTTCAGCCTTAGCATGTGTCATGTTGGCGGCGTTTTCAAGATTTTCCTTGAACGGTCCGTAGAACTCGTTTAGTACGTCCACCCAATTCAGGTGCTGCTCCTCAATCTTATCGAGTTGCTCTTCCATGTGCCGTGTAAAGGCGATATCCATCACCCGCGGGAAGCACTCTTCGAGCTTATCGGTGACGACTTCACCCAGGTCAGTCGCATGGAACTTGCGGTCGAGTTTTTCGACATACTTTCGGTCCTGAATTGTTGAGATAATCGATGCATAGGTACTCGGTCGGCCGATGCCTTCCTTTTCCAGTTCCTTAACCAGCGAGGCTTCAGTATAGCGGGCCGGCGGTTTGGTAAAGTGCTGGTCGGCTTTGATACTGACTGCTGCCAGAGTGTCACCGTTTGACAGGGCGGGCAGTTGCGGTTCTTCCGTCGAGGTGGACCAGATTTTTGTGAAACCGTCAAAGACGAGCACCCGTCCGCTGGTGCGATAGTGGCAGTTGAAGTTGTCGGTGGTTCCGTCGATCTCAATGCGGGTGGTATCCCACTGTGCCGCGGCCATCTGGCAGGCGACAAACCGCCGCCAGATCAGGTTGTACAGCTTATACTGTTCTTCATTCAGGAAGGGCTTGATGTCATCGGGGGCCAGATCGGGATCGGTCGGACGGATGGCTTCGTGAGCTTCCTGGGCACCTTTTTTCGAGCTGAAGAAGTTGGGTTTTTCCGGTACATAGTCAGCACCGATTTGAGTTTGGATATAATGCCGGACCGAGTTCAGCGCTTCGCCCGACAGATGCGTGCTGTCGGTACGCATATAGGTAATCAACCCCAATGATCCCATTGAGCCTAAATCGATGCCTTCATACAACTGCTGAGCAATGCGCATCGTCCGCTTGGCGGCAAAGCCCAACCGATTCGCTGCGGCCTGCTGAAGCGTCGAGGTGATAAATGGCGGGGCGGGGCGTGATTTGACCCGCCGAGTGGTAATGTCCGAAACCGTAAATGTGGATTTCTGAATATTTGCGAATATTTCCTGTGCCTGCGTTTCATTATCGACATGGAATTTCTCGCCGTTGACCTTGACCAAATCGGCTTTGAAGGCCTGATGCTCAGCCAGCCATACATTTTGCTGGGCAATAGTGCGGCCCTTTTTCTCATCCTCGGCTGAGTCCAGAAACGCCTGCCAGTCGCCGCCCAGGTCGTCTTGCAGGTTTGTGGTAAAGACGGCGGGAATCTGCCAGTATTCCTGCGGATCAAAGGCCTTGATCTCACGTTCGCGAGCGACGATGATCTTAACGGCTACGGACTGCACACGGCCAGCGCTGAGGCCGCGGGCGACTTTTTTCCAAAGTACGGGACTGATTTGATAACCCACGATGCGGTCCAGAATCCGGCGGGCCTGCTGAGCCAGCACACGATCCATATCAAGTTTTCCGGGGTCGGCAAAAGCGCTCTGGATAGCATTTTTCGTGATTGCGTTAAAGACCACACGGTAGGTGTTTTCATCGGTCAGATTCAGGCACTCTTTCAAGTGCCAGGCAATCGCTTCTCCCTCGCGGTCCAAGTCAGTCGCCAGATAGACGTTTTCACATTTTTTCGCGACGGATTTGAGCGTATTGACCATTTTTTTGCGGCCGGGCGTAATGTCGTAGGTTGGCTCGAAGTTATTTTCGATGTCCACATTGATGCCCTTGGCCGGTAAATCCCGGATATGCCCCATCGAGGCCTTGACCTCAAAGTTGCTGCCGAGATACTTGTTAATCGTCTTCGCCTTAGCGGGCGATTCCACGATCACCAGCGATTTCCCCATTGTTTTTGCCATAGATATAATACCAAATAAATAATGTCAGTTCAGAGCTTAATCTCTCTGTTATGCCCATTTTTCGGGCCGGAATAGATGTTAAATAACAAACGCTACTATATTATGTCAAGAAAAAATCAAATGTCCTTATATTCAGGGCTGTTCAGCAGTGATTGCAAAAGGGGTTTGAATTGTTGGATAGCATTGCCGCGGTGGGATATCTTGTTTTTTTCATGGTTTTCCAGTTGGGCGGCAGTTTTTCCCAACGCAGGTATATAAAAAATCGGGTCATAACCGAAACCATTGTCGCCGACCGGGCTATGATTGATAACACCCTCAACTGCGCCGTCGGTTTCCAGCAGGATATTTCCGTCGCCATTGGCCAGGCACAGGCAGCATTTAAATCGTGCCGTCCGCTTGGCATCCGGAACGTCGGCCAGCAAACGGAGAGCTTTTTTATAATTAGCCACATCTATTGCTTTTCGGTCGCGGCTGTCGCACTCATCGGCGGCGTAGCGGGCACTGTAAACGCCCGGGTCACCGCCCAGTGCGTCGATGACCAGCCCGGAATCATCAGCAATCGTCCATAAACCCGTTGCTTTCGCGTAGCCGAGTGCCTTCTTGCGGGCGTTTTCGGCAAACGTTGTGCCGTCCTCTTCCACTTCGCCCACATCGGGAAAATCTCGCAGGCTGAGCCATTCGATAGTGGCCGGCATATCGCCGAGCATCTCGCTGAGTTCTTCCAGTTTCCCGGGATTTGTTGTTGCGACAAGTATTTTCATAGTCACCTTGAACCCATAAAAAAAGCGGGCCAGATGCCCGCGTTTATAGTTAACCCATCAGGTATTTCAGCAGTGCCCGCTGGACGTGCAGCCGGTTTTCCGCCTGATTAAAGACGACTGAGTGCTCTGATTCCATGACACCGTCGGAAATCTCATAGCCCCGGTAGGCCGGCAGACAGTGCATGATCTTGGCATTAGCCGGAGCGTTGGCCAGCAGGGTTTCATCGACGGCAAATCCCTGGAAATCATTGATTCGCTGCTGTTTTTCCTCTTCCTGGCCCATGCTGGTCCAGGTGTCGGTATAAATGACCTGTGCATCGGTCACCGCTTCGACCGGGTCGTTGGTCTGGGCCGCACAGTCGGCCGCCATCGCATTGGCCGTGTTCAGCGACTCATCATCCAATTCATAGCCTTTCGGTGAGGCACAGACAAACGTCATGCCGAATTTCGCACAGGCAAACGCCAGTGAACGGGCAACATTGTTGCCATCGCCGATATAGGCCAGTTTCAGCCCCTTGAGGTCACCGCAATGTTCCTGAATCGTCTGGACGTCTGCCATGGCCTGGCAGGGGTGGGTCCAGTCGCTCAATGCATTGATGACCGGCACGCCTGTCCACTTGTCCAGTTCCACGATGGTTTCATGCTTATAGGTTCGGGCCATGATGCCGTCGATGTAGCGGTCAAAGACCCGGGCCATGTCTTTAGCCGGTTCCCGTTCGCCGATAATGCCGATATCTTCGGGTTTCAGGTAGAGTGCCGAACCGCCTAAGTCGGTCATGGCCACCTGAAAGCTGACACGCGTCCGCAGGCTGGCCTTTTCAAACAGCATTGCCAGCACCTTGCCCTCCAGGCAGGTGTCACGCCGGCCGCTTTTGTACAGGGCCTTCAGTTGGCAGCTCAAATCCAGAACTTCGTGCAGTTCATCCGTTGTACAATCGTTAATCGCTAAAAAACTCTTCATGACGTTTCTCCTTGGGCAAGAACTTCATCCAGAATGGCGACAGCTCGGTCAACTTCTTCACTGGTGACCGTCATCGAGGGCATAAACCGCAGCACCGTCTCCTGTGTGCAGTTGACCCGCAGGCCTTTTTCAAGACACCGGCTGACAATCGCCGCTCCGGGCATGGTTAATTGAATGCCGATCATCAGCCCTTTGCCCCGAACGTGGTCGATGATCGGATATTTTTCCTTAAGCTGGGCCAGTTTTTCCCGCGTGTAGCGGCCCATGACATTGGCATTATCCAGCAGGTTATCTTCTTCAATAGCTTCAACGACGGCGATAGAGGCCGCACAGGCCAGTGAGTTGCCGCCGAATGTGGACGCGTGCGTGCCGGGCACCAGCGAGGCTGCGATGTCCGGGCGGGCCATCATCGCACCGACGGCGACTCCGCCGCCGAGTGCTTTGGCCATGGTGATGACATCGGGCACAACTTCGTAATGCTGATAGCCGAACCACCGGCCGGTTCGTCCCATACAGGTCTGCACTTCGTCCAGAATCATCAAGGCACCGTTGGCGTCACACAAATCACGAATGGTCTGCATGTATTCCGGCGTAGCTTCATGAACGCCGCCTTCGCCCTGAATCGGCTCGATCATGACCGCGGCAACTTCATCATCAAATGCTTCCTGCAA
Source organism: Sedimentisphaerales bacterium (assembly GCA_028282905.1). GTDB lineage: Bacteria > Planctomycetota > Phycisphaerae > Sedimentisphaerales > Anaerohalosphaeraceae > 4572-13. The sequence goes on along the minus strand of JANQGW010000112.1, from coordinate 48,106 downwards.
TGCGTCGATATCGTTAAACGGCACATATACAAAACCCGCTGGCAGTGGCTGGAAACCTTCGTGGCACTTGGACTGTCCTGTCGCCGTCAGCGTGGCGAAAGTTCGTCCGTGAAAGCTCTTTTCGGCGGTAATGATTTTGTACTGTTGACGCGGTGTGTGGCGTCGTGCCAGCTTCAAGGCCGCTTCGTTGGCTTCGGCGCCGCTGTTGCAGAAAAAGCATTTGCCGCCAAAGGCCCGCTCGCTCAGCAGCTTGGCCAGCTTGCCCTGCTCGACCGTATAGAAGGTGTTGTCAATGTGCAGCAGTTTAGCGGCTTGCTGCTGGATGGCCTTGACGACCTTGGGATGGCAGTGACCAATACCGCTAACCGCCCAGCCGGGGAACATGTCCAGAATCTCGTTGCCTTCCAGATCAAACAGCTTATTATTTTCGCCTTTGGTAATGACTTTTGGCAGCCGCCCATAGTTGGCGATCACATAGTCATCAAACATCGAAAGTACTTCTTGTGTATTCATAATCAATCCTTTGTTGTCCCCGCCGTGTCATTTCGAGCAAAGCGAGAAATCTATTTAAACAGCCATCGCCGAAGGCGATTCCATAATTTTACATTTTACACTTTGATTTTTGCATTTACTTAACGATTTGTGTGCCGATGCCGCGGTCGGTGTAAATTTCCAGCAGTAGTGAATGCGGGATTCGCCCGTCAATAATATGGGCTTTGCCGACGCCGCCTTCGAGCGCGGTAATGCACGCTTCGACCTTCGGCATCATACCCGCTGAGATCGTTCCGTCGTCAACCATTTCAGCAATTTTCGCTTCGTCTATCGTCGAAATCCAGCTTTCCGGGTCATTGACATCGGTACGGATGCCGTGGGTATCACTGAGCACGACCAGCTTTTCGGCTCTGACCGCCGCGGCAACATGGCCGGCGACGCTGTCAGCATTGACATTCAGCTTGCTGCCGGTTTTGGCCCGTGCAATCGGCCCGATGACCGGTACGACGTTACTGTGGCACAGGGTTTTAAGCAGTTCGGCATTAATATCGGAAACAGCACCAACCATTCCCAAATCCAGCTTACGTCCGTCTTCCCCTTCCAGCCGCAGCGGATTGGCAAAGACGGCACAGCTGCTCAATGAGTGCAGGCCCATTGCGTTGACGCCCAGCTCGCTGAGTACTTCGCAGATCGGCTGATTAACTTCATTGACAAGCGTATGTTCAGCAATCGTCAGTGTACGTTCATCGGTATAGCGGCGGCCATGTACCCAGACCGGCTCCAGTCCCGCCTTGTTCATGGCTGCGGTAATGGCTTTGCCGCCGCCGTGAACGAGAATGGGCTTGATGCCGACAATCGACATAAAGACCACGTCGGTCAGCAGCTTTTTCTGCAGGTCGATGTCATCGAGGATGCTGCCGCCGAGTTTAACGACAACAATTTTCCCCTTGAAGCCCCGGATATATTCCATTGCTTCGATCAGGGCGCTGGCTTTGATAATCGCTTGTTCCATATTTCTCTCCGTATCCGTGTTGAAAGGGGGGCGTTGGGCTGGTGTCTCAGGATGCCGGGGACGGCTCCGCTTTCAAATCTTCCGATTGCGATGGCTAAACCGATTTCTTCGCGGCGATGACCGGCCGCAACAGCAAGAAACGGGTTGCTCGCGGGAACCTACTGCCCACAGGGCAATAGAAAAAAGCCAACGGTGGGAATCGAACCCACAACCGCCGGTTTACAAAACCGGTGCTCTACCGTTGAGCTACATTGGCCTGAAAACGCAGGATTGTACCGACAGCGGGGGGCAATTTCAAGTTTTTTTACTCGAAAACACCAACTTAATTGGATTTTTTTCGCGGATTACCCCTTTGAAAACCCATTTTTGAGTGTTTAATCGCTGAAAAATGACAAATTTCCCAATTCCATCGGTAAAAACGCTTGCCAAGGGCGGGCTTTTCTGCTAAATTTCCCTACCTGTTTCGGGGCCGTAGCTCAGTTGGGAGAGCGCTTGCATGGCATGCAAGAGGTCGTGAGTTCGAATCTCATCGGCTCCATTTTTTCTGCAAGTCTTTATTTTTCCACTTCTTAGCATTTCATTAGGATGCTACGTAATAATGCGGTTATTTCCAATTTAGCTTGTTTATGAGTTGACCTCAGTAAGTAGGCTGATTATAATTCCCCCTTTAAGTTATTGTGTGTTGCGGTTATAGTTTTTTGAAATAACTCAAGATGTGTGCAATAAATAATATCGTTGACGTGTTCTAAACTATGAATGTAAATAAAGCTCTTATATTTTGAAAGGATGATGACCATGCAGACCAGCTTTAACAAGAAATTGCTCTTTTCGCTTGTGATTGTTTTCGTTTTGGGCGGAACGATGTTTGCCGGGGGACCGTGGAAAGACCTGTTTGACGGCAAGACGCTGAACGGTTGGCAGCAGCAGGGCGGTAAGGCGAGTTATACCGTGGAAGACGGCCAGATTGTTGGGAAAACCGTCCTGGGAACGCCGAACAGTTTCCTCTGTACCAAGCAGTTTTATACCGATTTCATATTAGAACTGGAATTCAAAGTGGACCCAAAGCTCAATTCCGGTATCCAGATTCGCTCCAACAGTTTTCCGGAATACAACAAGGGACGCATTCATGGTTATCAGATTGAGATTGATCCCTCCGATCGCGCCTGGAGCGGTGGTATTTACGAAGAGGGTCGCCGCGGCTGGCTGTATCCGTTGAAAGACAACACGGATGCCCAAAAAGCCTTCAAGCAGGGCCAGTGGAATAAATATCGTATCGAAGCGATTGGCAGTACGATTAAGACCTGGATCAACGATGTTCCCGCCTCTCACCTGTATGATACGCTGACCCGGACCGGTTTCATTGGCCTGCAGGTTCACGGGGTTGGCAAAGACAAGAACAAAGAAGGTATCGAGGTTCGCTGGCGTAACGTTCGTATCATTGACGAAAGCCCCGCCAGTTTCAGCCGTCCGACTCCGCTGCCGGTCAAGAGCATGGACAACCAGCTTGGCAGTTCGGAAAGGGGTTTCGTATTCCTTTTTGATGGCAAAACCAGCAATGGCTGGCGCGGTGCGAAACTGGATGGTTTCCCAAAAACCGGATGGGTGATTGAAGACGGCATTCTGACCGTTCTTGAATCCGGTGGCGGCGAATCGGCTGCAGGCGGCGATATCATTACCATTGATAAATACAGCGATTTTGAACTGCACCTGGATTTCAAAATGACCCCGGGTGCCAACAGCGGCATTAAGTATTTCGTTGATCCGGCCGTTAATAAAGGCCCCGGCTCATCGATTGGACTGGAATTTCAGATTCTGGATGACCAGCGGCACAAAGATGCCAAGCTGGGCAGCCACGAAGGCAGCCGGGCACTGTCGTGCCTGTATGACCTGATCGAAGCGGACAACGGCAGCAAGCACCCCAACCCCATCGGCCAATGGAACCATGCAACCGTGATTTCCAAGGGCAATCATGTTGAGCACTGGCTCAATGGCCGCAAGGTGCTGGAATATGACCGCAAGACGCCGGAATTCCGTCAGTTGGTTAAGGAAAGCAAATACAAAAAGTGGCCGGGATTCGGTGAATGGAATCAGGGACATATCCTGCTTCAGGACCACGGCAATACTGTTTCATTCAAAAACGTTAAGATTAAAAAGCTGAAGTAAACACACTTAACGCCCCGGTGACATCACACGCCGGGGCGTTATTATTATCACCACACACACTCATGGGAAAGGAATTGGTTATGGATAAGAAGATGGATGTATCACGTCGCGCGGTGCTGAAGACGATGCTTTACACGCCGCCGGTGCTGATGTTTTCCGGCTGTGGTGCGTTTGCCAATGGCGACGTTAAGCCGCTGATGCCGTCGCGGATTGTCCCGAAGGGACAGAAAATTCGTGCCGTTCAGATTGGTGTATTCAACCGAGGCGCAAGTGTTCTGAAAACCTTTGCGGGTTTTTCGGATCAGGTTGATTTTGTAGCGTTTGCGGACGTGCTGTTCACCTCACACAATTATCAGATGAAGGGTTTCCCCGGCGTGCCGTGCTATCGGGATTATCGCCAGATGTTCGAGGAAATGCACGACAAGTTCGACGCGGTAATTGTTTCGACGCCGGACCACTCACATTTCCCGATGGTCATGCATTCGATGCTGATGGGCAAGCACGTTTACGTTGAAAAGCCGCTGGCGCAAAATGTCTATGAATGCCGTCTGGTCGAAAAGACAGTCCGCAAGTGCGGTGTTGTGACGCAATTGGGCAACCAGGGCCATTCAGGGTTCGGAACGATTCAGTTTGGTCAAATGGTTGATGAGGGTATTATTAAAAACGTCAAGCGCATTGATGCCTGGATGAACAAGAGCCGCCGGTGGCATGGCTGGACCTATGAAGATTATCCGCAGGCGATTCCGCCGGTTGGTTATGATTGGGACCAGTGGCTGGGCCGACGTCAGTTCCGTCCGTACAGTGACAAGATGGTCGGTGGTAACTGGCGCTGCTGGTATGAGTTTGGCTGCGGCTGCATGGGTGACTGGGGTGCTCATATTCTTGATGCCTATCACCGTTACCTCAAGCTCGGACAGCCTTATGAAATTACCACAAAAGTAATGGGGCCAAGCGAACATTATTATCCTCAAGGCTCTGTAATTACCTTTAAGTTTAAAGCACGCGGCGATATGCCGCCGCTGGAATTGAACTGGTACGACGGACAGGGCAATTCTGCCCCGCGGCCTGACGGTTACAAAGCGAAGATGGATGCTCCCGGCTCGCTGCTTTATCTCGACAAGGGTGTCTTAAGCGGTAAGAGTCATGGTGCCAAATACCACTTTGCCTTAAATCCTAAGCTCGAAAAGCTGGAAAAGGAAGGCGGCCTGCCTGACCCGAATCGTGAGAACTATAACCACTACAAGAACTTTCTGAATGCCTGCCAGGGCATCGAACCGGCCAACTCGCCGTTTGAAGTCGGGGCACCGCTTTCGGAAATGCTGTGTCTGGGCTGCGTCGGTCAAAAGTTCGGCGGTACGCTCAAATATGACGCCAAGGCGATGAAGATTACCAACCATCCGGAAGCGAATGCGATGCTGAAAGGCCCCGAGGTTCGCGAGCACTGGGACGCATACGATAAGATGAAGCCCGCTCCATCCAAGGTGTCATTGATTAAAACAGCCAAGCAAACCAAGTGGGAAGAATTGGTCACAGACGCCTCGTTCAGTCAATGGGAAAATCCTTACGACTGGGGCAAGGCCGAGTTAAAAGACGGCGTTGTCGAACTGACGACCGAAAAGAGTAAGTGGTTCCTGCTGACCAAAAAGCAGTATGCCAACTTCATTTTCGAAGGCGAAATCAAGATGCCGGTTGGCAAAGGCAATTCCGGCTTCCTGTTCCGCTGCCAAAAGCAGAAAAACAGAGCATGGGGCTATCAGGCAGAAGTCGATCCTTCTGACCGTAAGTGGTCCGGAGGGCTTTATGATGAAGGCCGTCGAACCTGGTTTATCTCGCCCAACCGTGACAAGGCAGCCAATGCCCAGGAAAAGGAAAAATCGATTGCTGATTTCCGTGCCCGGGCCGGCGAATGCTACAAGCAGGGCCAGTGGAACAAGTACCGCATTGAGTGTATCGGTTCCCATATCAAGATTTCGGTGAACGGCGTCGTTACGACGGATATCCGGGATGAGATGGATCTGCAAGGCCACATCGGTATCCAGCATCACGGCGAAAAAGGACTGGTTTACCAGTTCCGCAACCTTCGCATTAAGGATTTGGGCGCCGGCGGTGATGTGTGTTATCCGCATCGTGAAAAGGCCGCCGCCGCGGCAGTGGCTTCCAAGCTCAAAGGTGATGCCTATGAAGCAGAAGACGCCAAGATGGTCGGCTGTAAAAAGGCCACCAACCAGAAAGGCTACCAAGGCACCGGGTTTACTGATTTCGGCGGTGCCGGAAGCTATGTTGAATGGGATAACGTGCTGGCCGACAAGCAAGGCCAATATACCCTGACATTCCGTTATGCGTCGTCTGATAACCGGCCGTGTGAATTGTTTATCAACGGCAAAAAGGCCGGCAAGATTGCCTTTAAGAGCACCGGACAATGGACCAACTGGAAAACGGTTCAGGCAAAGGTGACGTTTAAGAAGGGCGGCAACTTCGTCAAGGTCATGAGCATTGGTAACGGCCCCAATCTGGATGCTGTAGCGGTGACCAAATAGCATCAGGTCGTTTTAGCGGCGGTAAATCCGTTTTCAGATTGCTGCCGATACGATAAACAGAAAAATGTTTTAACAAGGCTGTTTTGGGGAAGGCAATGCCCTCCTCAAAACGGCTTTTTTTATATACATTGCTTTTTGGTTTCAAAAAGGCCGATAATAGCAGTGAAAACAGGGTTGTCTGTAGGTTTTTTTGCTTAAATGTTGTGTTTTTAGGTCTATAAATATATTTTCATTTGATTAGTTAAATAATTCGTTGACAGTTTATATCGCCTGTTGTATAATAATAGCTGAAAACACTGTCTTACGAGTCATATATGGGGAATGCAGAACAAGTATCTTCGGACAGCCGGGGGTTGGCTGTTGCGAGGAGTAACGGGTTTTGCAATGTGCGTGGGGATTACAATCGTGAGTTCTCAGTCAAAGCAGGATAACAACAGCAAAGCAGAAAAAAAGGTTCAGCGGGAAACACCGTCTGTGGTGCCGCTTCTTCCTTCACGCCCGGCGTCTTCAAAGTCTCCAAAGCCATCATCGTCGTTGAAAATCGACACGGTTCGGAGTAAGCCGAAATCCCCCAAGAAAGATACCACGCTCAATGTTCGCTACGAGTTAAAATACCGCATCCGGGAAAGCAAGGCCCGTGCGATTGCTGAATATGTCCGCTCTTATATTCCCGTGGACCGTTATTCCCTGAAGTCACCCAACCTGGAGTACCCGATTTCCAGCTTGTACTTTGACTCCAGTCACCTGCATTTATGCAAAGAGACGATCAACAAGAAAACAAATCGCTTTAAACTGCGCATTCGCTGCTATGATGATAACCCGGATACCCCGTGTTTCGTCGAGATCAAGCGTCGTCTCAACAGCGTAATTATGAAGGACCGTGCCCGGTTGAGTAAAGATGTGATGGGTCGGGTCGTTCAGGAGATGTATGTTCCTCCTTCACTGTATAAGAAAGACCAGAAAACACTGCGTCAGTTCCAGTTTTATCTGCGGACGTTGTGCGCCCGGCCGGTGGTGCTGGTTAAGTACAAGCGGCAGGCTTTTGAGGGCGACTCCCGAAACCGCGTTCGCGTCACCTTTGACCGACGGCTAAGCTACAAGACGCCGGATCGCCCGATACTGGAAGTTGACGGCCCCGACTGGCACGAAGTGCCGATGGATTTTGTTGTGCTGGAAATCAAATTTACGAATCGATACCCGCTGTGGCTTAGTGATATGGCAAAAGTGTTTGACCTCAAGCAGACAGCGATGTCGAAATATGTGTCAACCGTTAAACAATCTTGTTCCCTGGGCTACTGTGCCCCATTGTATTCGGTAGGAATGTAATTATGCAAGCAATCTGGCGATCGATTGAAAACGCCTCGGCCATTGGACCGGAATTTTCCGTCCAGGCACTGTTGTTGTCACTGCTGTTGGCGTTTGTACTGGGCCAGCTTCTGGCGTGGCTGTACTACTTTACGCACAACGGACTGTCGTATTCGCGATCATTTGTGCAGGCATTAATTTTGATTACCGTCATCGTCTCGATGGTGATGTCCACCATCGCGGGCAGTTTTGTCGTGGCGGTTGGTCTGATGGGAGCGCTATCGATTATTCGCTTCCGCAATATTATTAAAGATACGCGTGATATCGCGTTTATTTTTTGTGCGTTGGTCATCGGCATGGCCGCTGGCTCACAGCGGTATGTCATCGCAATTGTCGGCACGCTGGCGCTGAGTATGATTATTCTGTATCTTTACCTGTCCGATTTCGGGACGCACCGGCCGCATAACGCTTTCCTGCGGTTTACCTTAGACGGCCACCTCAGCCCCGACCATCCGGTGATGGTAACTTTGAAGAAGTTCTGCCGTGCTCACACAATGATTTCTTCGGACGGCGGGGATTTTGGCGAGCGGACCGTGGAGTATGCATACCAGGTGATGCTGAAAAACGCCGCGAAAAATGAAATAATGATGGATGAATTGCAGAAGGCCGAAGGTGTGAAAAATGTCAGCCTGACGGTTCAGGAACAACTGCTCCAGATATGATGATAAGGATGAACATCGATGAGATTTAAATTAAAACAGGGAAAGTTAATCGCTCGAATGCTGCCGACGCTGGTCTGGGTGATGGCGTTGGGTGCTGTTGTGGTACTGTTTCAGTTTCAGTCAATGCGAGTGGAGCTGAAAGGCATTGCGTTCAGTGAGGAACAGTCGATTAACAGTGTGGAAACCGGCTACATCCGATCGATTGAGGTCCGGCTCTATCAGGAAGTCAAAAAAGGTGATACGCTGGCCGTTATCAAGGAAAACACACTGGCCCGGCAGGTATATGAGGATGCGTTGCTGAAGGCCCAAAAGGCAACGGCCGAGGTTGAACTGGAGCAGTTGAAGGCCGAACTCGAAGCGGTTGAGGACCAGTTGATTCGGGAAGAGCAGGAATACGCCAACGACGTTGTCACGATGGAACGTCGGCTGGCAGTGGATATTGAACGGACGCGTCTGGCGGTATTAGAGGTCAATGCCACGCTGGAACCGGATCGTCTTGCCCTCAAGGATCTTGAGGTGGAAATTGAGATTGTCAAAAATCTCTTAAAAGAAAATGCAGCCGAAGCATACGAACTGCAGAAGGCAGAGGCCCAGTACGCAATTTTGGAGAAAAAGATTGATGCATCGCAGGCTCTGCTGGCCCAGGCTCAACAGGATTATGAAGCGGCCATGCTCCGAAAAGATGAATTCGAGCAGGAAGTACCGCGGCGGCCGCAGTTGGCCGATAAGCGATTGGCGCCTATCAAAAAGGCCATTCTGGCACAGGAAAAACGCATTGCCGAATTCATTGAGCAGAGCGATATCATCGTTTTAACGGCACCGTTTGATGGAATTATCAACACCTTGACCTATAAGCCCGGGCAAACCGTGGTACGCGGTGAACCGATTATGACAATTGTCAAACCGACCCCGGACGTCATCACTGCCTGGGTTGACCAGAAAGATATGGACAAATTTGATGTGAACACGAAAGTGCAGGTTGCTTCTCTGAACTCTCCGTACGAGACGTTTACCTCGCAGATATCAGATGTTGGCGCGTCGATAGAGTTGATCCCTGAACGGCTTTGGCAAGATCCTACTCGTCCGGAATGGGGACGTTCCGTACAGATTACAATTCAGCCCGGTTTCGCCTGTATTCATAATGAAGTGCTGGGTATTCGAACGCTCATGCAATAAGACCGGGGATACGCATGTACCAAAAATTGTTTTTGATTTTGCTGGTCGGGTTGCTGTGTTGTCTGTCAGCCGGTTGTCAGTTGGATCTTCCGAAAACCGTCGCCGAAACCGATGCGTCGGTTTATGAAGTGATCGATTCGCAGTGGGACGATGAACTGACGGCTGAACGCGCGAACTATCGTATTGCCGATGCCGCGACCGATGCCAAGACCATTGTTGCCGATGAGCCGACCCTGTCCAAAAGCGATGTATTGACGCTGCCGGCAGCCGTTGCTATTGCGACACGTCATAATCGCCAATATCATACTGAAAAAGAAACCCTGTATTTAACCGCTCTGGATTATACCGATGTTCGGCACCTCTATGAGCCGATGCCGTTCATGGGCGGCGATGGTGGTTTCCGAAAAGATGACGGTAACAAAGCGGCCGGAGCGTTTGGCAACGTGGGGTTTGAACAGTTGCTGGCAACTGGTGCTCATATCAGCGGTAATCTCAGCCTTGGCTGGGTTGATATTATTTCAGGTGACTTCCGAAGTGGTTTTTCGACTGTGGCATCAACCGTAATTACCCAGCCGCTGCTGCGGGGTGCCGGCCGGAAAGTGGCGCTGGAAAATCTGACACAGGCTGAACGCAATACGCTCTACCAGATTCGCTCTTTCAATCGCTACCGTAAGACTTTTGTCACTTCGATCATGACGGAGTATTATACGCTGCTGCAGCTCAATACCGAACAGCTTAACGCACGCGATTATTATTACTCGCTTTACAAAATCTATGAGAAGCTGCAAAAACGCGCTGCTTCCGGCCGTTTACCCCAGCATGAACTGGAACAGGCCAACCAGGATCGACTGCAGGCTCTGGCTGACTATACCAGTGCGAAAAAAGACTACAACAACGCGCTGGACGAATTTAAAATGCAATTGGCGTTTTCGGTCAGTCGCAATGTTCGCCTGAATGTCGCTGAACTGGATGCACTCAAGCGGTCCGCGACGGAAATGATGGCGATGAGCGAAGAGGACGCGATTGGAATCGCATTGGCGCAGCGGCTGGATTTAGCCAATGCCGCTGACCAGGTCATTGACGCCGAGCGAAAGGTCGATGTGGCCGCGGATGCGATTCGTGCCGAACTGAATTTAATTGGGGCTGCCGAAACTCAAACACCGAATCGGACGGTGTTTGGAGCCGATCCCGGCCAACTGCAGGAAACGCGGGATCGCTACCAGTTGAGTGCTCAACTGGATTTGCCGATTGACCGCCTGGCGGAAAAGAACGCCTACCGCCGTTCGCTGATTACATTGATGCAGCAGCAGCGGGCGCATCAGGAATTGACCGAAATGGTGACGCTGGAGGTCCGGCGTGCCTATCGTCAGATGCAGGAGGCCTACCGGCGCTGGCGGGTTGAACAGACCAGCCGTGAACTGGCCAGCGAGCGAACGGATAATACACTGCTGTTATTGCGGTATGACCGTGCCAACACTCGCGATGTGCTGGATGCTCGAGAGGATTTGCTGGATGCCCAGAATGCCTCGAACCGTGCCCTGATCGATTACGTGCTGGCCAGCCTGGAATTCTACCGTGATACCGGCTCAATGAAGATTCGCCCGGACGGCATGTGGGAAAAGCCGGTTTTGACGGTCGCCGAATAAATATAAGTCGCTAATAATAAAGAGCTTGCGGGGATTTGCAGGCTCTTTTTGTATGCGCGATTATAAGCCAATACTCAGTTTAGCGCAGGAACGAGGCGGTCAACCCCTTGTATTTTCATTGACTTTTTCCACACAATCGATAGGATAGGGCCGTGATAACACTTCGCATTAGAGCATTTTAAGAAAAGATGTGACTGCTTAGGCTGTCATGAGGACAAGTCTGGCAAGGCGAAAATCGCAGCCAGACGCCGCCGCAATAGGCATAAGCGGCGACAGAATTTCTTAACATGCTCTATTACACCCATCGCGAAACAGTTTCTCAAGATTGAACGATTTCGGCAAATTCAGAAAACAGGGAATAACATGGCAAAACATACGATTATTTGGACAAAAATAGATGAAGCTCCCGCATTGGCAACCTATGCGCTGCTGCCAGTGGTGAAGGCATACGCCAAGGCGTGCGACATTGACGTAGAAATCAAGGATATTTCACTGGCCGGGCGTATTATAGCCAATTTTCCGGACAATCTGACCGATGAGCAGAAAATTGAAGACGCCCTGACACAGTTGGGCGAACTGGCTAAGACACCCGAGGCGAACATAATTAAGCTTCCCAATATCAGCGCGTCGATTCCACAATTACAGGCGGCGATTCGCGAACTTCAGGAAAAGGGCTATGACATCCCTGATTATCCGGAAGAGCCGAAAACCGAAGCCGAAAAAGAGCTTCACGCCCGTTTTGCGAAGGTGCTCGGTTCGGCGGTCAATCCGGTTTTGCGTGAGGGAAACTCGGACCGCAGGGCGGCCGTTTCCGTCAAGAAGTTTGCGAAAAAACATCCGCACAGAATGATGAAACCGTGGCCCGAAAGCGGTTCCAAAGCCCGCGTCGCTCACATGACTGAAAAGGATTTTTACGGCAGTGAGCAGTCGGTCACAATGGACAAAGCCGCGACGACGCGTATCGAATTTGTTGCCGCCGACGGCAGTGTCACCGTTTTAAAAGATAATCTTCCATTACAGGCAGGTGAAGTGGCTGATACCGCGGTGATGAACGTCAAAGCACTGCGAGCGTTTTACGCCGAACAGATCGACGCGACTAAAAAGGATGATACTTTGCTGTCGCTGCATATGAAAGCGACCATGATGAAGATTTCCGATCCGATTATCTTCGGTCATTGCGTGTCTGTTTATTATAAAGATGCTCTGGAAAAACACGTTGATACCTTGAAAGAAATCGGTGCTAATGTTAACAATGGTCTGGCTGATGTGTTGGAAAAACTTAACAAACTCGATGCTGACAAAAAGGCTGAGATCGAAGCGGATATCGCTGCGGTTTACAACAGTCGTCCGGCGCTGGCGATGGTCGATTCACGCAAGGGCATTACCAATCTGCATGTGCCGAATAATATCATTATTGACGCTTCGATGCCGAATGTTGTGCGAGACGGCGGCAAGATGTGGAACAATGACGACCAACTGCAGGATACGGTCGCATTGATCCCTGACCGCTCGTATGCGAGAATGTACCAGCAGATCATTGCTGATTGTCAGCAGCATGGCCAGTTCGACCCGGCGACAATGGGCAGCGTGTCCAATGTCGGTCTGATGGCCCAAAAGGCCGAGGAATACGGCTCACACGACAAAACGTTTGAAGCGCCCGCCGATGGGACGATCCGTCTGGTCGATTCCGACGGCGAAGTCATTATGACTCAATCGGTTGAAACCGGCGACATCTTCCGCATGTGCCAGGTTAAAGATGCGCCGATTCGTGACTGGGTGAAACTGGCAGTCACCCGTGCCAAAGCCACCGGCGCACCGGCGGTATTCTGGCTGGACAAAAACCGTGCTCACGATGCGGAAATTATCAAAAAGGTGAATGCTTACCTGCCCGAACATAACACTACCGGCCTTGAGATTCATATTATGGCGCCGACGGAAGCAATGCAGTTTTCGCTGGACCGCATTCGCAAGGGCGAAGATACAATTTCCGTCACCGGCAATGTTTTGCGTGACTACCTGACCGACCTGTTTCCGATTCTGGAGTTGGGAACTAGCGCCCGGATGCTGTCGATTGTGCCGCTGATGAACGGCGGCGGCCTGTTCGAAACCGGTGCCGGCGGCTCGGCTCCCAAGCATGTCCAGCAGTTCCTCAAGGAAGGACACCTGCGGTGGGATTCACTTGGTGAGTATTGTGCCCTTGTGCCGTCGTTTGAACTGATCGCCGAAAAGACCGGCAACGCCAAAGCTGCGATTCTCGCCGAAACACTCAGCGAGGCCATTACCCAGTATCTGGAAAATGCCAAGTCACCGTCACGCAAAGTCAGCGAGCCGGATAACCGCAATAGTTCATTCTACCTGGCGATGTATTGGGCACAGGCATTGGCCGCACAGGACAAAGATGCTGCATTAAAGGCGGCCTTTGCAAACACCGCCGCGGCAATGGCCGAAAACGAAGCGGCAATCAACGAAGAAATGCTCGATGCTCAAGGCAGCCCTGTCAATATAGGAGGCTACTTCCTGCCCGCTCCGGACAAAACCGAAACCCACATGCGGCCCAGCCAAACCTACAACCAAATCATCGACACGATATAAATAACAAACGACAAATAAAAAGGCCGTCAGAATCTGAAAGTTCTGGCGGCCTTTTATTATAGGCAATACCATTTTAAGCATGGAATGCGCGGGATTTCATTGAGAATTCCCCCGTATTCCTACATTCTGTATTCGCAGCTACTTAATTTCGGACGGATTGATTTCGAGCAGTTCGAAACGCATTTCGCCGCGGGGGACCATTGCTGAAATTTCATCGCCGACGACATGGTCCACAATCGCTTCACCGATGGGTGAGCAAATGGAAATGCTGTCATCGGTCAGATCTGCATCATGCGGTCCCAGCAATTGAAAGACAACTTTGTTCTGCGTGTCAAGATTCAGCAGGGTTACGATTGTACCAAACGCCGCTTTGTCACACGGCACCTGTGTGCAATCGACGGCCTTTGAAAAGTTCAGCTTGCCGCGGATTTCACCCATGCGGCCCTCGACAAAACCGAGGTTCTGTCGGCCGTAAATATATTCACCGTTTTCTCTTAAATCACCTTGCTGGCGAGCCTCTTCGACCCGGATTCGCAGTTCGACGGCTTCCTTTTCCAGCTTGACCAGCTCTTCTTTCAGTTTTGCGTGGCCTGTTTCAGAAATTGGCATAATGTCATGCATTCGGACAATTCTCCATTAACTTACATCTGTCTGACTTTGTTCTCTGCTAAAAAGTTGTACTATAACAAATCATTACGGTTTCGTAAATACTTTTTGATGAATTCATTGTCACAGTGGTTCTGCGATTCGATTTGTCCAAAATGAAGTTGATAAGAATATAGGAATACAGGAATGTAGGAATTTTTTCTGTGGTATTCCGTGATTTCGGTGGTTGTTTTGTCTGTTTCATTGCCGGTGGACTTTGGCAGCCGCTTCGATTATAATGCCCGACTATGGCGAAATTTGGGGACAATTTGTTCAGTGCGGGCGAGCGGAAGACGCTGGCCTCTCATGCGCCGCTGGCGGTTCGGATGCGCCCGGCAACGCTGGACGAATTTGCCGGACAGCGGCATTTTGTGGGTGAGGGCAAGCTGCTTCGGCGGATGCTGGAGGCGGGTACCGTCAGCAGCCTGATTTTTTACGGCCCGCCGGGTGTGGGCAAAACCACGCTGGCTCGCATTGTCGCAGGGGCGATTGAGGCGAAATTCCACTATTTGAGTGCTCCCGCGGCCTCCGTTAAGGACGTTCGCGAAATTATCGCCTCCGCTAAAGACCGGCTTATCACAAACGGTGCCCGGACATTGCTGTTTATCGATGAAATCCACCGTTTTAACCGCGCTCAGCAAGATGTTTTGCTGGATGACGTGGAAAACGGCATTGTCACACTGATCGGGGCAACAACGGAAAACCCGTTTTTCAGTGTGAATTCGCCGCTCATTAGCCGCAGCAGCGTGTTTGCGTTTGAGGCGTTAAGTGTTAAGGATATTTTAGGGCTTTTAAATCGAGCTTTGGCTGACACCGAAAAAGGCCTTGGCAAGATGAATATCAGCGCAGACCTGGAAGCATTGCAGTTTTTAGCTGAAATTTGTGATGGTGATGCCCGCCGGGCGCTGACGGCGCTGGAAGTGGCGGTTAAGTCACAGGTCAAAGGGGCTGACGACGAAAAAATCGCCCTGACGCTCGAGGTGGCTCGCGAATCGGTCCAGAGAAAAGCTATCCAGTACGACGGCTCCGGCGATACGCATTACGACCTGGCCAGTGCGCTGCAAAAGTCAATGCGGGGTTCGGACCCGGACGCGACGGTCTATTGGCTGGCTCGAATGATCGTTGGAGGCGAGGATTTGCGGTTTATCGCCCGAAGAATCGCGGTTTGCGCAGCTGAGGATGTGGGAAACGCTGACCCGATGGCGACGATATTGACGGCTTCCGCAGTCCAAATCGCCGAATTTGTCGGATTTCCGGAGGCTCAGCTTCCGCTGGCGCAGGCGGCGATCTATATTGCCTGCGCGCCGAAATCCAACGCCTGTGCCAATGCCATTTGGCAGGCCTGCAGCGATGTCAATAACGGCCGAACCATTCCCGTGCCTGCCCATCTGAGAGACGCTCACTACGCCGGCGCCAAAAAGCTTGGCCACGGCGAAGGCTATCAATACCCGCATAAAAGCCCCACAGGCTACATTCCGCAGGATTATCTCGGAAAAAATCTCGAAAAACCCTATTACCAGCCGAAAAATATAGGAAGAGAAAAATTGGTGGCCGAATATTTACAAAAACTGCGAAATCAGGTAGAACAGCTTCGGCGCAGTTAATCGGAATTATTCTATTTATAGAGGTTTTTAGTATGGATAAAGTCGCATTGCGGCATGACATTAAGACCCGGCTCCTGAAAATGAGCACTGATGAACGCATTTCCGCCAGCAAGGCGATTTGCCGACATATTCTGGATTCAGAGGTTTTTCATGAGGCAGCGGTGGTGATGGTGTATCTGTCACTGCCGCATGAGGTGGACACGACCCCGCTGATTTTGCACGCATGGCAGCAGGGAAAGACCGTGGCGGTGCCAAAGGTTTCCTGGGAACAGCGGCACATGATACCCGTGGAGCTGACATCGCTGGACACGGGGCTGAGCACCGATCAAAAGGGCCTTCGCAATCCGACTAACGGCACGCCAGTGCCGTTTGAGGATATCGACCTGGTGATTACGCCGGGGTTGGGCTTTGACAGAGACGGCAATCGCCTTGGCCGCGGTGGGGCCTATTACGACCGCTTTTTTGCCGGCCATGACCTGCGAGCCGCCCGCTGGGGTGTGGCATTTTCGCAGCAGTTATGCGACGCGGTTCCGCATGATGAGACGGATGTTCCCGTTCATGCCGTTGTGACCGAACAAGAGATGATTAATTGTATAGACATAAAACAGGGAGGTTTGTCGTGAGCAAACGAAAGTATAAACCCTACAGCACCCACAAGCAGGGCAAACAGCGTCAATTGCGAAATATTATTATCATCCTGATTGTGTTGATTGTGGGCATTATCATCGTCACAAGGCTTTACAAAGGCGATGAGCCGCAGCCAGCACCGGAAACCGGCAGTGAAGAACGAACCGTGGGCGAGATCATGTCTGGAGACGATGGTGACGCCGACGATGAATCTACGGAAACGCCGGAGCCTCAGCCGGAACCGACACCGGAACCAGAGGAAGTGACACCGGTAGAACCGCAACCGGAACCAACACCGGATCCGCCTACACCGACCGTCGATACGCCGACGGTAGAAAGCAGCGATGAAGCACGTGCCCTGGTTGAGCGGGCGATTGAACTGGACAAGGCCGGCAAGATTATTGCGACGCGCGATTTGCTTAATGGTGCCCTGGACAAGCGGTTAAGTGACTCGCTGCGGGCGCAGATCAAAACAAAGATGACCAAGCTGGCCGATAAATGGCTGTTCGGCCGAGAAGTGTTCGAGTCGGATAACTTGAGCGAATACTATCTCGTCAAGCCGGGCGATTATTTGAGCACGATCGCTTCGCGATTCAAAGTACCCTATGAAATTCTGCAGGAGATTAACGGTCTTCCGCGCCCAGAGGCACTGCAGGCCGGCCAGAAGATCAAAGTTATCAAAGGGCCGTTTAACGCGGTCGTTTACAAAAGCACCTTTACGATGGACTTATATCTGCAGGGCACTTATGTCAAGACGTACAAGGTGGGCATCGGCAAGGAAGGCCATGAAACGCCACCGGGCCGCTGGCGCGTTAAATCCGGTGGGAAAAATCCGAACCGACCCCAGTGGACCGACCCAGACACCGGCAGAGTATATTCCGGCAGCGATCCGGATTACCCGCTGGGTGATCGCTGGATTGCGATTGAAGGGCTGGACATCAATACCGAGAAACGGACCGGTTTCGCATTGCACGGCACCAAAGAACCGGAGTCCATCGGAACCCGGTCGTCACGCGGGTGTGTGCGTCTGCACAACGAGGATGTTAAGGAAGTCTATAATCTGCTGCGGGCAGGCGTTTCGGAAATCATCATTTATGATTAACCCGGCGACGGCTTGCGGCTTGTTTGAATTTTGTACAAGAAGGCAGGGGATATGAGACAGCTTGAAGCCGACAAAGGACGGGTACGGTACTGGGCACTGGTGATTTCAGTGACTGTCCATGCCGTTGCGCTGGCGGTCTTTACCGGGGTGAAATTGTCGGCCCGACAGGCGGATGCCGCAGCGGCACGCAGCGGGTTATCCATGCAGATGATTGAAAAGGCCGTTGAGACGCCTACGCCCAAACCCAAGCCGAAAATCAAGCCGATTGAAAAGGTGGTCGAACCGGAAAAACCACAGCCCAAGCCGTTAGTTGCAGATGAAACGCCGATTCCCGAACC
The DNA here is from genome assembly GCA_028282905.1 of Sedimentisphaerales bacterium. Classification (GTDB taxonomy): domain Bacteria; phylum Planctomycetota; class Phycisphaerae; order Sedimentisphaerales; family Anaerohalosphaeraceae; genus 4572-13. Next base: position 30,145 of record JANQGW010000112.1, on the reverse strand, counting down.
GCAACCTGAAACCACAGAACCCATTGAGCCGTCACCAGCATTTACGGAGCCGGTGGCCCATGAGGTGGAGTTTTTCGGCCAGAAAAGTATTGTGCAGCGAATTTGTTATGTGGTGGACTGTTCGGGCAGTATGTACGGCCAGATGTATCGCGTTAAGAGTCAGCTCAAGGAGTCGATTTTAAAGCTCAATTCTCAACAGGCGTTTACGGTCCTGTTTTTTACCGAAGGCCGGCAGATTCTTATGACCGGCGAAGGAAAACTTCAGGCCGCCAGTGTGATTGCCAAATCCGAAGCATTGGAACTGATAAAACGCATCCGTCCAGGCGGCAGTACCGATGCCGCCCACGCGCTTGATCGTGCGATGCGGCTGCGTGATGCTGATAATCTGTCGCCCGAGGTGATTTATTTTTTGACGGACGGATTTGACCTCGATGCCGACGGGGCACTGGAATTTGTCGAAAAAATCGAGACCCGCCGGAAAATGCTTGCACCCGCGGTGGTTCTGCATACCATAGGATTCTGGCCGCAGGAAAACGACCGTAAAATGCTGGATGTGCTGGCGGCAGTGACCGGCGGCGAGTTTGTGGAAGTGAAGTAGCTATGAGTGAGTTGATTTTCTTTGTTTTGTCATGCCGCTCCTGTCGGCATCCAAATATCAACGCTCTGTACCCCGGCTCGGGGGCCGGGGTGACAAATGATGAATAGTTTGAGGTTTGTGTGGATATAGGTTGGATAGCTTATTCTGTTTTAGCCGCGGCCGATGATTCGGCGGCGCAGACATTTTTCCGGCAGTTCTTTGTCCAGGGCGGGCCGATTGTCTGGTTTATCCTGCTGCCAATGTCGATTATTATTGTCTATCTGGCACTGGATTTACTGGTGACGATTCGCCGTAAGCGGCTACTGCCGGCCGGCATTGCCACTGAGATTGCCACGCATGCTTTACGAAACGGACCGGCGTCATTGTCCAATAAACTTGTCGGGCGAAAAGATTTGCTGAGCCGGGCACTGTTGCGGGCGATGGATCAGGGCCGCCAGATGGGAGCCTCGTCCGAGATGATTCGCCAGTTGACTGCCGAGTCGCTGGCCGAAAACGGCATGCACCTGATGCGAAAGGCTCAGTGGTGCCAGATCATCGGTTCGGTCGCGCCGATGGTGGGACTGTTCGGAACGGTCTTCGGCATGATCGGGGCTTTTCACCTGCTGGGACAGGGCACCGAAGGACAGCGTTATGAATTACTCGCCGATAAGATTTCCATCGCATTAGTGACGACCTTCTGGGGCCTGCTGGTGGCGATACCCGCATTATTTTTGTACGGCGTGTTCCAGACACGAATCGAAGCATTTGTCAGCGAGGCGTCGCTGGAAGCCGAGGCGGTACTGGCGCGCATTTTTGCCAACGGCAATGCCAAGGGCTTTAAAGTTGTTGCCCAGCCCCAACCTCAGCAGCAGGCGACCGCTGCTAAACCGAACCAGGCAAAGGTTCCGCAGCAGCCCAAAGGCACATTCATCCGGCGAAAACAAAAGCGGCTCAAGTCCCAGACGCCTAAGCCGCGTATAGCCAAACGCAAAAACGAGCCGCAGCCCGCGGCCAAAGCGGCGGAATAACAAATGCTTGGTTTTTGGAACAAAAAGCGTTCGTTTGAGGCCGAGTCATTCGACATGACCCCGATTATTGATGTGGTCTTTTTGCTGATCATCTTCTTTATGCTGGTCTGCCAGTTCATCGCCGCCGAGCAGTTTCGCGTTGAGGTACCCGACGAGATTGCATCCGCTCAAAAAGACCCGGTTGACCAAAAAGAGCCGCTGACGATCACGATTATGGCCGAAAACGGCGGTGCCGTCTATGCCGTCGGCAGTGAGCCGCTGGGCAATGTCACCGGTGATGATCTTGCCCGTCTGATGACCGCGGCGATTGACGAATCACTGGGAAAAGAGGGCGCAACGGATAAAACCGTCCGCCTGCGATGCGATAAAGCCGTCACGTTCGGACAGGTCAAACACGTCCTGACCGGTATCTCAAATTCCAACGCCGAAACCCTCGACTGGGCTGTTCTGGCCGAGTAATTAAATTTCCTCCCATGAAAGTATTTTCAAATTGGGGCGTTGCTGCTTTAATTTCTTCAGGCTTTCAACAGACAATGTTGTTGAACGTAAATTGACCGATTCTAATTTTGGAAATTTTAAGAGATATTCTACGGCTTTGTCAGTAATGTTTGTACCGGACAGTTCAAGGTAAAGCAAACTTGGCATTATTGAGAGTTTTTGTACAGCAGAGTCTGTAATATTATTTGCTCCCAAACGGAGTGATTTTAAATTTTCAAGTTCTGTTAAGTACTTTATTCCGCTATCAGAAATATTGTTTTGAACAAGTGTAAGTTGTTCTAAGTTTTTCAACTGTCCTATATTTTTTAAGCCATCATCAGAGATTGGGCACGCAGCCAAATTCAGAATCTGAAGTGATTTGAGATTTGAGATTCCTGAAATATCAGAGATGTCTGTTCTGATCAATATTAGGATTTCAAGGTTTCTATAATTTGATAAATTATCCAAGTATTGATTTTCTATGGTGCTTTGCTCTAAGTTCAAGTATTCTAACTTATCTGACTTGAAATTTTCAAATCCTTTTCCTGATATCTGCAAATATTTTAAGTCTGCTGCTTTAAGATTTGGATATGAAGAAAGGTGTTTAAGCCCTGGGTCAGAAATAGTAGTTCCTGTAAGATTTAATATCTTAACTTGTTCAGTGTTTTTAAAGCTATCCAATCCTTTGTCAGTAATCTTTGAGAAACTTAGATCTAATATGCCGTCTTTAATGGTGACATTTCCATCTTTCATGTCAGAGTTTGTAGCACCGCGATTATCTTTTTGAAATTCTAATTCAAAATCTTCGTTACCAATATACGAGATTGTGATGTCACCACATGGTTTTTGAGGAATTTTATCCTTTAGAACTAGAGTTGCCTCGTGGGTTTTAAATAGATCAGTGGGGAATATTTCTCTTTCATCAAATGCTAAGAATCCTCTACTATTATCTGATGTCCTGTTTAGAGGTTTGTTGAAATCTTGCGTAATTTTTTTTAAGTACTCCTCGGCTTCTGTTTCTTTACCCTGAATTGCTGATTTCCAAGTAATCCTTATTATGTCTGGAACAGGATTTGTAATTCCACTGTTTCTGCCAAACGTTCCTGAAACTCCCGGCCAATCATGCAAGGTGAGTTCATGCAAGACAGACTCTGTTTCATTTTCGATGATAACTGAATAGTAAATTTCATTGCCATCGTCGTTATTGCATCCAATTACCAAAACAAGGCATGACAAAAGGAATAATATAACTGGCTTGGCTATTAACATTGAACGCTCCACTAAGAAATCTCCTTAAGCAAAACACTTTTATCTAAGTAATTTGTGCTAATTGTAGCCGAAGTGTTACTGATTGTAAAATGGATATTTCACTGTGATAAATGTGGTTGCATTTTGTAGTCATCCATTGAATGGTTGATTGAGTTTAAAGCAGTTGCAAATGGATTAAAATGCTTTTTTAAGACGAAATAATTCTTAAATTAAAATTAATGTGTTGTTAAGTCTTTTATTTGAAATGAGATATGCGTATTTAAGTTTTGTTTGGATTTTCTTGTTGACTTATGGATTACAGCTGTAATAATTAGAAATATTACAGATGTAATATTAAGAGGAGTCATTATGAGTACCATGCCGAACATTACGGAAGCTGAGTGGGCTGTCATGAAGGTTTTCTGGCATAAGTCGCCGCGGACCGCCAATGAAGTAGTTGAGGTGCTGGACGATTCCGGCTGGAATCCCAAGACCATTCGCACGCTGATTGGACGCCTGCACAAAAAGGGCGCGCTCGATTTTGAAAAAGATGGCAGGCAGCATCGCTATTTCCCCCTGGTGGCTGAGCATGAGTGCGTCCGGCAGGAAACGCAGTCGCTGTTGGAGCGTGCCGGAGCGGCGGCGCTTAAGCCCATGTTGGCGGCTTTTCTGCAGGACCAAAAGCTTTCAGAAAAAGAGATCGAAGAACTCAAGGACATTCTCAATCAAAAGGAAGGCTCATAGAATAGAAAGGAGCACAATCAATGTTTTCGATACCGCAATCACTTCAGGAAGTCTTTTTATGGCTTGCCCGAAGTTCATTTTACGGGACAATTTTGTTGGCGATGATTCTGCTGGTGCGGATAGTGGTCAAAGGGAAATTACGCTGCCGGATGGTGTATTGGCTGTGGCTGGTGCTGCTGGTACGACTAATCTGGCCGCTGAATGTGCAGACGGCTTTCAGTGTTTTTAACCTGATTCCGCGGCAGGTCACGCCGGAACAGTATTTATCATCGCCGCAGACGGCAGAGGAGCATAATGCCAATGCTAATGTCGCCGCATCTACTGATACGACAGATGCACTTCCTCCGGCAGCATCGGCTGAAACAACCGGGCCGGAAACCACTACGGCGGCGGTTGATTCAGTCGAATTGGCATCACCGGCTGTGGCGACAATGGACTGGCCAAAGCTGCTTAGCGGCCTGTGGCTTGGCGGGGCGGGCCTGCTGAGCGTGTGGGTATTAGCTAATAACTTTCGGTTGTGGCGAATTATCAAGCGTCGACGTCTGGTGACGCGACAGGATATTCTGGAATTGCTGGAGGACTGTAAGGGCCAGTTGGACCTGCAAACGGTTGTTGGTGTGGTGGAAACTGACGAAGTCAAAACACCGTGTCTGTTCGGCTACCTGCGGCCGCGTTTACTGCTGCCGACCGGCATTCTGAACGAGATGACCCCGGATCAGCTTCGCTATGTTTTTCTGCACGAACTGGCCCATCTCAAACGTCATGACATCCTGATTGGCTGGCTGATGGCGGTCGTGCAGGTATTGCACTGGTTCAATCCCGCGGTCTGGTTCGCGATGAGCCGCATCAACGCAGACCGCGAGTTGGCCTGCGACGAACTGGCACTTTCAACGTTAAAAGAGCATGAACCTAAAGCGTATGGAGCGACGATCCTGGCATTTTTGCAGCGGTTTGCTGGGCAGCGAACCGTCCCTGCAATGGCGGGAATCGCAGAAAATCAATCACTATTGAAAAGGAGAATGAGCATGATCGCAAAATTCAAAAACCAGAAGGCCTCGACCATTCCGATCCTCGTTGTGATTGCGATTTTGGCGGCAACGACGTTTACGTCCGCAAGGTCAGTCGCCAGACCAAGTGTGGAAAAAGTCGTTGAGCCGATTGTGGAAACGACTTTAACGGCGGCTGCCAGACCCGCGCCGATTGGCCATGATGACGGTAAGTCAGCGGGTAAAAAGAGCATTGCCGGCAGCGGGCACGCGGTCTATTTTGAGCCGGAGCAAAAATCCGAGATAGTGGCGGTGATGCTGTACGGCTCACGTTACGGATATCCCCAGCCGCCAAAAGAAAAATTTCATGTCTGGCTGTGTGACGTCAACCAGGAAGTGATTGCGGACTTTGAATTGCCGTACGGGACATTCAAACGCGGTAATCCCAAGTGGGTTAAAATGCGTGTCAAAACCACGCAGCTTCCCGACCAGTTTTACCTGTGCTTTGGTTTTAACGCTGAGCAGAGAAAGGGTGTGTATGTGCATTATGACGCCGAAGCTTCCGGCAATTCCTACACCGGCCTGCCGGGACAGGGATTTGAGGAATTTGATACCGGCGACTGGATGATTCGTCCGGTCATTCGTCCGTCCAGCGATACGGGTGCCCCGGATGGAATGATGCCGGGAATGGAAGCACCGGGGGCAGGGGCACCGGGCATGATGGCAGCATCGGCGGACAGCTCCGATTTGCAGGCGATGATCAATGCGACCAAGCCGGGCAAGACGTTGACGGTGCCGGCCGGGACATATGATAAGCCGATAAAGATCACCAAGCCCATGAATTTGGTTTGTATGGATCACGGCGATGTTATCTTTAATATCACCGCTAATGAGCCGGCGATTATGATTGACACTGCCGGTAAAGGCAAGGTGATAGTTTCCGGACTTTACATCAACTGGCAGCTTGCGACCAGCGACCGGCATGAAATGCCTTTTGCGGTTGCGGTCAAGGATACTGAAGCAACTATTACCGATTGTAAGTTTCGTCCGCTTGGCAATCCGCAGCGCAGCCCGGTCGCGATCCGCTCCATGGGTTTTTCCAAAATGGATGTGATTGACTGTGATTTCACCGGCTTTGATTATGTCGTTTGCTATGGTGAGGGCACTCAGGGGCGAATGTTCGATTGTTTCATCCGTGACTGCGGCCATCAGGGTGTGATTCTTTACAACGGCGCCGAGGCCACCGTTGAGCGAAACGTGATAACCGGCTCAAAATATCATGCCGTTCGTACCACCGGCGGGAAGCTGACGATGAAAGATAATCTGATTATCAACAATCGCAATCGCGGTGTCTATCTGGGCAACAAATCCGGTTCCGGCACGATTACTAACAATCTGTTGATTGGCAACGCCAGCGGGATCGACGGCATATCGGCCTGTAAGTTTAAAGTCGAAAACAATGTGATTCTGAAATCGACCTACGCGGCCATTGCCGCCCGACCGTATTCGATGCTGGCCGTAAGTAATAATGTCATCAGTTCCAATCCTCGCGGCATTATCATCCATCAGGAAGAAGGCAAGTCCGACCCTATCCGATCGAAATTTGGTAAAAACGTCTTTTGGAAAAATCAAGCCGATCTGGAAAACTGTGACAGCCCCGACGCGGTGATTGTCGAACCGGAATTTGTCGAGCCGGGTAACGGCAATTTCAAACTGACCGCCCCGGATCTGGAAGGTATGGGGCTGAGCGACCCGAAAGTCATTTTCGACCTCTGGCAGGACTATAAAGCTCGACGATAAATGTTTTTGCCGGCTGTCAGGAATAGAAGAAGTATACTTGACAGCCGGCATTTTCTATGAAAGAGGTCATGAATAAACGTGGAGCATTGACAAAAAGGAGAAAGTCCATGAATGTTCAAATTGAAATCTGGAAAGTGACGCGTACGTTGAGCCTCGTGGTGATTGGGCTGTTGCTATCGACCTTTCTTACAGCAGCTCAATTGATGGCTGAGGTTGATGTCGATAAAGCTTCAGGCAACCAGCCGCAATGGATATCTGTTGACGATGAGCAAGGCCCCAGCGGCTATGCGTTGGAGTTTGATGGCGTCAGTAACTTTGTTCGAGTTCCTAATCATCCGTCCCTGGAACCGAAAACGGAAATGACTATCGAATTGTGGGCATGGATCGACGGGCCGCAAAAGTATTGCAGCCGCTTGCTGAGAAAGGCCGGCGGTTTGAAGCCTGGCTATCTTCTTGCTGCTGACCAGGGTGACAGGCGAATGCAGATTCGTTTTGACGGTGTCACCAATGGCCCAAGGACGATTCGCGCCGCGGACAATGTTTTGCATACTGAGCGAACAGGCACATGGCATCATTTTGCAGGAGTCTATGCGAAAGAGTATGTCGCTTTCTATGTGGATGGCAGATTAATTGATAAGCAAACTCACAGACCGGGAGATTTGAGGCATTCACCGATTGATTTGTATATCGGGTATGGCATATTCGGCAATGAATATTTCAAGGGGATGATTGACGAGGTACGCATCTGGAATGTCGCCCGGACCGAACAACAGATCGAGGCAAACATGAATCAATCGGTCGCTGCAGATTCTGCTGGATTGGCGGCGTATTGGAAATTCGATGAGGGTCAGGGTGATATTGCCCATGACAGCACAAGCAATCAAAACCACGGGCACCTGGAATTCAAATCATTATCTCGCCCAAAGCATTCCGCTACCAGCTTAGAAGATATCAAGAATCCCGCGTTCAAGGCGGAAAACTTGCCGGGAAAGCTGATTTTCCACGGCCGCTATCGCCATCGAAGCCGGAACCGTGACATTGATACCCCCGGCGAACTTTGGATAAAACAGGGTGAAGGCGGGAACCTCACAGCATTGGCTCGTTTACTGTGGATGGGCAGCTATGACCTTGCCTCCGGTGACACCAGCGGTCGGCTGAAAAGCTATCAAACCGGAAAGGATGGGGCATACAACATCAATCTTGAGCTGCAGGGTGAAAAGGTGCTGCTGACCCGTCGCGGTGTGCGGGCCGATTGCGATGACAAGAAACTTTCAGTTCCCGGCGGTGCTTACTACAATCCAAATACCCGACCGGACTCATATTGTGCCGACAACATTTTTCTGCGAGGCTTGAATCTTGAACCGGGCCAGTCCAAAGAATTTCATGTGTACGATTGGGACAATTCAGGGGAAGCACTTGCCGATTACGCCATCCAGATCACGCATGCCGGGAAAGAAGTCATCACAGTTCCGGCAGGAACGTTTAAGGCGAACCATCTTGTCCTCAAGCAGCTTACCTCGACCGATACCTGGTTCAAAAAACGGGCCGGCCACATCACCGAATACTGGGTTTTGGACAGTGGTGTCATCGTGTGTATTTTACGGCATCGCGAACCGTATGAGCTGCAATTGCTGGACTATACCTTTCCCGAAGAGCTTGACGGAAAAATCGTCCCCAAAAGTGTCTCTGCGAAAGATGATCCGCTAACCGGGTATTTTCGAATTCAGGAACCGCAGCGTAAAAACGCCAATCCCGGAACAATTATCCCGGTATTCAAAATTAAGGATACTTACTATTCGGTCTGTCGAGGCATGGAGATTCCATTCAAAAAATGTCCCGGCGGTCTGGAATGGGCATTACAGACCAGTATGATCGGAACAACCATCGGTTGTCGCCCGGATGGCAATTACTTTATAATTATCCGCGATGCACAGTCCGAAAATTTCACCAGTGAGTCAGAGGCTCCGCATAATACCGGCCCGCGCCCGATGGTAAGGATTGACAAGCCGTCATCTATACTGGATTCAACGGCACCGGCCCCGCAAACAAACGATGGTTTTTTGGGTTACTACCAGCCGCAATGGTTTCCGTATTATCGCATGGAAATCCGAAAAGAGAAGGGCAAGTATTATTCTGTTCATCTGTCTCCGGAGCAGGATGGGAAATGGATAAAACGAGAAGGGCCTTCTGAAATTATACCACTGGAGAATGAATTGGGATTTGTCTATGCGCATCGTAAACAAAAAATCATCACTCAATACAATAAAGACTTAAAACGCTATGAGCTTGTGATGGCACACATGACGCCTGAACTGCGAATGCCCTTAGTGCGAGTCGAGCAATCAACTCCTGCGGCTGAACTTATCTCAATCGGCATCCCGTCTTGGCATTGACATCGGCCATTTGTCGTCTTGCCAAAGTGTGGATGATTCGCAGGATTTATTAAGCTCGCAAACAGGTGTGATATTTTGAATATCTGAAATTAGTACATTCTTTGTGACGGTGCGGCGGAAAAGTTGTTATTTTTTCGATTATTACAATGTCTGGGGATCATGAAAAAAACCGCATTATAATCCCAAAAAAGATGTTTATGGGGGAGTTGTGAAGGTTTGCGGGGCAGGCGAGGAAGAATATTTTATTTTTATGGTGCATTTGTTACTCGTTTGGCCGATAATAATGACCAGTATAAGAAGTTTATTTTTTCATCTCTCAGAAATATTCTTCCCATGAAACGAGAGATATAGTTAAACGGTCCATAACCGGGCCAAGGAGTAGTACAGTGAGTACAGGTACAGTAAAATGGTTCAACGCAACTAAAGGTTTTGGTTTTATCACTCCGGATGACGGCGGCAGCGATCTGTTCGTCCATCATTCAGAAATCAAGACAGAGGGCTATGCCACTCTGGACGAAAACCAGAAGGTGACCTATGAAGTCGGCGAAGGCAAAAAAGGCCCATGTGCAAACAACGTGGTTCCTGCCTAATTCAATGACAGGCATAAACATGAAAGGCGCTGCTTTGGCAGGGCCTTTTTTTATGCGCGTTGCGGGAGGCTTTCGGTTTTCATTTTTGACACAGATTAACGCAGATTTTCATGGGTTGTTTTTTACCATGAAGAACATGGGGAAAGAAAATCCGGCATCAATAATGATGCATTTACTCAGAGGTCTTTTTGAAGTCGGTTAAATAGGGTTTCCAGTCGGCCCAGTGGGTTTGGAGCAGGGCGAGGCGTTCAGCGGAAAGTTTTAGGGCCTGCTGTAAAAAGGTCGGGGCGATTTGGCCGGCAATTTTCGAATCAATTAACTGCCGGGCGAGATGGTCCATCCCATCGACTCGACTGTCGCCGTTGAGGTCATGCCACCAGCGATTTCCTGTGGCGGTATCTTCAGTAACTCGAAAGGCGACTGCGAACCGCTGGCGTGTGGTATCCGTGAGTTCCTGCTGTTCGTTAAATCGCACGCAGATACGATAGGCCGCAAAACTATCACCGCAGCGGAAATAGATATGCTCGACATTATCATTGATACTGTCGCTGACATCCAGCAGCGTATCTTCAACAGCCTCATTCGGATCGACACCCCACAACTCCAGCCGCAGGTCAGTGTCCTTTTTCAGGTCATGTTTGAAGGGAAATTCATTTTTATAGACACGGTTCCAGCACAGCGTCGCCGTCAGCATCTGATTCGGCTCGGCGGCATCAATGATATAATCAAAGCGGTCCTTTTCGGCGTTCAATACACGATTATCCCAGCCGGTTGTATTGACCTTACCGGGCCGCTGGCGGCCGGCGGTCAACTGTTTCATGGCGGCAACCGCATCCAATGCCCCGGTGCCCTGCGTATAATCCAGCGGCGCGGCGGTATCATCGTCACTGCTGATATTTCCTTTGTGCCAGTAGGGCAGCTTGGCGGCGGAGTTCAGCAATATTGCTTTGATAAGAGCATTTTTTCCCGGCCGGTCAATGTCGGTTGAAAGAGTCGGATCCGCATACGCCTTTTGCAGCAGCAGGGCGGCAGTTCCACTGACAATGGGAGCGGCCAGTGATGACCAGTTTTTCTCAATCGTATAATCCGCCGGGCTGTTGTGCAGTGGCACAATAGCCGTTCCCGGCGCGACAATATCCGGCTTGCAGCGATTATTATCCGTCGGGCCGCTGCTGGAATGATCAGCCGAAGGTGCCGAAAATTCTTGCAGGCTCAGTTTGCCGTTTTCATCCACCGCTGCGTCAATGACGCCGACACCGATGGCATTGGCGCCCGCACCTGGGTACAGCAGATGATAATCACTCTGCCCGTTACCGGTACTGGCAATAAGAATGCGATCATCACGGGCCGCCAGATTATCCAACGCCCGCGTCCACCAGTCTTCATATTTCTCGCCGAGGCTCAATGTGATGATGTCAGCTTCAAAAGCCCTTTTTTCATACAGGTACAATCCAAACCGGTGAAACTCATAAACATCGACCGCCGCATCAGGGCAAATACCGCGATAATTGAATGTTCCAAGTGTCGGGTGCTTGGCATTGTCCTTTTGCCCGATCAACAGTCCCGCGATGGCGGTTGCGTGAGATGAGATGCCGAACCGACCGTCCGAGTTATCTTCAAATGCCACATCGCCCCGATACAGAGCGTCATGATCCATGTTAAACCGGTAGTCATTGAGCGGAATCTCATTACGATAGGTCATGGACCGGCAGATGGCGGCGATCAATACACCGTCGCCGGTCAGGTTGGGGTCGGCCGAAGTTATCTCACGAATGCCGGTGTAATCCAGCGCCGCTGGTTCCAGCGGAACCGTATTTGCCGCCGCGGCCCAGACCGATAACAGCATACACGCCCACCCCAGCAGGGGGATTGACCTGCGTGCTGGTTGCAGCCAAGTGATTGTCTTGCGTAATGGTATCAAAAATACTCCAAAAACTCCTGTTACACCCACTCTATTCTACCATAATTGCCCCTTCCGGTTCAATGGAATCATCGGCACTTTTTTACCGGCAAAACAGCCGTTTTTTAACTAATAATAGAAGTTTGGTATGAAAAGAAAGCCGCCGGTGCTTCGGGAAACACTGGCGGCTAAACTGTAACTCTTTTAAAATTAAAAAGTTATGGCAGCATGAGCATCAGGAGGCGATTTTCCCGTCTTTCAGCAGGATCGTCCGCTGGGTTTGCGAACCAATGGACGCATCATGCGTGGCCAGGATAATCGTCAGATTCTGTTGAGCATTAATTTCCTTCAGCAATGCAAAAACCGTCTGTGTCGTCGCCGTATCCAGATGTCCCGTCGGTTCATCCGCCAGCAGGAAATCCGGCTCAATGACCAGTGCCCGGGCGATGGCGACGCGCTGCTGTTCACCGCCGGACATCTGTTTGGGCAGATGGTTGCAGCGGTGGGACAAATGCACCTTGTCCAGCATTTCCAGACATTTTTGGCGATTCGTCTGCTTGCCTGCTAAAAACAGCCCCAGTTGCAGATTTTCCAGTGCGGTCAGGCTGGGAATCAGTGAAAAGTCCTGAAAGATAAATCCGATTTGTCCTCGGCGTGTTTTCACCAGTTGGCTTTCAGGTGTTGAGGAAACATCTTCGCCGAGAATCTCTAGTGTACCATCGCTAATGGAGTCCAGACAGCCGATCATATCCAGCAGGGTCGTCTTTCCGGAACCGGATGGTCCCATGATGGACACAAACTCGCCTGCGGTAATCTCCAGGTCAACGCCATCGACCGCGGCGATTTCCTCGGCAAACAAATGATATACTTTTCTCAGCTTTTCTGCTTTTACGATCGTTCTATTCATTGTTATTCTCCTCGTCGAATCGCTTCAACCGGTACCATCGCGCACGCACGCCATGACGGATACAATCCGGCGATCAGTCCCAGTACAACCGCTCCGGCCAGGGCATACACAAGTAATGCCGGATAAATAACGACAATTGGCCCCGACGGTGTAAACGGAAGGATGTTGACAATTATTGCTTCCACGGCCCGGCTGGCCGTTAAGGCGACAATATTACCGATGATACCGCCCAGGCTGCAAATCAAAATCGTTTCCGCCCAGATCAGCCTAAAGATTTGAAACCGCGAAGCGCCCATCGCCTTGAGGATGCCGATTTCCTGTGTTCGTTCAAAGACCGACATCAAGATCGTATTAATGACGCCAATGACCGCGATAAAAATAGCGATCACTGCGATGGAATTGGCCATGATCTTTGCCGAGGCGATCAGGTTTAAAATCGTGCCGCGCACCTGAGCCATGCTGATAACCTGAATACCCGGAACCTCATACAAATCCTCTTCGACTTTGCTGATGGTCTGGATGTCTTTGAGTTTGATGCCTACACCGGTCAGTTTACCCGGCAGGCCGAAAATCTGCTGGGTGGTTTGGAGTGGCATAAAGACAATCCCGTCGTCCTGTGTGCCGGTCCGCTCAAAAATGCCGGCGACTTTCAAGATCTTATTCTTGCCGGGGATAAAGATTTCATCGCCGACGTTTCGCTGTTCCAGCTCGGCCGCTTCAAAGCCCATAATGACCTCGTCAGCGTCAGGGCTGCTGAACCAGCCACCGCTTTTGAATTTGTTCCACGGTTTCAGCTTCATGTACGAATCGTGAATGCCCATAAACATGACAAACCCGCCTTCGCCCTCAGCCCGGTCTGGGTCAAAAACTGTTGCCACAAGCTGCGGCGTAATCTGTTCGATGCGTTGGTCACTGCGAATCTGATCGTAAGCGTCCTGTTCCATATAGCGCAGCCCGCCGCCGCCTTTGAGCATCATCGTGGCCGCTTCGTACGGGCAGCCTTTGGCGGTCACCAGCAGTTGATAACCCATCCGGTCAATATTGCTCGTCAGTGACTGCTGATAGCCTTTATCGAAACCCATCAGGCTCACCAGTACCGCGACGGCAATGGAAACGCCGCCAATCGTCAGCACCGAGCGTATTTTTTTTCGCCGCAAATTTTTAACGGCAATCGATAACGTATTCATTTGACTTCCACTCCTGTTCCGATGATTTCGACCTGGTCGCCTTCAACGCTGACCTTTCCTTCCACCAGAACCGTTTTACCCGGCTTTTGCGGCAGGGCAAAGCCGGAAGGGTTAATATCTACATGCATGACCGCCGTATCGCTTTGAATGTCAAACCAGCAGCCCGTTGGGCATTGACGCACGATCTTGCCTTCAACGGTTAACGTCTTGTCCTTAAAGCTGTCCGGCTCGGTCAGCACTTCTTTTAAGTGGGTGGTTTGTCGGTTTCCAATCGGCTCACCATACACTTCGCCGGTTTTTTTACCACAGCCGGCCAAGATCAATGCCATTAGAACTGTAACAAGTGTTATGGAAATAAGTGTCTTTTTCATGATTCTTTCTCTCCTGATTTGTTTTGTTCTGTTTCCGGTTTTTCTTTGGATTCCTGTTGTTTTTTGAAAACCGGGTCAAATTTTCGATTCAATTTAAAAATGTCATAGATAATCAGATTTTTTTTCAATCCCCGCAGTGTGGACTGATAATCTCGGGCATTGCTTTTACTCGGGTCGGCAATTTTTTTTGAGATATCCGTTGTGTAAAACTCTTTGAGCGTTAAGCCGACGAATTGCTTTGTGAATTTCTTATTTCGAAATGCTTTCGCTTCCGGCGAGGTGAGCTTCTGGTAATAGAAATCCAGGATTTTCCCCTGGGTATCGGTTGCCAGTATAAGCTGCATTCCGCCAAATCGGCCCTTTTGATTGACGCCATGCACATAGCCGATAACGGTTTTACCCTGCAGTACTGTGTAGTACGCATAGGGGACGTCATCCGTTTCGTAGACGGTGTCCAGCTTATCTCCGAGCTTCTTTTCTATTTCAGCATGCAGAGGCGGGCCGCCGTTTTCCTTGATTGAGAAAAATTCCGTTTTGTAGTTGGTCGCTTTCGAGAACAACCGCCGGATATCCCGGTCCGGGTCCGTCAGCGTACAGCCGACTGCCGCATAAACCGCGGATGCTTTCAACAGCAATAGGGCGGCGGCAAGTATGATGGTTCGGTTTAATTTCATCTTCATTATCTCATCCAATCTTTCTCTCTGTGTCACCCCGGACTTGATCCGGGGTCCAGTGCGTCACTGTCTGGATGCCGGGACAAGCCCGGCATGACTAAATCATTTTCCAAAGTAATAGAGCTGAATCAAAAAGGCTTGTTCATTATCGTCCGGATGGTACAAGTCATGAAAATACCCCGCCCGAAATGTCCAGGTCGAAGACAGCCGATGTTCGAGTACCGGCGACAGTGTCAGTTTTAATGTGTCGCTGTTGTTCCATTCGTCATACCAGGCTAGCGTTTGAAACTTCAGGGTTGTGTTTTCCTGTTCAGGCAGGTCATACTCCAGTTGAGCCATGCCGCCGCCAACGGTTGTACCTTCATCGTCTCCAATGGCAAATTCACTTAGCAGTCGAAATGGCCCCAGTGGTCTTTGCATATCCACTCCCATGCGATTGCGCTGGATGCTTTTGTCCGAAACCAGGTCCGCCACTGGGATAGTCCAGGACTGACGGCTTTGCAGTGTTTGACCGTGCAGGAAAGAGATGCCGTATTCGGTACCGCTTTCAGTTTTTGAGCTGATGCGCGTACTCAGCAGATAGTTATGGTCCTTGTAGCGAATCCCCATGCCGGAACCGAACTGAGCGGCCATCTCGATATCAAAGTCACCCCAGTACGTGCGATAGCCGACGCCCCAGTCTTTTTTAAAGCCGATGTTGTCAAACGCCAGCGTTTGCAGCAAACTGCTGTGCGTATCCAAAACGGGTTCCAGCCCGAATGCCGTGTCAAAATGTCCAAATCGGATGGCTCGCCCCAGTCCGAGTTTATATTCCAGCCAGGCGTTATGCACTTCAATGCCGAAAGCGTCATCAGAATCAGCTAACGAATCGTAGGCAAAGCGCAATTGCAGATTCAGTTTCAGTGTGTCGCCGTACTCGTCGGAGAAGATTTTGAAATACTCAAAACCAACCGAGTTTTTCTGACCTTTTCCATTGGTTCCCACCCAGTCACGCGTATTGGAGTAGCCGCCAATCAGATTGAGTTCTTTATAAAACTCATCCGCATGTCCGGTATGACTGAAAAGCAATATTCCCAATAGCCCAAAACAGATTAAAACTGGTTGAGTTTTCATCGCTATATCCTCTTATCAAACAAGCGGATGATTTCCTGGATTTTTTCATCGGTGTCTGACTCGGATTGGCTGGTGATGGCATCCTTAACACAATGTCGGAAGTGTCGCTCTAATATCTTCTTTTCGACGTTCCCCAGTGCCCCCTTGATCGCGCGTATCTGGGTGAGAATATCCACGCAATACTGCTTTTCCTCCACCATACGCTGGACGCCGCGGACCTGTCCCTCAATACGTCGAAGTGCGACTAAATTTTTAGAATGATCAGGATGTTTAGCCATAATGTTACTCTTTCCATTAATAATACGGTATTCATATTCGTTCCATAGGGTATATACCCCACGGGGGTATGCTTGTTCAAGGAAAATCTAAAAAATATCAAGGAATTTTTTATCCGATTATATTTGCACTCTGGAGAATGCTGTCCTTATTTTCAGGATATTGAGGTATGTTTTTATTGACTTGTGCCAGTAGTAAAGTATTATCGTCAGCTAATATCCATATTAAACAGAAAACTCCATAAATGACCTTGATGTTGGCAGCAATCAAAATCGGCCCGCTTGCGGCTCTATTGACAGCGTTGTGCTGGACGGTTACCGCCTTATGTTTTGAGTATTCCTCCAAGCGGGTTGGCTCACTGTCGGTAAATCTGATCCGGCTGTACGGAGCATTTGTTTTATTTGCTGTCTTTTCATTGATTTTTCGGGGCAGGGCGTTTCCGACCGATGCGCCCTCCAGTGCCTGGTTTTGGCTGGCTTTGTCAGGGATTGTTGGTTTTGTGATAGGCGATCTGTTCCTGTTCAAAGCGTTTGTCGTTATCGGGTCGCGGACCTCCATGCTGATTATGGCTTTGGCACCGCCCGTGACAGCGGTGTTGGGTTATCTGGTCTTAAGTGAAACGCTGACATTGAATCATTGCATCGGCATGGCGATGACAACAGGTGGCGTCGCGACGGTTATCCTGACACGCAAAGACGGCAGCAAAGAACTGAAGCATCCGATTAAGGGAATATTGTTTGCCGGCCTTGGAATGTTGGGTCAGGCGGTCGGATTGGTACTCAGTAAGTTCGGTATGGGCGAATATAATGCCTTCGCCGCAACGCATATCCGTATCATTGCGGGAATGATTGGTTTTTCATTGCTGTTTTTTCACTTTCGTGCATGGAGACAGTTCGCGGCGGCATTCAGAAATCGCCGGGCCATGATATTCTTGATGACGGGAACGGTATTTGGACCATTTCTCGGTGTGTATTTGTCGCTGCTGGCCGTTCAGCACACATCAACCGGCGTGGCCAGTACGATTATCTCGATTGTCCCCGTTCTGATTATCCCGTTTGTCGTGGTGCTGTTTAAGGAAAAGGTCAATGTCCGAGAAATCATCGGCGCCGTCGTTGCCGTCTGCGGTACTGCTATCATGTTTTCTTAAATTGACCATACCAGAAGGCACAAAAAAAGCCCCTTATTCAGGGGCTTTGGAATATTACCTTAAGGCAGGGTGTCTTATTCGTTGCTGCCGTAGAGCCAGTGGTCATCGGCAAATGTATAATCGACGATTTCCTCGGACTTGAAGTACAGGCCAATTTCGTATTCAGCCGATTCCGGGCTGTCCGAACCATGGACAAGATTAAAACCGCGACAGGCACCGAAGTCGCCGCGAATGGTGCCCGGTTCCGCTTCGTTACCGAATGTTTTGCCCATCAGCTTGCGGCTCATTGCAATCACGCCGTCAGCTTCCAGGACCAATACCATCACCGGGCTGGCGGACAGAAACTCAACCACGCCCTTAAAGAACGGCTTGCCTTCATGGGCGGCGTAATGCTTTTGAGCCAGCTCTTTTGAAATCTGCATGAACTTGGCGGCGACGATTTTGAGACCTTTGGTTTCAAACCGCGAGAGAATCTGACCGACCAAATGCCGCTGTACCGCATCCGGCTTAATGATAATCAGTGTTCGTTCCGCCATGTGTTCTCCTGTTGTCCTCGAAGCTGTCAACTCAAGTGATTAAGATTGTCCCGGCAGAATAAAGATTTCGACCCGGCGGTTGGCAGGGTTGCCGCCTTTGTTGGGCTTGTTCGGGGCGACCGGGCGGAATTCACCGTAGCCCTTAACGGCCATACGTTCTGAAGCGATGCCGCTGCTGTTCAGTACCGTCATAACGCCGATTGAACGGTGGACGGAAAGATGCCAGTTGGTCGGATGCTTTGCCTTGGTGGCAGGGCGTTTAATCGGCACATCGTCAGTATGGCCGACGATGACAATGTCAAATTGTTTGGCTTCGGCACTGGTCATAATGCCGGCCAGCGATTTCAGCGATGTTGCCGCGTTTGCGGTCACCTGGTCACTGCCGGGGGTAAACAGCAGGTCGTTTTTGAACTTCAATGACCCGGTAGCCTCGTCAAAATCGATCATTTCGCTGGTTTTGGCGAATTCCTGAAGCAGCATGTTCATTTCCGGCGGCAGGGGAGCGCCAGCCGTCAGCATTTGGGCCTTCATCTGTTCGATCATCGCTTTTTTCTTTTCGATGTCCGCTTCCAATGCTGCGATCAGGGCGTTCTTCGCTTCCATATCCGCCGAACTGGTGCCTGAAAGATTCTGCAAGTCCTGCAGTTTTTGCTGTAATTCCGAGTTGCACAAGCCCAATTCACTTTCCAAATCCGCAATACGCTGCTGCTGGATGCGGTTTTGGGCTTTCAGGTCGTTTACGCTTTGTCCGCATTCACAACCGACCGTGAACAGAATCATTGTGCATGCCAATACTGTGATTAAACATTTGCTCCGGCTCATAACGATACCCTTTCTGACGAAGGTCAATCCTTTAATTTTCGCACCATCAAACGGTTGCATTCCATAGACGTTATGTCGGCAAAAAGCCGCCTTTGGCATAAAAAATATGCGTTTAACGGCTCAATTTCGCTTTTAATCCGACATTTGACGGTTGCCATCAGGCAAAGAAGCCTATTTTTTCTTCTTTTTAGGCTTTTTCTCTTTTTTAGCCTTGGGCTTTTTAGTCTTTTTCGCAGCTTTTGCCCGTCCGGTTCCGCCGCCGGTGCCACCGCCGACTGAAGCAAACAGGGAGAAAAGAACCGCAAAAATGGCCAGACCGCCCAACACGTACCAGAACAAGCCGACTTGGCCGATTTCTTTTTCCGTCAGAACTTTCATTAGTGACGGGTTGATGCCCTGCATCGCACCGGTCAGGATGATACCGACCAGAATAATCGCTGCCAGCGGCAGGAACATCGCAATGCCGAACAGGTTCGTGCGAGGGTCAATCTCTGCGACCGCGACCATTTTTTGAGCGGGCATCGCCGGAGCACCGGCTGCGGCCGGTGCAGCCGCAGGTTCTGCAGCGGCAGGTTCCGCTGCCTCAGCCATGGCCGGCTCGGCTAGCAGGTCTTCCGCTTCATCGCCTATGCCAATCTGGTCAACCGGGAGGTCTCCGCCGCCGGCCTCTTCAGCACCAGCCGGCAGAATATCGTCCAAAACCGCACCCAGCGAGGTATCATCAGCTTGTAATGACAAGTCCAGCAGACCGGAACCGCTGCCGAAACTTTCCATATTGGAGTCGGCATCGAGGCTTTCCAGTTCTTCAATCTCTTCGGCGTCAGCCGACATGGTTTCGGCTTTCGTATCTTCGGTCAGCTTAAAAGCATCTTCGGTGCCGCTGAGAATGTTGATGCCAACTGTACCGACATTGGTATCAGCCATGGTCAAATCGCCCATTTGGCTCAGTCCAAAGCCACCTTCACTGGTTTGATCTTTCAGTTCGGGGCTGTCAGCAGGTTCTTCATCCGGTTCCAACTGAATTTCCGAGGTTTCCGCCAGATTCAGTTCAGAAGCATCCATTGCTTCCGCATCGCCAACTGCTTCTTCAGCTTCTTCAGCGATTTCCAAATCCCCACCCAGATCCAGGTCGCCGACTAAATCCTCAACGTCGCCGGTTTCGGCTGATTCCAGGTCTGCTCCGCCCAAGTCAAGATCGCCGGTTTCAGCCAGTTCCAGGGCCGAACCTCCCAGGTCAAGACCGGTCGAAGAGATGTCGATACCGACGATTTCCTCGGCCAGTTCATTGACGTCTTCGGTCTTGAACATAGGATTGCCGGAGTCCATGTACTGACGAAGTTTGCCCTGCTTGACCAAATCCTGTACCTGTTCTTCGGATTGGCGCAGTTTTTCCATCACTTCCTGCATTGTGTAAAAATCTTCTGCCATGTTTTGTACTTCCTATTTAGAGATTACTCGAATAATTCCTTAATTTCATTCTAATACGAGCAATGAATCCCGTTTCATGCCAAATAGACACCGGTGGAGGCGAACCTTTGATCCCACCCGGCTGCGATGCGGCAAAGCCGCTCATAAACTGCGCAAAGACCCGACGTTACACAGCTTTAGGGGATTATATACCGAATGTACGCCGGTTGCAAAGTATTTAGGCCTAAAAAATAGCGAAAAAAGCGAACTTTGGAGGGGGTATGAGAGTGAAAAGCCTGAAAATAACCTATAGACGATGAAATAGGGGGTGTTTGGGTGTGATATGTCATAAAAAAAGGAAGGTTTCGACGTGGATGAGAAACCTTCCTTTTGTGTACCACTGTTTGTGGAACTTATCGTCCACTATTTTCTCTTCTTGGCTGTTTTTTTCTTGGTTGCTTTCTTTTTCGTGGCTTTTTTCTTTGCAACTTTCTTCTTAGCTACTTTTTTCTTTGCGACTTTCTTCTTAGCAGCTTTTTTCTTCGTTGCTTTTTTCTTCTTAGCTACTTTTTTCTTAGCAACTTTCTTCTTTGCGACTTTCTTCTTAGCTACTTTTTTCTTTGCAGCTTTCTTCTTCGCAGGAGCTTTCTTCTTAGCTACTTTTTTCTTAGCAACTTTCTTCTTCGCAGGAGCTTTTTTCTTAGCTACTTTTTTCTTTGCGACTTTCTTTTTCGCAGCTTTCTTTTTGGCCATGTTTGTCACCTCCTTTCAAAGGATCTTGGCGTTTCGTTTTTACGTTCGAATTACAATTGCGTATATTATACACCTTTATCGACAAATTTCATGCGAATCCTTTATAAAAAGTGAGTTTACAGCCCTGTTAATGAGGTTGCCGGTTTTTATCGAGTGATAGTTTCCTTCAATATAAAACTGTATTAAGAGTGTTTGGTATGTTTGTTTAAAAAAAACTGAAAATCGAATATTGCATTGAAACCTATGCTGGAGTGCAAAATTTTGTAACTTTATTTTTTACAGTGTTTTGCAAAGTAAGCGATTGTGTTTAAGTGATTGCTTTCTTTTTCCGCGTTATTATGAAGTTCTTCATGCAAGAAAAAAACTTGAAAAAATTTTGTATTTTTAAGAAAATTTCCTTGCCTTGTTAAAAAAACATGTGCGGTTTTAACAGTTTTTTGTTAAGATTGCCGGTGTTGAAAAAAGCAAAAACCATTTTGTTTGGCGGTTCATTTGATCCGATACATAACGGGCACTTGCGTGTCGCGCGCGATGTCTTTTGTCAGCTTAATGCCGGGCAGTTGATCTTTGTTCCGGTGCGGCGCAGTCCGCATAAAACGGATTCGCCTGTTGATGGAAAACATCGTGTGCAAATGATTCGCCAGGCAACCCAAAATGATCCTTCATTTTCGGTTAGCGAGTGTGAATTAAATCGACCGGCGCCGAGTTACACATTGGATACAATAAACTTTTTTCGAGAGCAGCTTGGAGAGGGCACGGACCTGCACTGGTTGATCGGCGCCGACCAGTTAAACGATTTTGACAAGTGGTATAAGGTATCCGAATTGCTGGATGCGTGTCGGGTTACCGTAATGTATCGCGCAGGGTATCCGAAGCCTGAATTTAACCGCTTTATGGGGGTACTCAGGGCCGATCAGGTTGAAAAACTGGCTCGTGACGTTGTTCAGACGCCGCTGATTGATATCAGCAGCACGCAAATTCGCCTGGAACTGGCGAATGGGCAATTTCCGTCGGATTTATTACCGCAAGCGGTGATAGAGTACATCCGGTTGCACAATTTGTACGGTTTTACCGGCTAAAATCGGGATTATCAGTATGATAGGGGTGGTTTTTAATTGACAGCTTCCAAGAGGCCTTTATAATGGGACGAACGCATTCGGTCTATTCGGACCAAATGTCGATAAGTGCTTTTGAATAACGAAGTTATGTTTTCTCTTAAGAGAAACGACCGGAATCATTTATAGTGGAGATTATCGATGGAAAACAAAAGTTCTTTGAAATTGGCAGTCGCGGCGGTTTTGCTGTTGTCTTGCGGCCTTTTTGGTGCAACCGTTGAGGAAAATTGGAATGATTTTCTTCATTACACTGCCATCGGGCGTTTTGAACTGGCCAAAAGCCATGGTGAGCAGCTCATTGCCGACCAGGCCGACCCGGTTGAATTGCTCGAATTGGCTCAGAAAAACGCACAGGGCTATCGTTTATTGCTGAAAATGCACTCCGATAGTGACCAGTTGCGCGAAGTCAGCGGTCAAATTCTTGATTTGATCGAACAGGGCCGGTATATCCGTCGAACCGACCCGAAAATCATCGTCGCAGAAATCAAACGGCTCAGCACCACGATTCGCGGGCGTCTGGCGGCTGAAGAACGTCTCCGCAACGCCGGCGAATACGCCATTCCTTATATGTTGTCGGCTTTGGGCGACGAAACCCGCAAGAATGAGTTCTCCTATATTACCGAAACGCTGCCGAAGATTGGTCGTTCCGCGATTCGCCCGCTGGTAGCCTCTTTGCAGATGGATGACGTAGCGATCAAGATTGAAGTTGTCCGTGCGTTGGGCAAAATCGGCTATTATGAGCCGCTGCCGCATCTGAAACTGATTGCCGAAACATCAGATTCGGATGAATTGAAGACTCAGGCGGTCAATGCGATTGAACAAATCAATCCTGAAGCCCTGAAAGCACCCGCCGCGGAAATGTTTTTCACACTGGGTGAAAAGTACTACGACCAGGACGATTCACTGTCCACGCCGGCTGAATTTGATTTTGCCAATATCTGGTTCTGGGATGCCGATAAGCAGGCGTTGATCCGTCGTGAAATTGACAAGCGTTATTTCGATGAAATGATGTCGATGCGCAGCTGTGAATGGGCACTGAAAGCGGATGCCGGTATCGGCAAGGCGATTGGCCTGTGGATTGCTTCGTTTTTCCGTGCCGAAGAGGTGGGTGTTGATATGCCGGAATACTTTGACGCAGGCCATGCTGACGCAATGACCTATGCGACGACGGCCGGCCCTGAATACCTGCATCAGGCACTCGAACGTGCGTTGAATGATGAAGACGCCTATGTGTCGCTGGGTGTTGTTGAGGCAATGGCTGCTAATGCCGGCGAAAAGTCGCTGCTGTACCGTGTGGGTGCCGAACAGCCGCTGGCGAAGGCCTTGGAATTCTCGGATCGTAAAGTCCGCTACAGTGCGGCGATCGCCTTTGCCGAAGCGAATCCGGTCATTGAGTTTATTAACAGCAAATTGATCGTTGAAAACCTGGCCGCTGCGATTGTCGCGGAAAATGGTGACGAAATTGATGCTGAATTGTCTGCAGAGTATGCATTGCGGGCAGTAAAAGCTATGTATAAACTGGCCCTGACACGCAACAAGGTCGTTGACCTGGCACTGGCACAGGATGCCCTGATTGCCGTTACCCAACAGGCCAATCCGACCATGCAGACGCTGGCCGCACAGGTTTTGTCGCATCTGGAAAGCCCGGAAGCACAGCGTGCGGTTGCTCTGATGGCACTGTCTGATGAAAACAGCAACGATGTTCGGATTTCCGCGTTTGCTTCCTTGGCGGTTTCGGCCAAGATTAATGCGAATCTGCTGCTGACTGAGCAGGTTGAGGCGATTTACGGGCTGGTAAGCTCACTCGAAACCGACCCGGATCTGCGGTCGGCGGCAGCCGGAGCCTACGGTGCCCTGAACCTGCCGAGCGAACAGGTCAAGAGTCTGATTCTCGATCAGGCCAAATCCTAACGATTCATCGTTGAGTAAAATTTGAAATTACATAGTGTACCGCCGGCATTACGTCGGCGGTATCTGCTTTATATAGAAAGACCGTCATTGATTTTGTGGTCTCTGATTGTGCATAAAACCATGCGTTGAGTGAGAACCTCCTGCCTCGCCGGCAGGGGCGGTGGAAAGGGATTCAATGGCCCGAAGACGGAAACTTCAACCGACGGACGCATCTTTTTACCGGGCGGCATTCCGATGGATGGGCATTGGGGTGGAGTTTTGTGTGGTCATTGGGATGTTTGTCTTTGGCGGCTATTGGCTCGATAAATTAGAAAATACCAGCCCGGGTTGGATGATCCTGGGCTTTTTTATTGGCTTTGGCGTGATGATGTATATCATTATCAAACGCGCTCAATCCACCCAGAAGGATTTGGACATCCCGCCGGATGAGGACGAAGAGGACGTATAGTGGCCCGAAAA
This sequence comes from Sedimentisphaerales bacterium, assembly GCA_028282905.1. Classification (GTDB taxonomy): domain Bacteria; phylum Planctomycetota; class Phycisphaerae; order Sedimentisphaerales; family Anaerohalosphaeraceae; genus 4572-13. The sequence goes on along the minus strand of JANQGW010000112.1, from coordinate 5,724 downwards.
AAGACAGAAAAAGAACCGTTTTTCATGATCTTTCCGTGGGGAAAGGTCGCGGGGATGGTATTTTTGCTGCTTTTCGGAGTGATGTTTGTCTTTCGGCTCAGTGAAACCGGCGGCCTGCATGTCAGCCGGGCCTGCCTGACGGCAATGATTATTTCCGTGATTGCCGGTCTAACCGGACTCTATATTATTAGTAAGGGCTGGGGCAGGGATGCGTACTGGGTGCTGATGGTCGCCGCAATCGCCGCCGCAATTCGGTTGTTGATTAGTGGCGCCGGAACTGCTATAATCACCTTTTTTATGGATATACACCGGAGTTGGTTTGTCTTGTTTCTGGGAATATACTATGTGATCTTCCTGGCGGCGGACACTTGGCTGGCCCTGTGGATATTGCGAAACAGCGAGTTATCAAAACAGGAACGAAATGTACATGGCGATCTTTGGGACATATTTGGGTAGTATGAACCCGCTTGAGCACGTGGTGAGCCACGAACTCTTTACGATTCCGCTTTTTGGTAAAGAGATTCCGTTTACCAACCATATGCTCATGATCACTGTTGGTTCCATTGTGCTGATGATTGTTATGCCGCTGGTGATTGCCCGTCGCCAGCTTATCCCGCGAGGATTTTATAATATCATTGAGACGATTTGCGTGTTTATCCGTGAAGATGTGGCGCGGCCGTTTCTTAAGAAACAAACAGACCGCTATATTCCCTATCTGTGGTCGATCTTCTTTTTCATTTTGATTTTGAATCTTCTGGGAATGGTTCCGTTTAACGCGGTTTTGGGAATTATTTTTGGTAAGCAAAATCATATTTATGGTGCCGCTACCGCAAACCTGTATGTGACGGGTGCCCTGGCGACATTTGCGTTTTTCCTGTTCCACTTAGCTGGTATTTTCGAGAAGGGTTTCATCAAGTATTTCGCGACGTTGTCGCCCAAGGTGCCGTGGCCGATGATGCCATTTATGTTTCTTATGGAACTGATCAGCTCGTTTGTCCGGCTGTTTTCGCTGGCCATTCGTTTATTTGCCAATATCCTGGCCGGCCACATTCTGCTAAGCGTGCTGCTGGGATTTATCCTGCTGTTTAAGAATTTTATGGTGGCCTCGGCTTCGATTACCGCGGCGACGATGATGAGTCTGCTGGAAATCTTTGTCGCATTTCTGCAGGCGTATATCTTTACGTTTTTGACGACGATCTTTATTGGCTTTGCAATCAGTGAAGAACATTAGAGTTAGTAAATACTTGTTAGTGAACAGTGAATAGATTAGGGAATTAACCTTATTTTTGTATTGGAGGTTTTAGCAAGATGTTAGACGTTTTGATGATGGTGCCGATGTTGCTGGCGGATGCTTCTCAGGCGGCTCCGGAAGCTGCCGAAACAGTGGCAGCCAGCGGCGATATGTTTGAATTCCTGGCCAAAGGCATTGGCATAATGGGCGGTGTTCTTGGCGCCGGTCTGATCGTAATGGGTGCCGCTCGCGGTATCGGCCAATTGGCCGGAAGTGCCGTAGAAGCGATTGCCCGTCAGCCCGAAGCAGGCGGCCGTATCTTTACGACGATGATTATCGCAGCGGCGCTGATCGAAGGTGTGACGCTCTTTGCGCTGATTATCTGTTTGTTGGCGGTTATTAAGTAGCGGAACGATTCAACTGCGAGGAAGCAAATGAACATACGCCGAATGAGTGTGGTTCTGTGGCTTTTATGTGTCGTAACGTTGCCGGTATTGGCATCGGAACCTGCCGAGTCCGAAGAGAGCAGTCCGTTTCAACTTTTCGGCGGCTGGTCGGGTGAATATATCTGGGCATTGGTTTGGTTTGGCGTTCTGTTGTTGGTACTTCGGAAGTTTGCCTGGAAGCCGATGCTGGCGGGGTTGACCAACCGGACCGAGCATATTGAAAAGCAGATTGCAGACGCCGAGAAGTCCAAGACCGAGGCCCAAAAGGTGCTGGAAGAGTACGGCGCCAAACTGGCCGATGCCGAGCGACAGGGGCGGACGATTATCACCGCCCGGACGAAAGAAGCCGAACAGCAGGCCCGGGAAGTATCGCGGCAGAACCAGAAAGAAATCGAGACGATGAAGCTTCGCGCCCAGGCCGAACTGGAACGCGAACGCATCAGCGCCGAAGATGAATTGTGGCAGCAGGCCGGAGGCATCGTCCAGAAACTGGGCGAGGAAGTTTTCGGCAAGACGCTGGACGATCAAGATAACCAGAAGCTGATCGATGAGGCGATTGCACGCCTGAAAGATCAGCATCGGCAGTAAAGACAAACGATGGCACGCAACGCACGACATATTATTCACGAGATTTACAGCGACGTGATGTTTGAGCTGGCGAACGAATCCGGCCTGACCGAACATGTCATGGACGATCTCGAATCGGTCAGTGATGTGCTCAAGGATGAACCGGAGTTTCTGTCATTGCTGACGCTGGGACACGTCAAAGACGACGAAAAGGCCTCGATGATTCGCCGGGTCTTTAAGGGCCGCGTCAACGATCTGACGCTGGATTTTCTGTGTGTGCTGGCCAGGCGAAACCGCATGAATTTCGTACACGGCATTGGCGACCGGTATCAATCGCTGATGGACGAAAAGAAGAACCTGCATCGTGTCGAGGTGACACTGGCAAGTGAACCGATGGGCGACCAGCTTGAAAAAATCAAGGCTGATATTACCGATGCGATCAAAGGCGAAATCAAGCTGTCGGTTAACGTCGATCCGGAGATCATTGGCGGCATCGTAATTAAAAAGGGCGACCTGGTGGTTGATAATTCGGTCAAAACGATTATGACGCGAACTGTCGATGCGATCATGCAGCGGTCCCAGGAAAAAGCCGCGAAGGAATGATATAGAATTTAGCGAAATTATTGAGTAACGATAATGAAGTTTGATGTCAATGAAATCAGCAGCTTGATCAAAGAAGAGGTCAAGCGGTATAAAACACAGGTCGATGTGGCCAAGGTCGGGACCGTGTTGGAAGTCGGTGACGGTATCGCACGGGTTTATGGTCTGGATGATGCGATGGCCGGTGAGATGCTGGAATTTGAAGGCGGTGTCATCGGCGAGGTATTTAACCTCGACGAAGATTCGGTTGGCGCGACGATCTACGGTGACTATACCAAGGTCAAGGAAGGCGCCGGCGTTCGTGGCACCGGCAAAGTGCTTTCGGTGCCTGTCGGTGAAGCATTGCTGGGGCGGGTGGTCAACGCCTTGTGCGAGCCGATCGACGGCAAGGGAGCAATCCACTCCGAAGCGACACGATTTGTTGAATTTTCGGCACCGGGGATTTCCGGCCGCCAGCCGGTCAAAGAGCCGCTGGCCACTGGTCTTAAAAGCGTTGATGCCATGGTTCCGATTGGCCGCGGCCAGCGTGAATTGATCATCGGCGACCGTAAAACCGGTAAAACCGCCATTGCTCTCGATACGATCATCAATCAGAAGGGCAAGGGCGTTGTTTGTATCTATGTGGCGATCGGTCAAAAGGAATCGACGGTGGCCGAAGTGGTGGCGATTCTCGAAAAACACGGCGCGATGGAGCATACGATTGTTGTTTCTGCCTCTGCTGCAGAGAGTGCGGCGATGCAGTATATCGCGCCTTATTCCGGCACCGCGATTGCCGAGTATTTCATGTATGACAAAAAGGGCCACGCCCTGTGCGTTTATGACGACCTCAGCAAGCACGCGATTGCCTATCGTGAGTTGAGCCTGTTGCTGCGTCGTCCGCCGGGACGTGAAGCCTATCCGGGCGATATCTTCTATCTGCATAGTCGTTTGCTGGAACGAGCCTCGAAACTGTCCGATGAACTCGGCGGCGGTTCGGTGACGTCACTGCCGATTATCGAAACGCTCGAAGGGCAGGTTTCGGCCTATATCCCGACGAATATTATTTCAATTACCGACGGCCAGATTTATCTGCAGCGTGATCTGTTTTTGTCCGGTGTACGTCCGGCGATCGATGTGGGCATCAGCGTTTCGCGTGTGGGCGGGGCAGCCCAGCCGAAGGCGATGAAAAAGGTCGCTCCCAAGCTGCGTCTGGACCTGGCGGCGTTCCGCGAACTGCAGGACTTTGCCCGGTTGGGTACCGAACTCGATGAAGCGGCCCAAAAGCAGTTGGATCGCGGTTACCGCATGGTCGAAATCCTCAAGCAGCGACAGTTTGCTCCGATGGCGGTCCCGGAAGAAGTGCTCAGCATTCTGGCCGGTTCCACTGGTGTGCTGGACGATATTGACGTGCATCGCGTGAATCACTTTATGGACGAGTTGATTTCATGGATGCAGTTAGAGGCACCGGAATATCTAAAGACGATTGAAGAAGTCGGCGATCTGAGTGATGACTTGCTGGCGGGACTGAAAGACGCGATTGAAGCCTATAAAACGATCTACCGTTTTTCTTTTGGTGCTTAATAGATGTCATTCCCGTGAAGGCGGGAATCCAGAATTGTAATTTTGACAATTTGATAGTTGATTTGCCTTAATGGCCAATACGAGACAAATTTTGTTACGCCGCAACGCCGCGGCGAATATCAGCAAGGTCACCGGCACCATGGAGACCATCAGTGCCGTGCGCTATCGCCAGTACTATAACCAATGGGCCGAGGGTGTGGCGTTTTACGATACGCTCGCGCAGTTGGCCTACCTGATGGTCACCGCCCAGACAAAGATTCCGCACCCGCTGATGGATGCGCCCAAGTCCAAGGTCAACGCACTGATTGTGATTGGCTCGGACCGCGGCCTGTGCGGGGCGTACAATACCGACATTTTCCGCCAGATCGATACACATTTAAAGATGGCCAAACGGTTTGGTCGTGAATTAAAAATTTACGCCAAGGGCCGCAAGGTCATTGCCTATCTGGAGCAGCAGGGCGTTGAGCCGGCACATATTTATGACGAGTTTCAGGAAGTGCCAAGCACCGAACAGGCCAACGATATTGGTGACTTCTTCATGGATGAATACACCCAGGGCAATATTGGCCGCCTTGGCATTGTGTATAACCGATTTTTCTCGCCGGCCAGCCAGAAGGCTCAGACGCTGACGGTATTGCCGATTGTCGATTTGATTGACGACTTGACAACCCGGGCGACGGTTATCTGGCCGTGGGAATTGGATTTTGAGGATTTTGAGCTGAGTCCGTCGCCGGAAAGTATTTTTGAGACATTGGCGAAAATGATTATTCGTACGTCGGTACTGGGCTGTTTTCTCGAAGCAGCCGTTAGCGAGCATCTGGCTCGCGTGGTCTGTATGCGAAGTGCCTCTGATAACGCCGACGATATGATTAAAGACCTGACCAAAGAATATAATCGCGCCCGACAGGGCCAGATTACCGTCGAATTGCTCGACATCGTTGCGGGCGTAGAGGCGGCGAAGTAAATCAGAATAAGTTAATAGCAATACGGTTGTTTGTGAGTATATAAAAAGATGAATCGTGGACGAATTACACAGGTAGTGGGCAGTACGTTTGAGGCCGAGTTTGTCTCGCAGGTACCCGCTGTTTATAATGCCCTGGAAATCAAGGGCGAATACGAAGGCGGCGTCATCGACTTGGTCGGCGAGGTTCAGCAGCATCTTGGCGGCGGCCGGGTGCGTGCGGTGGCTTTGGGCAGCACCATCGGCATGCGTCGCGGCATGGAAGTCATGGATACCGGTGCTCCGCTCAAGGTACCGCTTGCCAAGAAGGTTAAACACGCGGCCAAGCGTTTCCTTGCCAACCGGTACCTTGAGCGGAG
>JANQGW010000090.1 GCA_028282905.1 Sedimentisphaerales bacterium | reverse complement strand
CGTCACCTTCGGGCAGATTTTTGAACTCAAAACGTCCCCTGGCATCCGTCGTGACGGCTTTTATGTCGGATTCGAAAACACGCTCGCCGCTTTGTTTGATGACCGACGCCGTCGATCCCGGCAGCACGGCTGCATTGGCGACCGGCAGCCCCTCGGCATCGACAACCTGTCCGCTGACACTGCCGCCGCGAGTCAGTTTAATCAGCACAGCCGCATTATCATCGGTGCTGATCTCATCGCTCCAGGCGGCTGCGTAGCCGTCGGCCGCTGTCTGCACCTGATAGACCGCGTTTGGGATGACATCGACTTTGAAAGCGCCTTTGTTATCTTTAAATTGTGTCCATTGGTTCGGCTGGATATGACGGCCGCCTCGCACTTTTCGCACCCGCAGCTGGAAGTCGCGAATCGGCTTTTGTGTCTTGGCGTCAATGACGATTCCGAAAAGTTTGGACATCTGGTCCTGCGTGTATCGCCCGGAATTGGAAGCTTCCTTCGCTTGTGAAGGTTTTTTGGGAACCGTGACCTCCAGAAGCCCGGTCTCCAGCGGCAGGTGCTTGCTGAATAAACCGCATCCGGTTGAGGAATGTGGACCGGTTGGAATACTGGCCTGAATGCGATAGTTACCCGGTAGAATCTGCTCCAGGGTAAACATGCCGTTCGGGTCAATCTCATAGCCCGGCGCTTGATAGTTGCTGTGCCACCAGTCCGGGATCGCGACAATTTTACATTCTTTGGCCGGGGTGCCGTCGGTATACTTGGCAATGCCCTGGACGGTTGTGCCTTTCTGGAGAACGATCTCGCCGTACTCGATTAGATTGGGGTCATTCAGCGTCACCTTGACATGCCCCGGAGCATAATCCGAAAAGCTTGGTTTGCATCGTATCCCGTTTCGCGTGACCCATTTTGTGCCGCGACGCATGTGCAGGGCGGTAACCTGATACTGGAACTGTGACGGAGAAAAACCGCCCAACCGCATGTAACCGTTTTCATCGGTTAGCTGCATCCCGCGTTTAGACGCAACTTCGATACCGTGTTCGTTGCCGAGTGAAGATGTCCACAGTCGAACGTCTTTAACCGGTTTGCCGTCTGTGTCCATGACGTATACGTCAACCATGCACGCTTTTTCCAGTTGGAAATTTTTAACCGCGCTGTCGGTTTTCCGCAGGTGAATTTTGGGACGTTTCGAATGGTCTTCAATGCCGATGTATTCCGTGGAGTAAATCTCAATGGAAAAGTTGCCGTCTTTTTCGATCTTCTCAAAACTGTAGAAACCGTTTTCATCGGTTTTGGCCGTGTACAGTCTACCGGGGCTGATTCTGACCACCGCATCGGTTACCGGGGCGCCGGTTTCAATGTCGGTGATCAGGCCGCTCAAAACTCCGTTAGCCTCAAAAACATAGCCTTCTTGCTGGGGATGTGCAATCCGAGGCTTGGCTTTATTAACTTGAATCTTCTCGGCTGTTACTTCATTCTTTTGCAGTTTTGTCTTCAGTGTCGCTGCTGGTTTGGGTGCGGGGGCCGGGATTTGAGCCGTGATAACCGGTTTTGCTGTTATCGGTTCTGGCTGGACAATTGCTGATTCTTCTACAACTGCAACTGTTTCAATTACCGGCGGGGCAGCATTGGTATTCGTATCATCGTGATCCGCAAAAATGAGAATGGCTGAACCCGTGAGGATTACCGCCGCGGCTGCCGCAGTGATTTTGGCCGCCGTACTACTGATAATCGTGCTGAATGTTCCGCCGGAAGTGCCGGTGGACGCTTGTGAGGCCGCTGCAGCTGACTTGTTGGCGACTGACAGCGTTATCGCCGCGATAACTGCGCCGGTAAACGCTTTTGTCGGAGCGGTTTTGCTCAGCGTCCGGTCAATCATTGACTCGACATTTTCCTTCAGCAGTTGCCGCCCTCGATGCAGATGCACGCGCACCGTCGCCTCCGATTGCCCCAGAATTTTGGCGACCTCACGGACCGAATGTTCCTGGCGGTAGTACAGCACCATCGGCACGCGATAGTTTCTGGGCAGTCGCATCATCGCTTCGCCCACCATTGCCTCTTCTTCTTTACTGACAGCTTCATCAGCCGGACTGGCCTCTGATGCCGGCTGATCGGCAATCACAGTGGGGTCCGTTATCTGCTGTCCAGACTGTCGGGTTTTACGAAAATGGTTAAGAATACAGTGTTTGGCAATGCTTAGCAGCCAACCGCGGAATTTAGCAGGATCCTGCAATTGATTCAGGTTTTTCCACGCCCGGATAAATGTTTCCTGGGCCAGGTCTTCGCTGACATCTGTTTTGCCGGTGGCGCTGTAGGTTACTGCGCAGATCAGCGACTGATATTTGCCGACCAAGGCCTCAAAAGCCTGTGTATTACCGCCAAGGCATTGCCTGAGTACTTGAATGTCACTGTTTGATTCTGATTTCATAATGGCTCCTGTGTTAATGAATTATCATCTGTCAGAAAACCAGAAACAAAAAATCCGAAAAGGTTACAAAAAATTATAAAAAACTGTAGAAACAATGATCGTTTATGCTCAATTTACAGTAAAATTCGCTATTTAGTGATTCAAAATCCTTATTTTTAGAAAAAAAGACAAAAGAAAGTCGTTTTTATGTCGGTAATCCTGTGCAGAAGGTCTTTTTTAAGGGGTTTTGCCCGTTTTCGCCGATAATACTCCAATGAAAAGGAATTATCATGGATGAAGTTACGGCCGAGGTGCTGGCCGGTTTCCGGCGGATGTTGCCGATTTTGCTGTTGGGACCGGGCATTATGCTGGTCATCGCGGGGCTTATCATGTGGCTGGGTGGGTTGCGTTGGCGCAAGGCGGTCGCGGCGTTTGCTGCGGCGGTGGCTGGTCTGGTCGGGGCGTATATCCTGACGGATCGTCAATTGCTGCCGCTGGTGTTGGTTCCGGTGGTGTTGGCGGGTCTTGGTCTGTACTTTGACAAACTGGTGGTGATTCTGCTGGGTGCCTTGATTGTTGCCGGAGTTGTTTTGGTTGGCCCGGTTGTTTCGGATGTTCAGTCGGAAACACCGGACGGTGAGACAGAGGTTGCTGAGCAGGAGTCGCTGAATTTGCTGGAGAGCGTTGATGTTATTGAAGAACTGGTCGGCAAGCTCAAGCAGACTATAAAGGCGATGATTGCCGAGATTTCGCCAACGCAAAGAATAATCGCAGTCATAGCAGCGTCCGTCTTCATTGTGATTGGGATTTTCAGTTGGCGGTTCGCCTGTGCCGCGACGTGTGCGACAATCGGCATTGCTGAAATTGCCGGCGGGGCGACCCTGATCCTGCTCTATAAGGGCACGGAGACGCTCCGGCAGGTTGCCGAATACCATGTGTTCATTGTTGGCGCCGCGGCAGGCTTGATATTGATTGGGGCAGCTATACAGATGCGACTGTGTCCGGCGAAGCCTACAAAGACAGATATAGCCAAAGAACTCTTAGATGAGGAAAAACAAAAATGAATATTTTTTCCCTACTGGCGACGGTCAGCGAAGAAGATACTGTCCGTTCCATGCCGACGGTGAATTATGATTCGGTGGTGGATTATTTCTGGACCAACGTCACCGGCCTGAACTGGCTGTTTGCCTTGCTGCTGCTGTCGGTGGGCGTGGTGTACATGCTGTACGGCTGGCGGATTTTCCGGGTGCTGGTCGTGATCAGCTTTGGCTTTATGGGGCTGTTTCTGGGCATCTTTGTCGGCAAGTGGGTCGGCTCAAACGACTGGGTCATCTGGGGCGGCATTATAGGGATGATTCTGTTTGCCTGCATCGCGGTGCCGCTGATGAAATGGTGCGTGTCGCTGCTGGGTGCGGTTGCCGGCGGCGTTATCACCGGCGGCGTCTGGATTGCGCTGGAACTGTCCGAGACGTATATGCCCGCGGGCTTTGTTGTCGGCTTTGTCGCGGGCGGATTGATCTCGTTTATCCTGCTCAAGGCGTCGGTGATGCTGTTTACCAGCCTCGGCGGAAGCGTGATTATGATGAGCGGCGTGGTGTCGCTGCTGTATCAATACGAAACCTGGATCGCAGAACCGGCGACCACAAACATGTATGACCTGGTACATCAGCACGCGTGGTTCCTGCCGGCAACGCTGATTTTGCCAACCATTATCGGCATGCTCTTCCAAAATAAATTCATCAAAGAATCCCCCAAATTCGAAGTCAAGGAAAAATAACGATTCGCCGGCTCCCAGCCGACAAGTAATGTTATAAAGGAAAGTATGAATGAGTTATGAGATGGAGTACTCTTGTGATTTGCGTGGAGACGAATTTGATCCAACCCCGTTTTTAAATATAGACGGCATTAAGGTTTTGCGTGCTACTTATGTAGGAGACATTCTTGACATAGGTCGATATATAGGGAAGCCTAGCCCTTACGGTTCACTGGAGTTTACTTCAGTGAATGATGATTTTGATGCGTTCGTTTTATGGCTGTATGAAAAAGTAAAAGACCTGTTGGACCCAATTGACCCAAAAGACAAAATGATTTACGTTACAATCTGTTATTCTCAGCAATGTAACATGGAATTTGATCCTGATACTTTATCTCGCATAGGAGCGATGGGATTATGCTTGGCAATTTCCTGCTATGAGGATGAAGAGGATGAGAATGTCTAGAGTAGAATTAGATTATGACAATAAGTGATTTTATCAAAGGCTCGATAGCGTTTTCTGCCGGGCCTTTTGTTATTCTTCAACAAGGGGGTATGCGGATTTTGCTTTGGTTGTGATTTCCGGTTACGATGAGGCGAGCTGTGCTGCTGTTTGTCAGGCGGATGTGTTTGCACTGGGAAAACGCTCGACAGAAACATAAAAAGGCCCGACAGCGGTTTGCTGACGGGCCTTTTGTCCTATGCCATGGATAGCAATGTGACAATAACAGCAAAAGGAAAGTTATTGACATATTGCAGGTTTAGGACATAATGCTAATGTCGAATTATTACAGCAACAGGGCATACATGGAAACACCGGAAGACAAGCAAAAGAGATTTAAAATCAGAAGGTTTCTGGTCGTCGGGCTGCTTTCATTGCTGACTGTTGTCATGACCTGCTGGGCTGTTCTGGCGATCTATTATTCAAATCTGCCGACGAATTTCTTAAGAGCTGCAGTCAGCATTTTCTTCCCGTTTGCTGTGATCATCGTTTTCCTGCGAGTCAAGTCAATAGAAAAAGCGTTTGTTTTTTTCTTCATTTTGTTTGGCATCCTCCTCCTCTGGTGGCTGTTGATCCCGCCATCGAATCACCGGCAATGGCAGCCGATGTCTGAGAAACTGTGTTCTGCCGACATCGACGGCGATGAGATCACGATCCATAACATTCGCAATTTTGAGTATCGCAGTACAACCGATTTTACTGCCCGCTATTATGACAAAACGTTCTCCCTTTCGAAACTGGAGACCGTGGACTTATACTTGAATTTCTGGGGTCCGACGCTGGTGGCTCATACGATGATGAGTTTTGGGTTTGGTGACCAGGGGTATGTATGCGTTTCCATCGAAACACGAAAAGAAGTCGGCGAGGCGTATTCAGCTGTTAAAGGCTTTTTTAAGCAGTATGAGCTGATTTACGTCGTCGGCGATGAGCGGGATCTGGTGAGTTGGCGAACACATGTGAAAAGCGAAGAGGTCTATCTTTATCGTCTGAAGGCCAAGCCTGAAGTGATCAGGAGCGTTTTCCTTGATTATTTTGAGCAGATCAACCGACTCAATGAAAAACCCGAATGGTATAATGCGTTGACCCACAATTGCACAACGACTATACGCGGGCATGCACTGCCGCACACGGAAAACCGTCCCCTCGACTGGCGGCTCATCGTCAATGGTTTCCTGGATGAAATGCTATATGAAAGGGGAGAGATTGACACAACCCTTCCGTTTCCGGAACTGAAAAGGAAGTCGCGTATCAATGAGAAAGCCACCTTGCTGAATGAACAATTTTCCGACCGGATTCGCCGCGACTTGCCGGCAATGGTTCAAGATGAGCAGTGACACATATGGGGGCGACTGTTGAATGCCTTTTGTTCTATGCTAGGGGATTTAGCTATATGATTTGTAGTCTTTTAGCCCATTCCAAGGCAAAGTTTTCAGCGAAATCTTCTCGTTTTTTTAAGGATTTTGACCATTGTTCATTAATGTGTCCAATTTCGTGTAAAAACAAATGATAAAGATAATATCTCTTTACTTCATCGGGTGTCCAAACTAGCTTGAAAAGTCCCTTATCTTCTATCCAGTTTTTGCACCAAGGATTGCAGTGGCGAATGAATGAGTCGGCGGGTTTGAAAGCATATACCCATTCATTGGTTTTCGGAAAAGCATTCAGGATAACGCAGTCGTACCTCCTCCTTGCTTCAACTAGCAATTTCTGGTCTGATTTAGATGTGCGTTTGAGTATTATTGCTTTAACATTTTCAGTATATTCATCAGGCAATTGTTTGAGGACTTCCAAGTACTCATTTGCTTTGCAGGGGTGATAATAATCTCGTGATGGATTCTCTGTTAAAACTTTCCATTTCTCTTTTGATGTAGAGAGTTTAGTCCATATATCTTGAGTGAAAAAACGAGACCACTTCTCCGTGGCACGCCCATTCATCACCCGGCCGCCTTGTGTTTTTCCAATATTCCGATTTCGACGAGCAGGGTTATACAAAATAACTCTCCTGAAAACTGGGAATTAATATCCATTATCGTTGCTAAGGATTATTATCGCAAGTGATTTTTTAAAAAAGGCCCGAAAGCTATTTGCTGACGGGCCTTTTGTTTTTCTTCTATGCCAGGGGGTTATGCGGATTTTGCTTTGGTTATGAATTCCGGCTGAGACGAGGTGGTTTGTACTGCTGCGGAAGCGGCTTTGACTGGTTTGAGCATTAGCGCGATGCCAGCGGCGGTCAGGCAGGCAACGCCGGCGATGATAAACGGTGTGTTCCATGCCGCGACGCCTGCGCCGGATGTCTGGGCGATGTCTTTAAAATAGCCGGCGACCTGCGGGCCGGCAATGCCGGCGATGCCGTAAGCTAAAAATACCCAGCCGTAATTGGGGCCGAAGTTCTTTGAGCCGAAGAAATCCGCCGTTGCAGTCGGAAACAGAGCAAAGTTGCCGCCGAAGTTGAAGCCAATGATACAGGCGCCGGCGATCAGGCCGATTTTCGAGCCGCCCAGTTTCAAAAAGACCAGCATGATGATTCCCTGGAGCAGGCACATTAAAAACAGCGATTGTTTTCGCCCGATTCTGTCCGCAAGTGTGCCCCAGACAATCCGCCCCAGGCCGTTCAAGATAGCGTAAAACGCCATGGCGGTGCCGCCGATTTTTCCGGCGGTTTCAATATCCGTCGCCGCTCCGGTTGCCAGCAGGGCATCGATGCCGAACAGGCGAATACAGTAGATCACCATGAGTCCCGCCATCGCCGAACCGGCAAACATGGCGATCAGCATATAGTACTGCGGCGTGCGAAGCATTTGACCGCTGGTCAACTCCATTGAGTCTGCGGACTGAGTTTCGGCGGCAACGGATGGCCGCCAGCCCGCGGGCCGATACCCTTTGGGCGGATCGACCATAAAGATTGAGCCGATCAGCACGGCGATTAGAAAAATGATGCCGTAAATCAAAAAGACGCTTTGGACGCCCGGCAGGCCGAAGATTTCGGCGGTGTTCAGCAAGCCTCCAAACCAACTGTCGGCCAGTTTGACCCAGAGCGTGGCGCCAAAGCCGAATCCCGCCACGCCGAGGCCGGCAATCATGCCTTTTTTATCCGGGAACCACTTGATGCCGACGGCAATCGGGACGACATAGGCGATTCCGATGCCGGTGCCGCCGATCAGCCCGATACAGATGAATTGTGCGAGGAATGTCTTGCCGAAAAGACCGCCCAGAATATACCCGGCCCCGAGCGTCAGGCCGCCAATCGCTGTGGCCAGACGCGGTTTTCGTTTGGCCCAGGGGCCTGCCAGTACCATCGCCAATGCATAGCTGGCCAAGCCTGCGGAAAAAACCCACGGCGTCTGTTTATCCCCGAATCCGTAAAGTCCGCCTTCGTCCAGCGGGATGGTGAGCGTATCGGTAAAGACGCTCCAGGCGTAGATCGCGCCGAGGCACAATTGAATCAAAACGCCGCCAAACACAACCAGCCAGCGGTTCATGACTTTTTTGTCAGGCATTCACATTCCTTTCACGGTCACTCTAAAAAAAGACCGGGCACACCTTGTCCGAGGAGCGTGTCCGGCTAAATTTGGGGCCGCATTATAGCGAATTGACCGCGATTGGCAATGAGTTTTCCGCGAAAACTTTCCGGAAAATGAATGTCTAAAAAGGTGCGATTATAAAAAAAGACCCGACAGCAAACGCTGACGGGCCTTTGTGTTTTTGAAAGTGTCAGATTATTCTGACTTCGCTTCCGCCGACAATTCCGGTTCAGGAGAAGCGGTTGAAACAGCGGCCTCTTCGGGCTCGATGTGTTTTAATGAAAAAGCTAAAACTGCGGCTACAACACAGGCAACTGCTGCAATGATAAAAGCCGTATCGTATTTGCCCATTGTATCCCAGACTTTTCCTGCCATGACAGGTCCCAAAATACCCCCAACACCGTAAGAGGTAAATACAGCACCATAATTGGCACCTAAATTCTTGGGGCCGAAGTTTTCAAGGGTTAATAGTGGGAACAAGGCAAAGTTGCCGCCGAAATTAAAACCAAGCCAGCATCCGGCAATTGCCAGTTTCAATGGGCTGGAACCCATTTTCACAAGGATGAACATCATCAGGGCCTGAAGCAGGCACATGAGTACAACGGAGGCCTTTGCACTCAACTTGTGAGATATGGTTCCCCATATCACACGTCCGAGACCATTGAACAGAGCCAGCAACCCCAGTGCCGAACCTGCGACAGCTACTGCTAACCCGCCTTGCAGGTTGCCAAAGTCTTTTAGGCATTTAATGACCATTAAGCCGCATCCTGCACTTAACATAAACGACAGCCAGATCATCCAGAATTGAGGGGTTCTAATAGTTTGGCCCTGTGTTAGATTTGCAACCTCAGCTTTTGCGCTTCCATCTTTATTGGCCGGCGGACTCCATCCGGTTGGCTGCCATCCGGATGGCGGTGTCGATAACAGCATGGCGCCGATAACGACAGAAACGGCAAAAATGATTCCAAAGATCATGAATGTGCCGTTAACGCCATAGGAAAAAATAAAGTTTCCCCACGCACCGGCTAGTTTAACGAAGATAAACGCCCCGGCTCCAAAGCCGGCAACCGCAAGACCTGTGATAAGACCTTTTAAATCAGGGAACCATTTCACGCATGCCGCAATCGGACATACATATCCCATCCCAATACCAGCGCCCCCTAATATACCAATTAATATTAGCATAAGAGCAAAAGATGTCCCGATAAAGGAAGCGGCAATATATGCTGCCCCAAGCATTAGCCCGCCAATAATAGCGATGATGCGTGGTCCATATTTATCCTGTAACCGGCCAGCTAAAATCATAGTAAATGCGAAACCTGCCAGTCCGGCTGAGAAAATCCATGATGTTTTTGTATCGGTATAGCCAAAGACCTGTTTATCAAATTTTGCTTGATCGAATGTTGAGGAAATCCAATTGCTGTCGAGTGAAGTGAGATGGGCTTCTTTGGCTGATTTAGCAAGTCCAATGACTTCCTTGTCGGTGCCCTCATTGGCTTTCTTAAGGGCAGTGTCCAGTTCATCATATTTGGCTTTAGCGATGTCATAGGCAGTTTGATCCTTGACAGCTAAGAGGTCCGGACTAATCGTCATAGCGACCATGGCCGGGCTGTTTTTAAGAGAGCTTGTAAACGCTCCCCAAGCATAGATCGCACCAAGACAGAGTTGAATGAGAAGGGCGCCGACGACAACCAGCCAGCGGCTCATCATTTTTTGGTCAGACATTTGTAATCCCTTTCAAGTTCGAGATAAAAAGAAGGCCGGGCACGCCTTCGTTGATTATGGTGTGCCCGGCTGAAAATCTACTGTGTTACAACTTATTCGCCACGGCTGGCAATGAGTTTTTCCACAACGCTCGGATCGGCCAGTGTGGAAATGTCGCCCAGGTTGCCGGTATCCTTTTCGGCGATCTTGCGCAGGATACGACGCATGATCTTGCCGGAACGGGTCTTCGGCAGAGCTGGCGCGTATTGAATGGCTTCCGGTGCTGCGATGGGGCCAATCTCCTTGCGGACGTGCATGATCAGTTCCTTTTTCAGCTCGTCCGATTCCTCGATGCCTTCGACCAGGGTGACATAGGCATACAGGCCCTGTCCCTTAATCTCATGCGGAACCGGCGTTACCGCTGCTTCGGCGACCTTGTCATGACTGACCAGTGCGCTTTCGACTTCGGCGGTACCGATACGGTGACCGGAAACGTTCACAACGTCGTCAATGCGGCCCATTAGCCACAGATCGCCGTCATCGTCCTTGCGGCAGCCGTCGCCGGCAAAGTACAGATCGTTATACATGGTGAAATACGTGTCGATGAAGCGATCATGGTCGCCCCACATTGTACGCATCATGCCCGGCCAGGGCTTGCGGATACAGAGCTTGCCGCCTTCGTTCGGGCCGCATTCGCTGCGGTCGTCACGCAGGATGACCGGATCGACGCCGAAGAACGGACGGGAGGCACTGCCCGGTTTCAACGTCATGCAACCCGGCATCGGGGTAATCATGAAACCACCGGTTTCGGTTTGCCACCAGGTATCCACGATCGGGCACTTGCCGCGGCCGACCTTTTCATAGTACCACATCCACGCTTCCGGGTTGATCGGTTCGCCCACGGAACCAAGAATACGCAGTGTGTCGAGTTTATACTTCATGACCCATTCTTCGCCCAGACGCATCAGTGCACGGATCGCAGTCGGTGCAGTGTAGAAGACAGTGACGCCGAACTTATCGCAGACCTGCCAGAAACGGCCGGCATCCGGATACGTCGGAACGCCTTCGAACATCAGGCTGGTAGCGCCATTGGCCAGCGGGCCGTAAACGATGTAGCTGTGGCCGGTCACCCAGCCGATGTCAGCGGTACACCAGTAAACGTCGTCTTCATGGATGTTGAAGATATACTTGTGAGTCAGCGTTGTGTGCATCAGGTAGCCGCCGGTGCTGTGAACCACGCCCTTGGGCTTGCCGGTGGATCCGGAGGTGTAGAGGATGAAGAGATGATCTTCAGCATTCATGACTTCCGGCTCACATTCATCGCTGGCAGTTGCCATTGCGTCTGCATACCAGAAATCGCGACCGTCTTCCATGTGGCATTCGTCGTCGGTAACCTTAACGACCATGCAGCTTTCGATGGTGGGGCAGGTCTTGAGGGCTTCATCCACGATACCCTTGAGGGGGATGGCCTTCTTGCCGCGACGGCTGGTGTTGACGGTGATAATCATCTTGCAGTCCGAGTCGTTCACACGACCGCTGATAGCATCAGAACTGAAACCGCCGAAGATGATCGAGTGGATCGCACC
Source organism: Sedimentisphaerales bacterium (assembly GCA_028282905.1). Classification (GTDB taxonomy): domain Bacteria; phylum Planctomycetota; class Phycisphaerae; order Sedimentisphaerales; family Anaerohalosphaeraceae; genus 4572-13. Next base: position 9,554 of record JANQGW010000090.1, on the reverse strand, counting down.
GATACGGGCACAAGCGAGCATAGCAATGGCCAGCTCAGGGACCATACCCATATAGATGGCTACGCGGTCGCCTTTTTTGATGCCTTTGCTCTTGAGGATGTTCGCACACTTGCAAACCTCTTTGTACAACTCTTCGTAGGTTAGCTTGACGACGTCTTCGTCCGCATCACCTTGCCAAATAATGGCGGTCTTCTTAGCGGTGGGGGTGCCGAGGTGACGATCCAGGCAGTTGACGGTGATGTTTAATTCGCCGTCTGCGAACCATGTGTGTTCAATTTTGCGTCCCTGTGTATCCCATGTATATTCCAGACTCTTGGTCGGTTCTTTGAACCAAGTCAGGGTTTTGGCTTGTTCGAGCCAGAAACCATCCGGATCATTAATGGACTGCTCCCACATCTGCTGGTACTGGTCCATGCTGTTGACCCAGGCGTTGGATTGAATGTTGGCAGGAGGGGGGAATTTTCGTTGTTCCGACATCAGAGATTCCATACCTTGTTTTTCTTCCGACATGACACCACTTCCTTTCCTAAAACAATTTCTCAATTAAATAGGACAGTAACCTCTTCTCCACAAGAGGTATATTTCACTTTAAATCTAAGTTTTTCAGATTCTATTTCAACTAAAAAATGCGGATTTATGTGAAAATAAAGCCCTAAAATCAAAAATTCGTGCGCACTTATTTCACAATAATTTACGTGGACTTGACGGCTGCATTGAGGTGTTTGACAACAAGTGAAATAAGTCACATATTGTTATGTTTTTCGGTTTATAAAATAGATATTTGTTAAGTTTTCGATTGATTAGTGGTGTTGAAGAATCAACCGGCCGGAGAATTCTTGACTTATGAAGGCAAAAATGGTAGGCTTTTCCGATACCTATGACGAAACAAGACACAGGAGAACATTGTGCGAGTACTTTCGGGAATTCAGCCTTCTGGCAAACTTCATATTGGCAACTTTTTTGGTGCGATGCGGCAGCATCTTCAGCTTCAGGCTGAAAATGAGGGTTTCTATTTTATCGCGGACTATCATGCGCTGACCACCAGCCCAAAGCCTGAGATGATTCGGGAAAATACTTTTGGTGTGGCGATGGATTATTTGGCACTGGGGCTGGATCCGGAAAAGACGGTTTTCTGGCGTCAATCGGATGTGCCCGAGGTAACGGAGTTAGCGTGGATTCTCTCATGCGTGACACCGATGGGTTTGCTGCAGCGATGCACCAGCTATAAGGATAAGGTTGACCAGGGCCTTTCGCCCGTTCACGGCCTATTTGCTTATCCGGTTTTGCAGGCGGCTGATATCCTGATCTATGACAGCAATCTTGTTCCGGTCGGTCAGGACCAGAAACAGCATATTGAAGTTACACGCGATATTGCCATTAAATTCAATAATACCTATGGTGAAACGTTTGTCCTGCCGGATGAGCATATTTTGAAATCGGTGGCGGTTGTGCCCGGCATCGACGGCCGCAAGATGAGCAAGAGCTATGATAACACCATTGAAATTTTTGAGCCGGAAAACAAGGTTAAGAAAAAGATCATGCGGATCAAGACCGATTCAACACCGGTGGAAGACCCCAAAGACTCCGAAACCTGCAATGCGTTTGCCTTGCTGAAGCTGGTCGCTCCGGCGGATGAATTAGCTGATTGGGAAAGACAGTATCGCGAAGGCGGTACCGGCTATGGTACCGTCAAGAAACGCGTGGTGGAATTATTACACGAGTATTTCCGTCCGTATCGCCAGAAGCGTGAGGAGTTGGAAAATAACCGGGACTATGTCGAACAAGTCCTTTGTCAGGGAGCACACAAGGCACGAGACGTTGCCGCAGTGACCATGAAGCGAGTGCGTGACGCGATTGGTCTGGGAGACATTCGAAATGCATGATGATGAAAAACTGGTAACCTTAGCGGATTTTGAAAATGAGTTTGACGCCGAACTGGCCAAGCTGACCCTCGATAATGCCGGCATTGAGTCGGTGGTGATGGGTGAGGATATCGGCACGATCAAGCCGTTCAGCTCCACCAATTTCAATGTGGAACTGCAGGTGTTTGAAAAAGATGTCGAAAGGGCCAGGCAGGTTCTCGCAGAAAAGGCCGAACAGGGTGATGAAGAAAACGCTGAAAGCGATCAATGAGTGAATACCGAGTGAATTTAGACATCTTCGCCGGTCCGCTGGATTTGCTGCTGTACCTGGTTCGCAAGGAGGAGGTCGATATCTATGATATCCCGATTGCCAAGGTGACCGAGCAGTATCTGGAGTATGTCGAACTGCTGAAGATGTTCGACTTGGATGTGGCGGGTGATTTCCTGGTGATGGCGGCGACGCTGATGGAGATCAAGTCCGTGATGCTGCTGCCCCGGCCGGAATTGGAAGAGTCCGAAGAGGGCGAAGCGGAAGACCCGCGTGCCGAGTTGGTGCGCCAACTGTTGGAGTACAAAAAATTCAAAGACGCCGCCAATCTGCTTGAAGGTGCTGCCGAGCAGCGCAAGCAGCGGTTTACCCGATCCAATGCAATTTTGGAGCAAATGAAACCGACCGAGGAGCCGGAACTGGATTTGGATCAGGTCAGTATCTGGACGCTGCTGGAGGCGTTCGATACGATTATGCGGTCAGTGGGTAATCTCGGTGAAAGCTATAAGCATATCCACGACGACACGCCGATTGACCTGTACCAGATTGAACTGCTGCATCGCTTGCAGACGGAAGGGCCAATGAGCCTGCAGAAGGCTTTTGAAGGACGAGGCAATAAGCTGGTGATGATCGGGCTGTTTTTGGGAATGCTGGAGCTGATCCGTAACAAGCTGATCTGGGCTGAGCAGCCGGAATTGAATGGGGACATTTATCTCAAGCCTTTGGTGAGTGAACCGGCCGAGCAGGCAGTCCATAACGCCATCTATTCCAGCCCGGAAGCGATGGAGCGGGATGCCGACCAGTTAGCCCGGGCTGAAGCAGACGAAGTGCCTGAAACACCGCAAGCCGATGATTCTGATGCGCCAACACAAGAAGAACCGGCTGAACAGATCGATTTTGAAAACAAAGCATTGCCGGAAGAAATGGCGGTTGAACAGGGCGTTACCAACGCCGAAGAACTGTCACAAGCAGACCATGCTGATGATATTTTTCCCGAGGCGGTTCAAGAGAGTGAGCCTTTGGTGGAGGGGCAAATTGATGAGGCAGTTGATAATGATGATGAATCAGTTCCGCCGATTCCGATCCAGGAAATACCTGCCGAATCTCAGATGGCCGAAAAAATGGAAAAAACGCCGTTTTCAGAGCCTTCAGAGACCATCGAACAGTAATAACGATGGAAAAAAGATTATTTCCGGGATTACTTTGACAAGAGCATGCAAATCCGGTAAGATTTGCGGCTTAATTCACTGCGGGGTGTAGCTCAGCTTGGCTAGAGCGCCTGGTTTGGGACCAGGAGGTCGTAGGTTCGAATCCTGTCACCCCGATTTCGCAAACCCTTGTAATGCAAGGGTTTGCGAGAAAACATCGTAACATCATCCATCTCGAAATGTTATCTGCTACACTTTTGAACCTTATATTATGAGGTAGAATTATGTCCAGAAGCAGATCAACATCTAGTCCAATTTTGGGAGCCAACTGAGGGAGTATGCGATTCGTATCAGCAAGGAGCAATATGCCCTCCGGAAATCCGGATCCGGCAGTTTCTGATCGAGTAAAAGTCCATTTCTATGACGACTTCTAATTAATTTTGGAAAATATGATTTTCATCCTTGATTATTAAGAACGAATGTTCTATTATATACTCATTCAATTTACAGGATACTATTATGCCGCGAGTTCAGGAATATGTTAGAGAAGAGGTGCTGGATGCCGCCACCCAATTGTTTTGGGAAAAGGGGTACAAGGGAACCTCTGTTAATGATCTAGTTGAGGCTATGGGCCTCAACAAACAGAGCATGTACAAAGAGTTCGGCAGCAAAGACGGTTTGTTTCTTGCCTGTATCGATAATTATGTCTCAAACACAACTCAGAAACTCAGTGAAATTCTCTCACGCAAACCGCTCAGTTTCGAGAACATAGAAGCATTTTTCGAGAATAGGGTTGCTTATCTGTCGTCTGAGAATTGCAGAAGCTGTTTATTGGTCAATACGGCTGTTGAAAAGGAACTTTTGTGTGACACGATCAATAAGCGTACGCAAACATATTTGACTTTTCAGGAAGAAGCCTTCCTTCACTGTCTGAAAGCAGCGCAGCTCAATGGAGAGATACCTAAAAGCAAAAACATCAAGTTGATGGCAAAATATCTCCTTTGTTTCCTGGAGGGCATGAATGTAATGGGGAAGACGAATCCTTCAAAGAAGGCATTACAGTTGCTTGTTAATGAGGTGTTGTCGACAGTTAGATGCTGATGGTTTTTTATTTGCCTTAAAAAAGAACGAATGTTCTAAAAAGAAAGGGATTTTTCAATGAATGGAAGATTAAAGAATAGAGTCGCCGCGATAACCGGCGGTACAAGTGGAATTGGTCTTGCTTCGGCAAAGGCGTTCGTAAGGCAGGGTGCCAAAGTCGCCATTTTGGCGCGCAGTCAGGAAAAAGCAAACAAGGCTGTGGCTGAAATTGGAGACGGGGCGATTGCCTTTGTAGGGGATGTTTCCGATCTGCCGAGTATCGAAGCGTTTTACAAAGGTGTTGCAGAAACAATCGGTAAGATCGATGTGGTGTTTGCCAATGCAGGCATTGCTGATCGTACAATTCTGGAAGAGGTGGATGAGGTTGCATTCGACAAGATCGTCAGTGTGAATCTCAAAGGTGCGTTCTTCAGTGTCAAATATGCTGTGCCGTACTTGAACAAAGGGGCATCTGTCATTCTAACGTCATCGTGCCTTGACGAGATGGGGATGGCGGGTCTTTCAGTGTATGCCGCCACCAAGGCCGCGGTTCGCTCCCTGGCGAGGTCATTTACACCCGAACTAGGACGATACGATGCTCGTATTAATGTCCTGAGTCCGGGCCCGGTGGCTACGGATATCGAAAGGAAAGCGGGATTTTCCGAGCGGGATTACGATGCCTACAGCGAGTACTTAAGAACAATATATACTAAATTGTTTTCACGCCTTTTGTCAAAGAATTTCTCTATAATGATGTCAATGATGTCGTACAGTACAAATTGACATATCCTGAATCCGTCATGTTCAAAAATATAATAGTTCAGTGAATTTAATGCTTACAATAGCACATAATTCTTTGAAACAAAATCGGTTACGGTGATTATTTGCGATTCTTAATTATGAGAAAAAAAGTGCTGTAAACAAAGGGTGAGTGCAAGGTGTAAAAAGGGAAATCTTTTTGATGCGGTCTTTATTGTTTTTCAATAGTTTAATACCTTATTTCAAATTTTACTGCGAGTGGCTGAGGGGGGGGGGTACATAACTATTTAAATCAAAAAGACTTAGGTTTCATCTGCCCCAGCCTTCCAAGCTGGTCATGTCGGTTCGATTCCGATCGCCCGCTTTTTGCTTGCGCCTGACATCACCTGTCAAGAATTGCCTAACTCGGCCTGTGTTCAAGGGTTACGGTGTTATTAGCTGACAATTCAAGTCTTTTAAAATCCATTTAAATTGCCCACAAATGCCCCGAAATGACAGGGCAGGTACTAATTCACTGCGAGATTTACTGCGAGCGCAGCGATTTAATGTTTTCGGAATGTGGTTGAGCATTAAAAAATGCCCCGCTAAAAATAGCGGGGCATAATGGGGAATTATTATGATGTGATTTATTGGGCGAGCATGAATTGCCCACGACCGGCTTTCTCAAAGCGTGAATCGTAGCCTTTGTTCTTTATTTTCCTACTGATGGCTGCGTTGAGGGTGTTTTGGGGCGTTTTGCCAGCGTTCTTTGGTTGCCAGTACTTTTTCTCAGACATGATCTCGATGATTTGGCGGCAGTTCATGGGATTGTCGGCCTCGGCCAGCACTTGTGCGGCGGCATCGAGGGCCGAGAGGCGTTTGTTGGCCACAGGTTGCGGTGTGTGCGTTGATTTTGTCTTGGTGGCCGGTTGGCTTGAAGATGAGGCTTGTTTCGCAACACGCGGCGACGTATTGGCTCCTTTGGCGAAGCCCCGCAGGCGTTGAGCAGATTTAATGTGGGTGGTCTTGCTGGTGGATAGGTTCCTGGCATTCCACCCGCCGTTTGGATTGGTGCTAAGGATTTCAACGACGACGAGTTTGTGGTTCACCTTGCAGGTGTAACGGCTTCCGATATGTACGTCTGATGTTTTCACAGTTGTCCTTTCAAAATACTATGCTCCGATGTTAGCTGTTTTGGATGATCCCGTGCCAAAGGATGGCAGGGCGTTGACGGCGCCGGCGACATCCAGCAGGGTCGGGTCGGTGTAGATGTTCATGGTCAGGTGCAACGAGGAATGTCGCATGGCCGCCTGGTCCGGTTCATAGCGACAGATACTCTTGGCAATCGCCCGGACCTCGGATTCCGGCAGCGGCGGTTTGCAATGCATTTGATTGGTCGCTTCAATGGCTGCGAAGATCTCCTATTCACTGCGGCCGTAGTGACGCAAGACGCCGGCCAGTGAGGTCAGGGCATTATTGCGTCCGCCTTCATGAATGTCGTCACCATCGCCGGTTTCGGCTAAAGGGCTATTCTGCTGCTCAGCTTCATCGATTAATTCCAGCAGCCACTGCGGCATATCCGAAACTATCTCCAGGTCAAAATCGCCATCCCAGTAATAGTCGTTGCCGCTTTCATGGCCGCTGGGGGGAACAATGACATAGCCTCCGTCAGCTTTGACGTCAATGCCTGATGCTATTTTGCTCGTGCTGGAATTGACGGGGAAACTGGGATACTTGAAGTAATAATGCGTTCCGCCACCACCAGTGATGGCGGTCAGAGTTTCGGGCAGTGAACCATGTTCATCAATCAATCCCTGCAAGCTATGATCCCCACCATGTCGCGGATCAATGTCCATGACCACTAATCCGCTGGGTTGGCCTGTGGGAATGCCGATGGTTGCGTTCGGATGATTGGCCCACCAGCACCGGATCTGTTCGAGTCCAACCGATGCATCTTTAAATCCATGGCCCGTATGTGGCGATTTGGGTTTTTTATCACCTTCAGCTTTCAATAGACACGGAAAAACAGGGATTCCCGCGTTGGCATAACGAATTGCAGCATTACAGATTTCGTTGTTTTTTGGCATTTAATTATCCTTAAATCAAATATTGAATCAATAGGCCCCCAAATAAATCTATTTGTCCCAACTGCCAAATCGTTCCATACAGTTTTGGCTTGGGTCTCTGTCCACCCTCTATATCTGCAGCTAGCACAGATTTGTCGCTCGAAAAATAAAAAATTGTCCTCTATAGTTCTTTATCTTCGTGAGGAGTCATTTTTTTGCGTTGAAAGACAAAAATATAATATTTCTGTGCGATTGATTTTGAAAAGCATGTTCGTGTTATTGAAAAACAGAAAAGAAATTCTTAACTATGCCTGAAATTGACAGGAGTTGGCTATATCTGACAGCACACATAGGTACTTGGAAAAAATCAAAAAAGATGATGGCAGCGGGAACAGACGAATATATAGACAGACGTTATTTGTGCTGTCCGGTTTTTTGAGGCTGATAATGCGGCTATTAGATTATGCAGATCGCATTTGGTCATACATCGGAAATTCCGATGTATGAAAGTACCGGTGATTTATACTGCGCATTTCGCGCAGTATTGGCGGCGGGGACAAACTCACTTATAATGGTTATGAGTGAGACGTGGCTATCTTGTGCTATGCATAAGATGGAATGGGATATCTAACTGCGATTAAATCGCAGTTAAGATAGGCTGGCTTACGTCGCCGGTGACGAGGTGAGATTTTAATGCCATCTTTGACAATGACGAAGATAGCATACTTGTAACGATTACAAGTATGGGGTTGTCGAGTTTCTCACTGCGCTAAAAGCGCAGTGAGAGCGTTAATTTAATCTGGTAACCGTTACCGGTTAGACTTGGATTTCCTTACCGCGGAATTTCCGCAGTATGAATTTCATATTCATACTTATAACCGTTATAAGTATCAAATTGCTGGTCCTCATACATCGATTTAATTGAAGTATGAAGGGTTGACGGAGCTAGGCCGCAGATAAAATGCCCGCTCTCACTGGAAACGGTTACCAGTTATCTGGTGCAATGCTCCAGATAAGGCAGGATCCTTATCTTCTGAACTTCCGAAGATGGGCGTTTTCATGTGCGGACCAATAAAAGGCAAAGTGAGTCCAGATATGGCAGTGTCGAATCCAATTAATCGTCAGCAAAAGGCCGGTATGACCGGAAATTGTTCGCGGAAACTGAAAACCGGGTTTTCAATGCCAAAAACGCTTCTAAAAAAAACGTTTTTAAAAGAAAGTGTGTCTAATAACGCGTCTGCTTCCGGTGGTATCACGTCTTTTATTTCCCTGGGAGGACCCGTCGCATATAGTCATATATTTGCATTCGCTGCAGATGGTGTCAAACAGAGTCAGTAAATTCCGCCACAAAAGTTGGTCATGTCGGTTCGATTCCGATCGGGTTTCAGTTCAAAATTATATGTAAATTAGAAAATAAGCGTGACAGCCTGAAATGAACTGCCACGCTATTTATTTTACTGGGCTGAAATTGTCACTTCATCAACATAGATATAGTCACCGTTGCCGCTGGCATCGCATCGGAACTTGAACTTTGCCCCGGTGGTGAAGTTATAGGTTCCACTGTCGATAATCAGGTCAGTATCTGAAATCTGATAGAACGAATCGTTATTGAAGTTCGTTCCTCTGGCATAAGTGGCAACAATCTGCCACTGACTGCCATCCCAGAATTCAACAAAGAAATCTTCTCCAGTTTCCATCGAACGCGGATAATACCAGAACTCGATCTTAATCTGGGTGTAGCCCGTGACATCAATTCCATTGGTGGAATAGAATGCAGAAGCATCACCGCTGTTGTCGCGAATTCGAGCACAGTAAGTACCCTGGTAAGCATACAAGGAATCCCTGTTGCTGCGACGACAATCGTCTCCACCATCAGTCCAGCCGTCCCAGCCGCTTTCAAAACTACTGTAAATCAATTGCGACCAGGAAGCCGTGTCGGTCGTGGCTGATTCTGCTGTCGAGGCAGTTGTCGTATTTTGATTGGTTGACTTGTCACGAACTGTTACCGTATAAGTATAGGTTGTGCTCGGTGATAAACCAGTATCTTCATACGTCGTGCTGTCCTGCCAGCCGGAATCGTTACCGCCTCCGCTTATACAAGTGAAGTAATATTCAACACCACTGGAATCGCTTGCGGTCGTTGCTGTCATTGTAACAGATGTTGTCCCTGTGGCTGTTGGTGCCGTAGCCCAGGTCATCGGATTAGGATTCGGAGCAGTGACGTCTTGTTGAGTTTCGACAAACGTTCTTCCAGCAATCCCTTCGGTGTAGATTGAATGAATCTCTGCATCAGTTAGATTCCGCTTCCAAATTGCCAAATCATCGATAGTTCCGTCATAATATCCATCCGTTGACCAATTACTTCTTGCAATGTAATTACTGGTTCGAGTTA
>JANQGW010000214.1 GCA_028282905.1 Sedimentisphaerales bacterium | reverse complement strand
GCTTATAGTTGTCTATGAGCATCGCAAACGCCTGCTGACGCCGATTTTAGTCCACGCTCAAATCAATTTTTTGTTTTCGGCAGTGCTGTTTGGCCTTTTCATTATGAACTACCATGTGCCCGCGCAGAGTTGGGATGAAGCCGCGACACGGCCCGAGTGGCTGCATGAGCAGCCGCCGGTATATATTCAAAAAATGGAGTCCGGCCAGGCTCAGCGGCGTTATGCAATCGAGCAATGGGGCAGTCAGGGATTGAGGCTGTGGAAAACCGAGATCAATGCTTTTCATGCAGTTCTGACGTGGTTTCCGGAAGATTCACAAGCATGCAGTCAGGCAAAACTTGGGATTGTCACTATATATTTGCGGCATTTAAATGATTATCGCCGGGCGGTCGTTGAGGCGGATGATTTATTGATGAATTTTTCGGCGGACCGTGAAACGCGAGCATCAGCCTGGGTTGACAAGGCATACGCCTATTATAATCTTGCCGAACATGAGAAAGCCCGGGAGTGTACCGACGTTGTGCTGTCAGATTATGATGATTGTGAATACGCCCAATATGCTATTGAGCAGCTTTTACAATTGATCGAGGCGGTCCAAAAGAAGCCGGAGTAAGATTGAATGTCGATGACTTATAAGGGGGGGGCTTTGCCGAAATGTTGAAAGAAGTGTTGATTAAGGTGTGTGCGGATGGATTTAAATGATTATTCCGAGGGCAAACGTTCCTCATTTAAAATTGCGTTGATCTACTTTATCTTTGGTTTCCTGTGGATCATTTTTTCAGACCGGATATTGGCCGCATGTGTCTCGAATGCCGAGACAATGATGGTCATTCAAACCTATAAAGGGTGGTTTTATGTCCTGGCCACCGCTGTTTTAGTTTATGGGTTAGTCGCTCGCTTAGAGGAGCGGCTCTGCCAGATTTTAAGTCAGTTGAAGCGGCAAAAGAAGGAACTTCAGAGTAAGAATAAAGAACTGGAAAACATCATCTATGTCAGCTCTCACGACCTTCGGTCGCCGTTGATTAATATTCAGGGCTTTTCCGCACAACTCACCGAAGACCTACAGCGATTGGAGTCACTGATAGTAGAATGTCCACAGGACGCATCTAAGAAGGATATTCTACGATTGTTGCATGATGAGATTCCTAATTCGATGCGGTTTATCAAATCCAGCGCCGACAAGCTTGGTCACCTCCAGGAAGGTTTGCTGGATGTCTGTCAACTTGGCTATGAGCCGATGACGCTGCAGACGGTCGATATGAACAAGCTGCTTGAGGAAGTACTCCAGTCATTGAAATTTCAGGCCGACCAATGCCGGGCAAAAATTATGGTCAGCGAGTTGCCGCCTTGCCGAGCCGATGAACCCAAGCTGATGCAGGTGTTTATCAATCTGATCAGCAATGCGCTGAAGTACCGTGATCCTGAAAGGCCGATGGAGATTTCGATTACCGGCAGCAAAACGGAAAAGAAGGCAATCTATCGCATTGCTGATAATGGAATTGGGATTGCTCCGCAGTATCACGGCAAGGTATTCAAGATGTTTCACCAACTGGACCCGGCCTGCCAGGGACAGGGGCTGGGCCTGACGATTGTCAAACGTATCCTTGACCGGATGGACGGAAAGATCGACTTGGAGTCCGAACAGGGAAAAGGGGCCGTGTTTACCATTACTTTACCGGCCGAATAACGCAGATTGCAGGAAGTTTTTCATAATGCTGCAACAAAAGACTTGGCGGAGATTACTTCTGTAGAGATCTGAGGTGGATGAAGAATAAAGGAACACAGCAGTGAAATTCAAACTGACCAGGAAGGACATTCGCTTACTCGTGCTGCTGGCGATTGCTTTGGCAATCTTCGGTTACGTCAAGCGGCCATGGTTTCATACGCTCAAACTGGAATCAGACAGGTACATCTGCTATTCGACCGCGACAGAGGGGCAAACCCGTCAGATACTGGATATTGCGGATGCGTTGCTTGAAAGCTATAGCCTCTTCTTTCATGAAAAAGACTTGGATGTCTCGGAAAAATTTAAGCTGAGACTGTACAAGGACCGTGACGAATTTAAAAGCTATAACATGCTGTCCGGTTGGGCAGAGGCTTTTTATCGTAAACCTTACTGCCACCAGTACTATTCCGAAAAAGAAGATAATCCCTATCACTGGATGATTCACGAAGCGACCCATCAACTAAATTCAGAAGCGGCTGGCTTCAAACTGGAAAAATGGCTTGAAGAGGGGATTGCAACTTATTTTGGGACAAGTGCTTATCGGGAAGGCCAACTGATTACGGGACAAATTGATGCTGACACTTATCCCATCTGGTGGCTGAAGTCAATGAGTCTTTCCGGCGGGATAGATAAGGACATTGCTGCTGGTAAAATTATCCCGTTGAAAGCGATTATTACAAATGAGGGCGGCCCGGATATCGATGAGTCATTTAACTTATACTACATTCACTGGTGGTCCCTGACGCACTTTCTAATCCACGGCAATGACGGCCAGTATCGGATTGCTTTTTATAAACTGGTTGCCGGGGGTGGAACATTAGAGGCATTTGAAAAGCATATCGGTCCGGTTGAATCCATGCAAGTTGAATGGTACCGTTACCTGTATGAGAAATCTGAAAATCGCTTATGACGTAGTTTGAACTCGAATCACTTTTATTATTGCTGCAGTAATTGGATTACCCAAAGAGGCCGGTGATGATTCGGTAGAGTTGCAGATAGGCATTGCCCCAGGCTTCGTCTCGGAAAAACTGGGTGGGGCTGTTGGGGCTTCCGATGAATGGGCGGAGCGTCCAGCCCATTTGGATGCCGACAAAACCGTAAATTGTAATCCACAGTCGCAGTAGCCGCAGGTGCATCGGGTTAGTTTCGATCAGCGGCCGGTAAAACCGCTTGAGTACCAGTTGGGCACTGATGCTGGCGGTGGCAAACATCAGGGCGTTAAATAGAATCGCCGCCCGATAGTTCTCGCATGACAGGTACCACACGATTGTAAGTGGTGACAGTGCCGCCAAAATGACTGTGACTCCCGCCTGCGTTGCCAGCAGTGCCCGCAGCACTTTACCGAAATCGTCCCGCAGCCCATACAGCGAATTAACCACATAAAAAAACGGCAGACTCAGCCCGAATGTAATCATCAGCAGCATCGGCACTTTGACGGCCGAGTAAACGATCTGCAGAAGCTTACCACCGAAGATACCTGCATAACAGCCCATCACGCCGCCGTAGGTCATCCCGAATACACACAGCACTGCTGCCAGGGTTGCCAGACGCTGCCGGGTTGAACCGCCGTCCAACACCAGCATCTTCGCTCTCAAAATGTCATCGGCCCACGTCAGCAACACCGGACCATCCTTTCGAGTCAACCGCAAATTAATTATTAGACAGGATTGACGGGATTAACACGGATACAAAGAATTATTGAAAAAAACTTTTTTAAAATCCTGTGAATCTTGTAAATCCCGTCTAAAAAAGTGTTCTAAAGGATTAATCAATCGAGAACAACGCCTGCAGAGCATTCAGGACCGCCAAAAAGAAATTGCTTTCTCTTTCACGGAACCACTCAAACGGCAGGTTTGGTGTGCCGATAAAGGGCCGCAATACCCAGCTCATCTGTGCGCCCACCAGCCCAAATACGATGGTCCAGATACGCACGACATATTTGGCTTTTTGATGTGTGTAACCATAACGGTCTAGGGCGCTGAGTTTTTTGGCCTGCTCAATATCCGGTGAAAACGGTACATTGGCACCTTCCGGCGGAACCACTCCCGGCGGCGCGACCGGTGTGGGAATCGGAGGTGCCGGTGGTGGGGGTGGAACAGCCGCGGCCGCTTCGCCCATCAGCTTGTTTTCCTGAATCAGTACCAACCGATGCAGTGTTCGCAGCAAAAATGCTAATCCCAAAAAGCCCGCCACGCCGCTGACGGTGACATTTAAAAGCTGCATAAACGGATAACTGCTTGTGCATAGCGAAAAGAAGACCACAATCGGTCCCAGCGAGGCCACCACCGCCAGCATGACCGCAATCGAGGCAACCAGCAGTTTCAACACCGACAGCAGCCGCAGCCGTGAGCCAACCAGCGCGTTAAAGACATACAGCGACGGAAACGTAATCAGCAGCGTCAGGCAAAACAGCAGCGGCAGTTTCACCGCACTGGCAAACGTCTGCATCCACGCGTCTCGAGTGGTAATCACTGCGTCTTCTTCCAGCGGGTGCAGCAGGTTAAACGAGCCGATGCACAGGCCATAAATCACCCCCAGCAAAACCATGACCATCAGCAGGCCCTTCAGGGGAAGTTCAATTTGCCCTTGTTCCAGTGAGGATAGTTGGGTGGCGTCGCCGCGGAGGATTTCGTCCAATTGTCGAAACGCTTTTCGCATGATCCGTCTCCTTTCTCGGGTGTTTGTATGCCGATAGAATACAGTAACAAAGAGGCAATGTCAACTTTTTATGAGATCTAATGGTAATCTTTTCAATGATATCCACATTTCATGGTTTCTGGGGGTGAATTTTCTAAAACCTTCGAAAAGACACGGTTTTTGCCGAAAAAAAAGGTTTTACTTTGTTTTTAGTATAAAATTTTCCCGGTAAACGCATAGGGAAACAGGGTGATTTAGCCTCCACATCGAAAAATCGTTTGACTTTGATTTTTTCATCCTCTATCATGATATGGCTTTTTTGGGCGTACCAAAGGCACTAAGTGACACAATTTGTAAATGCAACCTTAGAGCAATTGTTATTTTGTGTATGCCTTATGCCTGTTGCGGCGTTGGCCGGTTTTGTTAGAAATACTCGGCTTAGAAGGGTTAAGCCTCCGTTTTCTGTCAAACTGTCCAAAATCCTCACTATGGCCTAAGGCGCTGTTGAAATTCAAAGTGCTCTAAAGACTACAGAAAGGATTGGTTACAAAATTGGCTAAAGTGATGAGTACATTAGAGGAAAAAATTGACCCGAAAAACCTGGAAAAGCTGACCGCACTCAATAATGACAAGCTGAACGCGTTTGTCGCAGAGGCGATAGCCCTGACAAATCCCGACAGCGTGTTTGTTGTCACCGATTCCAAAGAAGACCTGGACGCGATTCGTGAAATGGCCAAAAATGGCGGCGAGCATCCGCTGGCCACCGATGGCCACACCTATCACTTTGACGGCCCCAAGGATCAGGCCCGTGACAAGGGCAATACCAAGTATCTGCTGCCGGAAGGCTGGGATCTGGGCGAGAGCCTCAACTGCACCGACAAAGCGTCCGGCACCGTCGAGGCCAAGGGCTTTTTGAAAGATGCCTATGCCGGCAAGCAGATGTTTGTCTGTTTCTTCTGCTTAGGCCCGACGAATTCGGACTTCTCGATCTCGTGTGCGCAGATTACCGACTCGCCGTATGTTGCCCACAGCGAAAGCATCCTGTACCGTCCCGGCTATGAACAGTTCAAATCCGCCGGCGACGGCTTCTTCCGCTTCCTGCACACCCAGGGCGAAACCGATGCCAACGGCTGCAGTGTCAACGTGGACAAACGCCGCGTCTATATCGACCTGGAAGACAATATCGTTTACTCGACCAATACCCAGTATGCAGGTAACACGGTTGGCCTGAAGAAACTGGCGCTGCGACTGGCGATTCAGAAGTCTTCCAAAGAAGGCTGGCTGGCCGAGCACATGTTCATCATGGGCGTCAACGGCCCCGCGGGTCGCAAGACCTATTTCGCGGGTGCGTTCCCGTCAGCCTGCGGCAAGACCTCAACGGCCATGCTGCCCGGCCAGACGATCATTGGTGACGATATAGCCTACTTCCGCAAGAAAGACGGCAAGTTCATGGCCGCTAACGTTGAGCAGGGCATCTTTGGTATCATCGAAAACGTCAACGCTGCCGATGACCCGGTTATCTTCGAAGCACTCAACAGCCCGGGCGAAGTCATCTTCGGTAATGTGCTGATTTCCGACGGCAAACCCTACTGGATGGGTATGGGCTCTGACATTACCGTCAGCGGCACCAACTACCAGGGTGCATGGGATCCGAGTATGGCTGATGTCAACCCCTCGCACAAGAATGCCCGCTACACGATCCGCCTGGATGCGCTGGATAACGTGGACCCCGAACTGGACAATCCCAACGGTGTTGAAACCGGCGGCATCATCTA
>JANQGW010000190.1 GCA_028282905.1 Sedimentisphaerales bacterium | reverse complement strand
ATCGTCTAGCTGTTAGGTATCTTTATAGATAATCTCATCAACTGGGTGTTGTTTTACGGTTCTCGATTGTGTTTGGTGTTCCAACGGTTTGCGAGTCTTAAGTAGGAGTATTAGAGAGAACATGACAACGAGTGTAACACCGTATTGGACAAACAATCGATTAATTTCTACATACTTAATAGATGATATAGAAGTGAGAAATCTATAACAAACAACATTTTTAGCACAAATGGTATCTGAGGTGTCTTGCGATATTTCCACTTCATTGACTGGAGGGATTAAAGTCATTAGTCCTAGAATTAAGATTCCACACACTCCGACAATCTTTTGATTTATATTCATATTAAAGTCATCTTACATTAAATAGTTTGAGTTAATTCAGCTTTTACATATTTTGTCACCAGATTCAAACAAATCATTGTCCTGGCGTTGGCGAGGCGGCTTGTATAAGTCGGGGCAGCGACACCCGGCGTTATAAAAATAATCGTTGCGTCTTTACCGGCAGGTGTTTTACCGGTTAGTACAGCAGCACGGGTTGGAATACACATTGAACCCGGAGCGTACGCCTGTGTAAAGCGGATTCCCTGTTGGGCAAGTTTTTCCAGGTTTGGCGTCTGGTAATAGTCACTCTTTGATTCCGGAACCTCCGGATCAATCTGAACAGATGCGCCAGTCCAGCCCATAGCATCAGCGAGAATGAATACGAAATTGGGTTTCTCTGGTAATTTTTCAGCCCATGTAAACGGAACGATTCCGAATACAATTATCAACAGTATTGTTAGTTTAATCAATCTTTCCATCATTGCATTCTCCTGCTTCTATCGTCGAGGTCTGTTTCGAGAATTTCCATTCTGCTGGTTCGGCGGCCCTTGTGGGGCTTCGTCTTCGGAAAGATAACCATCGTTGTTACGATCTAAGTGACTGAAATGTTGCGAAGGACCATCAAATTCAGAACGGGAAACTTTTCCGTCACCGTCTTGATCCAGTCGACCCACAAAATTACCGCCGGATTGTCCCCGGGCGCGTTGCCCTTGTCGCATCCGGCCGAACTGTTGACCCGATGCTTGCTGCTGACGCTGCCGGGGTCTGCTCGCTCGGGTTAATACCGGCTCGGGGCCGGAGGTGCGAGGCTCGGCCGCGCCGCTACGCACACAGCGAACCATGTTGTAGATTCGCACAACATCACCTTGTGGGCCGCGACCTTGTGAATAACGTGAAGGATCCCCAGATTTATCATCGCTGCGCTGACAACCGGCACCATGGACGTCCATAAGTGTCTTGCTGCCAGAGCGTCGATCCGACATAAAGCCCAGCCCTCGACCAAAAGCAATGTAGACACCTGTAGACCCGCGGGACAAACTGGCATGGGTGGTACCTGTCCAGTAGTGTGCATAATCTTTTTTGCCCTCCTCATTTTTGATCGGCGTCACATCGAACACCGGATCAATCGCCGCCGAGCTGGTCACATCAGGACATCGCGTGTAATCGACAATGCTTTGCAACTCTTTGGCATTCGGCAGACGCCAGTCGGTGTGACCTGCATACTTTAGATTTTCCGCATACTTAAGCGCTTGCGCCCAGTTCATCTGCTTGCCGCTATCAGCTTTCATCCACGTCAGACCTGTGGCCTTATCAGTAATAGTGCCATCACCGTTGTCAACAAAGTTGTTCCTGCCATACATGGTATTTTCACGAACATACAGGACGTAATAGGTTTTCTCGCCGCGCGGCTCTCGCGAGTTGCCAACAGGATACCCCTTGATTCGGCCATCAGCAAAGTTGACCCCAAACATAGTTTTATTCCCGCCCATGGTAGTACTTTTATAAATCGTCGAAGTCGCAAACTGCGAATCAATAATACGTTCCCCTTTTGAGGAGTTCCCATACTGAAACTTGAAGTATCGGTTATCGATAAATGGTTTAAGGCCTGAAGTATTGCCGCCCATCGGATCAGGATCGGTCCCACTAAACACAATCAGCGAGTACAACTCCTTAATCGTCGGCAGTCGCCAGCCCGAATACCCACCAACCTTACACTTAGCCGCCCCAACCGACGCCTGCGACTGAGTCATCTTGCCCAAGGGCTTTTGTATCCACATCAGACCAGTCATCAGATCGCTAATCGTCCCGTCTCCATTGTCTTTGTAAGATGGCTGATTGCCGTTATACTGAGCATCCTGACCAAAATACGGCCTACCCGCCTGCGGATATTCAATCTCGAGCGTATTGCTGTAACAGCGAATCTGACCGGTATCAACAATCGGATAAGTCACAGAACCAGCCCAACTATTCATTACACAAACAAGTACCAAAGCCAAAAGTGTTTTCATCATATTCATTGCAGTACCCCTTTCACTTAGTCAGTGCAGAAACCATCTGGATGGTTACAGGTTAACCAGTTTTCAGCGATTTTCATTAGGTCAGCGATGCCATAGCCTCTTATCCAATCTTGAGACAGTTTACTGACATCCAGCATATCCACATAACAGTCTGCATTCAAGTCGCCATCCAGGCCGGAAACAAATCCGGGTTCACCACATTGTATATCACGCACCAAACGAACATAATTATAAATGCGAATCGCATCTCCCTGCGGCCCATGACCGGTCGGCCAATCATCCGGATCGCCGGATTTAGGATCGCTACGCTGGGCACCTGCACCGTGAACATCCTGCCAGATATCCAACCAATACCCCAATGCCTTGCCGAAAGCAACATAGGCACCGGAGTCGCCACTACTGACTGCAGATGAAGAGACATGGGTCGTGCTGCTCCAGCAACATGGATAATCGACCTCAGATGCTTCATTGGTAATCGCCGAAGCTGTAAAAATTGGATCTATGGCAGCAGAACTGGTGGTTTCCGGACTGCGCGTGTAATCCACGATACTTTGCAATTCCTTGACATTCGGCAGACGCCAATCACTGTAGCCCAGATAGACCTCAGTATTTTTGGTTTGTACCCATGCCAAAGCTTGCTGCCAATTCAATCCAGACTGGCTATCGTCCTGCGACCACATCAACCCGGTCGCTTTGTCGCTAATCGTTCCATCGCTATTATCTACAAAGTTATTGACACCATAACCCGTATTGCCTCGAACAAAATAAACATAGTACACTTTGTTATTAGTCGGATACCCTTTAATACGACCATCGGCAAGATTAAGCCCAAACATGGTTTCATTGCCGTCCATCGTCGTACTGACATAAAGTGTTGAAGAGGCCCATTGCGCATCGATAATACGTTCATTAGCAGACGTATCGCCATGTCCAAAACCAAAATAGTTCGTATCAATAAACGGCACCAACCCGGAAGTATCGTCACTCGTTTCGCTGCTGGGGTCTTCACCACGGAAATCCATCAGCGAATAGAGCTCCTTAATCGTCGGCAACCGCCAATCGGTGTAACCCGCATAACCGGCCCCGACATTCAACGTACTATCGGCATAGACCATCGCTTCAGTATAGCTGAGTTTATCACCGACATTGATCGCCCCATCACCATTAATATCAGCAGTCTGGGTCCACATCAACCCCGTCACGTTATCCGTCACGGTCAACCCGCCGTTCGTCAGTGTATAACTGGGTTGATAACCATCGAACTGAGCATCCTGACCATAGTAAGCCGCACCTTCAGCCGGAGCGGCAATCGCGGCGTTATCGTCATAACATTGGATTTGAGCGGTATCAACAATCGGAAAAAGCTGCTTATTACTGACTGTCAACGATGCAGAATCCGAAGTTGCTGTCCCAAAATCATTGGTAACAACACATTGATAATCACCCTGACTGCCATCGTTAACCTCAACAAGCGTCAATGACGCATCGTTTGCCTGATCGACATCCATGCCATCTTTTTGCCACTGATAACTCAAGGGAGCCGTCCCGGAAGCAGTCACAGAAAAAACAACCGTGCTGTCAGGCTGAACGGTTTTAGAACTCGGCTGGGAAACAATCACCGGCGGCATATCTGCTCCGACAATCACTTCAAAGCCATCCGTAAGCGTAAAGTTCAGCATATCACCTTCAGGTATCGAAAAGGAAACCGTCACATCTTTTAAGCCGACAACTTCATCGGAGGAAATATCAAATTCTGCGACAACAACATACTGGCTGTCATGAACAATAGACGCCCCGCTGATCCCGCCAATCGTAACACTGTCCGGCATAACCTCCGCAGGCGGAGCCGGCGGCGAATCGGTATCCAATGTAAACGTAACAGTCACCCCCATTTCACCTTGAGTTGCAGAACTGGGACTCATGCTGAGAATTTGGTTCTCAACCGCAAAAGAAACAACCCCAGAAACGAATATCATAAGTAGGACACTAACTCTTTGAATGTGACTTTGCTTTGCTTTCATCATACCATTCCTTTTTATCACGAAGTTGCTATTTTATTGCGCGTACTCTGGGCGCAGTTCGAGTATCAGTTTTCAAGAAAATCTATATTGTATCGCAATTCTTAATGCCGATGCGGCGGCGGGCCATGTTCGGGACTCATACCCCCATCCGGTCCCGGCGGCCTGCGATGTTCAGGATCGCGAGGTCGGGTTCGTTCAATCAATCCTTGTAACATATATTCAAGTTCTTCGGTCTGCTCCGGTGTGCAAGCGTCTTTTAACTCTTGAAAATGCGTAAACAGGCATTCTTCAAATTGGCTCTGCGAATCATTCAGCTCTTTAAGCAAATCGGCGATAATAACCTCATCCGGTTCTGCCGCGAACATCTCGTCCAGAATCTCCAACCGAATCTCATGCATCTGTCGTTGAAGGGGCCGGGTTCGCATGAAATGCTCATTTCGTATTTGCTCAAACTGTTCGGCCTGTTCAGTTGAAAGCCCAAGCTGCTCGGCCATTATTTTCTGCCCATCTGGTTTGCCCCCCGGCCCCGCAGGAGATTTCGACGATGGTGCCTTTTTCAGCCAGATAGAGCTGATTGTAGCGATATTAAGAATCACCAGCACAATCACACACCAAAAGAGCATTTTATTCTTTGTGAAATAATCCATTGTTCATTCCTTCAGTTCATATAACCACTTTGACCAATTCCATACTCGCTGGCCATAATTGCCGATCGATCGTAACTTTGGGGTTCACTAGCCTGCGAACGATTAAAAGCAGCTAATATCGCAGTAGCATTTAGCAGCGCCATCAACAAAATAATCACAGGGTAAAACGTCCGGCTGCGGTATCCGCCTCGGCGATATACTCGAATACCGTCAATCCGGCCGACAATTACATCAGCAAACATGGGACTCGGCTCAATTGCCTCCCGCTTGCCAAGGCAATCCATTATCTCATCAATTTGTTGCTTTTTTTCAGTTTTCATGTTTTTTTTCTGCTTCTAACTATTTTGACGTCATTCACTGCCCTGCCTTGCGGGGATTTATGGATTTTTCTCAAAATATTTTCCAAGCCGCTTTCGGAGATTGTTCCTAGCCCGATGAAGTAGAGATTCAACAGCAGAAACGCTGATATCCATTATCTTTGCAATTTCTTTGTTACTAAGTTCATCATATTGGCTCAAGACTAAAGACACTTTTTGATTTTCCGGAAGCAGTGTGATTTGCTCCCGTAAGATCGCTTTCCTCTCCTTCTCTTCCAATTGCTCATGAGGGGGGATAGCAGATTTACTCTTGGATTTGAAAAGGTCTCTTAAATCGGCAATACGCTTTTTTCTCTTTTGTTTTCGAAGAAAATCGAGCGATTTATTGATAGAAATGCGATAAATCCAAGTGCTGAGTTCCGACTCATTTCGGAATCGTGCAATTGTTTTGTAAACTTCTATAAATACTTCCTGCGCAACATCTTCGGCATCATCCCTGCTGTTCACAAAGCTATAGCAGGTGTTTATGACGTCATGAGAAAACCTTTCGACTAATACTCGAAAGGCTTCAGGTGACCCCTTTTTCAGCTCTTTGATTAACAACTATATTAAATTCCCTATAAATGCTTCAGTCACACTATCAGTATCGTCAAATCAACTGCATTAAATCCAGCAATAACTTTTGCGTAATCTCTGGACATTAAGACAACTATACCTGAAAATCAGATCATTAGGGAGAATATTCAAATGAAAGCTAACATTAACAGCAATACCGTTGCCCTTAATCCCGTATTGCCCAAGAACTTAATCCAGGGAACAGCAATTAGACCTACCCTCTCCAAAACCAGCCCATGCTCATCTAACTCCATGAACTTTGCTTCTGCAGGATCTTCATCTAGTTTCTTAATGCATTTGACCTGATTGGGAACGCCATAATTCTCTTCCGCATACCGGGGAGAAAACCAAATCTACAGCACTTTTATTTGACAACCTTCGGCAAATCTTCTACCATATAAGCATTCCTTCTACCGCCTGTGGGGTGCCCAAAGGGAACTTCCTTGCTCCCTTCTCCTCCTTCTACCCATGGGCGGGTTTTCATTCGATCATATACAAACAACTTACTGGTCACACTGGGAAAGATTGGCTAAAGAAATATTGGATGATCGTTCTATTCCTGCCAGAATTGCAGCGACATTAATAATTTTGATGGGTTGAGTTTTTTCTGAAAAGCGGTTTGACAGGAACATCTCGTCTATTAACGGTGACCAGAGGTCCGTCGTATTGATGTCTCCGACTTTTACATTTTGAATA
>JANQGW010000171.1 GCA_028282905.1 Sedimentisphaerales bacterium | reverse complement strand
GAAAGTCGGATACCGCCTGGTCCTGCACATATTGAGCCTGTGTATATTGCGATCTGTGCAGCCAGGAATAATTTAAAACCGCATCGAGCACAATGGAATCAAAGTCATTAACCGGCGAGTCCGGGAAAATCCGCTCTCGCAGTTTCGATCCACCGCCGGTGACAAGGCCGTCATCGGTGACCTGCTTGAAACGCGGACGCATGGACAATTTAAATGTTTTCCAACGATTTAAACTGGTGCCGCCGCCGCTGACGCCGCCGGCCATGGCCACGGCACAGTTCTGCTGAATATCTTTGCCGCTGCCGTCCGGGTCAAAATACTCAAACGAGCAGGAATATTCCTTACTTTCAGCCACATTGTAATTGAGTGCCTCATTAACATAAATTCCATCATTGGGATCAAACCAGTGGTCGGTATCCATGGTCATGCAAATCGTTGGAATCTCGCGCAGGTCCGCGGATGTCAACTGATTAGCCGGGTCCGAATGATTGACAATCTCCGGATCCACCTGATAATCGGCCGTTACCGCTTCGCCGGTACCGCCGCTCAACCAGGTTGTCGGATATCCGGCGGGAACAATCTTCTGTCCCGTCGCCGGATCAGTTGCTTGATTGAGAACATCATCCAGGAAGATATAGGTCTGTGTATCAATGTTGGTCGATATCATGTCCGCCTTAATAGCGGCGGCACGCAGGCTGGTAGTCGTAGCAACCTGTGGCTTAGAAGCGTCATTGTACAATTGCGCTGATACCGTTGGATTGCCGTCCGTGTCAATCGGATCGCTGCAGTCGGTGGTGTAGTAAATTTTCGCATCCGGTGTTTCACAGGTAATGGTTACTTCAAACGGTGTGCTGTAGAAGCCGCGATCGGGCGAAAATGTCGTATCGGCCACGCGATTAGCGATTCCTATCTGGTCGTTCTGCGCATTGGCTGTTGGGATTTCAAAGAAATACCAGTCATCGGCCGCGTCCGGAAAACGCCCATAAGAAACGATCGGTAACTGACCGTCAAAATTGATGGTATCAATCACAGATGTGCCGTTGGTATCGAATAGAGTAATGCTGTCTCCGTCAATGTCCAAACTGAAATTAAGATGCAGCGGCCCTTCCGTAGCCAGTTCTCCATCGGCCCAGAGCAGCAGATAACCTCCCGATGAAACTATTGTCTGTGCCGCAAAGCCGGTGGGAATCTGACAGAGATTGTCGCCGTCGCTTAGATACATGCCGCCCAGATTGATATCCATATCTGACGGGTTGTAAATCTCGATCCAATCATCGAACTCACCGTATTCATCGGCAATGCCGGTTACTTCGTTGTTGGCGGACATAAATTCGTTAATCACGAGTGCGGCGTTAACACTGTAATACGTCGCCGAAAGCGTCGTCAGGCTGTTTTGGTTGATAAATACCTCTGCAGTCGCCGGCGACTGCCAGCCACTGACCAGAGAAAACTCGACACTGTGCGGACCAACCGGGATATTGTCTTCGGTCTGGCCACTGCTAAGCCACTGGGTTTGGCCAACACGGCGCCACTGTGCGTCCGGCAGGACATCGCCGGGAGCAATCGTCACCCGCAGTGAGCCGGTATGCGGTGTATAAGTACCGTCAGTCTGAAACAACTGGTCATGCAGTATCTCGACATTCAGATTGGCCGGCTTGTCAAAATCGTCGATATCCAAAAACTCAACGGTATGTGAACCAATCGGCAAATCTTCAACGGTATCGTCATGATTGTGCCATGAGCCGCCATCGACTCGCCATAATGCAGACGGCCGGGCCTGTTCGGGATACAGGAAAATCTGCAAAGAGCCTTTCTGCCAATTCTGCAGCCAGCCTTCGGCCAGCCAGAGTAAGTCGTCTAAATTGACGCTGTCATCGCCGGTGATGTCGGCATTGCCGACCGGGTCGGCCAGCCACTGAGAGCCAAGCTCCACTAAATCCTGAATATCCACTATGCAGTCGCCGCTTACATCGCCCAGCGGACAATCCGACGGATAAACAGTTATCGCGATATCGTCCGAATTCTCCAGTTCGCCATCGGTTACAGTCAACTGGAGGATATAGGTGCCGGATTTGTCCAGCGGAAAACGGACGGCCGGGTTCTGAATATCTGCCGACGGCCCAAAAACAACATCTCCGGGACCGTTAACAACGGACCAGTGGTAAGCCAGAGTGCCGGACGGATTTCCCAAGCCGTCATCGGTAACTGTAGTATTCATTGTTACCGAACGCGTCGGCAAGGTGATTTCGACATCTGATCCGGCATTGACCTGCGGCGACTGGTTGACTTGACCGACCGCCTGCAGCATGAAACCGTTCAGAGGATAGGCTTTATAACCGCTTTGCGAGTCGGCGGTGGCCTCGGAACGAATGGTAAACGTCCCATCCGGTGCCGGGACAATGTCATCCCAGCGCACAACGTCACCGATGGGAACATTGTTGGCAGCTTTGAAAATGGTCGTGTTTGAAGTCTTGCTGACAATCATGGGGCCGTCACTGCTGTTGTTGACGGCGGACTGGTGGCCGGAAATGGTCACGAGTGTTTTTCGCTGAGTGTAGTCACTGTTGCGAAACGCAGCGGCGACAAAGGTGTATGTCAAATCCGGATCGAGATTGGAAAAAGTAATTTCCTGTGCCCAACCGGAGCCGCCATAGAGCAGATTATTCGGAGAGGAATCGACA
This sequence comes from Sedimentisphaerales bacterium, assembly GCA_028282905.1. Taxonomy (GTDB): domain Bacteria; phylum Planctomycetota; class Phycisphaerae; order Sedimentisphaerales; family Anaerohalosphaeraceae; genus 4572-13. The sequence goes on along the minus strand of JANQGW010000171.1, from coordinate 12,630 downwards.
ATTCCGCCGAAGATTGCATCCGCCGGAGTACCTGCGGCAGGATTGCCACCGCCAGAACCTGTGGAAACGCTGATACCGACTTCCATGCTGAAAGTGACCGTCGGCATCCCGACAGTGCTGCCGGTAGCAAAATTCTTCAACGCACCGGTATAATTTCCGGTATGGTTGTTGTAAATCGTCCAGCGTGTGACATTGGGCTGTGTAAAGCCGCCCTCGTCCAGACAGTCATTATAAACTGTCCAAATAATGTCCGCCACGGATAGAGGAACTGAGAAAAAAAATAGAACAACCAAACAGACAGTTATTCTCTTATTGAACCAATCTCGTAAAGCCTTACATCCAAAAGTCAACACGTCTTTTACCTCCAAACAAGAAAGGGCATGATCGCTCAATCATGCCGATTCTATCAGCTTCAATACAGCAGCCCCAACCAAAGCCGGGGCTGCTGAAACAATTCAACTATTACTCTTCCGTGGGAAACGGCCAATCACAGGTTGAATCCTGCGGATCGACACAGTTCAGCCAGCTTAAAGCTATGGCCGCAAAGTCATGGATATTCACCCGACAGTCCGGCTCGCCTTCCGGACCGCTGATGTCGGCGACCTGCTTGAGACCGGCGTCAATCACGTCCTGGCAGGAAGGAAGATTGATGGTAATAACCACTTCATCTACCACCGGAGCGACAGTATCAAAAGCGCTGAGGCGGAGTGTATATTCACCTTCGATCAGCGGGAACGTAACGGTTGGCGTCGCGATATCGGTTGCACTGAACACAACATCCGCAGGATCAGCCTCGGCAGGCACACTGACAACGGTCCAGGCCAGTGTTGAAGCCGCAGGCACACCGTCATCATGGACCAATTCGCCGTTCAGTTGAACGGCTTCGCCGCTGTACTGGACATCCTGATTGTCACCGGCGTTAACAATTGGCGGCAGATCGCCTTCTAAGGCCAATACCGTCAGTTCAGCATCCGTCAACGCATAGTTATAGACCTTGAGGTCATCGCAGGCACCCGGAAAAGCCCTGGCAAGATCGGCACGGTTCCCAATCAGCACGCCTGCGGTATCTGAAATATCAAACAATTTGGCCTTGTCAATCTCCAACGCACCGGAGGTGCGACCGTCGATATGAAACTTAATTTCACCATTGACCGGATCAACAACTACCGCAAAGAAATGCCAGTTGCCGTCAACAATGTTAAACCAGGTGTAATTCGTTCCATTCATCCAGAACCAGGCCGAACCGCCATTTGTAACGCCATAGTCAAAGGCGCCTTCGACGGTCAGTAATCGAGCCCAAACATTGTTATTGTCAACTTTCAGCCAGGAAGCCACTGTCAGGCCATAGCTAAGATGCGTAAAGTTCGGATCAGCAGCATACGGATCGGCAATGGTCCACAGGGAATTGCCCAGGAAGTCACCTGCGGTTGCGGACATATGACCAGATACGACGTTCGGCTCGCCGTCATCACCGCCGCCGCTGAAGACACCATCATAACCATTGGCAATATCGATCAGATCATTCGGATCGGGAAGGCCTTCAAAATCCCAGTGCGCCAGCATTGTGTTGTTCGTGGGATCAACCACAGCGACTTCATAGGTCGCGGTCTTGGTTACGGTTCCACCGGCCCATTGTGCTTCGACTTCATAGACATAGTCGCCGCCGACTGTATAGATCGCACTGTACGTCAGGATATCCCCATCTTGGGCCGGAACCACCGTTGCGGGACCGCTGGTCAGCGTCCAGGTGACCGATTCGGGCATTGGCTCACCCGCATCCAGTGTCATCTGATGAGCACCGGCCGCAATAAGGTCCGAGCCGCCATTCAGATAGTACACATTAATCGACTCGCCAATCGCAATCCCGTCAAGTTCAGTTCGGGTACCACTGCCGCCATTTGAGCCAAACCAGAAAACAAGTTGCCCGGTGGCATCGGAGGTAAAAGTACCAATCGGAACACCGACGGTATGTACCCCGCCCCCGTCAACAAGAATCTGTGCCCCAGCGGTGGCATTGTTAATGACAAATGGTTCCAGAGTTGCCTGACTGATTCCCCATTCAAAATCGAATGTTCCCGTGGGTTTGCCAACCGAGACGACATAGACTTCATATGAAGTATCCGCAGCCAATCCGGTAATTGTTGCCGCAAAATCGATAGCGGAGTTACCCTTGTCATCAAGGCAGTTACCGTGAATGGTTACAGCACTGTCACTCGTGTCCGGATAGCCCCAACTGTCTCCGTCCGTTGCCATGGTCAGGCCGTTTCGAATATACGGCCCCGCGGGCGAATCCGACGCGTTATTGCTGGTAAAGTCCAAATATGTCGCCCCCACCAGTACCTCTTCGACCTGTTCCGGTGTACCTTCGGCCATGACGCTGCCGCACAGGCATAACCCCACCCCAATTAAAACCAATAGCTTTTTCATTTCATTCACCTCAAAAAACCAAAATTAATTTTATTGCTAACCGTCAACGTTGATCGGTTTAGAGCTTAAAATTATATTGACGTACATTAAAAGACAGCACATATCCCTGAAGCAGCTTATAACTGAAAGCTCGAAAACATCATGTTCAGAAGTTTGCCCTCAATGGCAGAATACGCCCCCATGCATACGCTGAACCAACAAAACAATAATGGAGTCCCGGCTTAGACCGGGACTCCTGAAAACACACTACTCTTCAGTAGGGAATGGCCAGTCACAGGTTGAATCCTGCGGATCGACACAGGTCAGCCAGCTTTGCGCCAATACCCTGAAGTCATCCAGATTCACTCGACAGTCACCGGTCAGGTCTGCCGCCAGGTTTAATCCGGCGTCAATCACATCCTGACAGGACGGCAGATTGATGGTAATTACCACTTCATCAACCACCGGAGCGACACCGTCAAAGGCCGTCAGTCGAAGTGTATATTCACCTTCGACCAGCGGGAACGTGACGGTTGGCGTCGTGATATCGGTGGCACTGAAAACAACATTGAGCGGATCGGCCTCAGCAGGCACACTGACAACGGTCCAGGCCAGTGTCGAAGCCGCGGGGACACCATCATCATGAATCAATTCGCCTTCCAGTTGAACTGGGGCGCCGCTGTAATTGACCGCCTGATCTTCACCGGCGCTAACAATTGGCGGCAGATCGCCTTCTAAGGCCAATGCTGCCAACTCTGCTTCCGACAATGGGTAGTTATAGACCTTGAGGTCATCACAGGCTCCGGGGAAAGCTCTGGCAAGATCAGCACGGTTTCCAATCAGCACCCCTGCAGTCTCTGAAAGCTCAAACAGTTTGGCCTGATCAATTTCCAACGCACCGGAGGTTCGGCCGTCGATATGAAACTTGATTTCACCATTGACGGGATCCACGGTTACCGCAAAGAAATGCCAGTTGCCGTCAGCAATGTTAAACCAAGTATAATTGGTTCCGGACAGCCAGAACCAGGCCTCGCCCGATGTGTTCACGCCATAATCAAAGGCGCCTTCAACTGTCAGCAATCGTGCATACAGACTGATGCTGTCAACTTTCAGCCAGGAAGCCACTGTCAGGCCATAACTAAGATGTGTAAAATTCGGATCAGCAGCATACGGATCGTTAATGGTCCACAGGGAATTGCCCAGGAAATCACCCGCGGTTGCGGAGATATGACCGGCTACGACGTTCGGCTCGCCGTCATCACCGCCGCCGCTGAAGACACCATCGTAACCATTGGCAATATCGATCAGATCATTCGGATCGGGAAGTCCTTCAAAATTCCAGTGCGCCAGCATTGTGTTGTTGGCAGAATCAACCACAGCAACTTCATAGGTCGCAGTCTTGGTTACGGTTCCACCGGCCCATTGTGCTTCGACTTCATAGACATAATCGCCGCCGACTGTATAGGTCGCACTGTACGTCAGGATATCCCCATCCTGCACTGGAACCACCGTTGCCGGTCCGCTTGTCAGAGTCCAGGTGACTGCCTCGGGCACCGGCTCACCGGCATCCAGCGTCATCTGATGGGTACCGGCCGCGATAAGGTCCGAACCGCCATTCACATAGTAAACATTAACTGATTGGCCGATAGCAATTCCATCCAGCTCGGTTCGGCCTGAGCCATGACCGCCATAGGAACCGAAGCAGAACACCAGTTCTCCTGAGCCGTCTGATTCATATGAGCCAATCGGCACGGCTGTCAAATCAACACTCTTGCCGCCTACCGCACCGTCCCACCCCCGCTTGACGATGTATGCGCCTTCTGCAGTGGCAACAGGCTGCACACGCGTCAGGGTCGCTTGAGTTGTCCCCCATTCGAAGTCATAATTGCCGGCGCCGCTGCCGATTGCCCGACCGATTGCGAGAACATATACCTGATATGACGTGTTTGGCGTCAGACCGGTAATTGTCGCGGAAAAATCGGGATCCGAACCGCTTTTGTCATCCAGACAGTTACCGTGAACAGTTGTATGGCTGTCACTGGTGTCCGGATAACCCCAGTCATCCGTCGCCGTTGCCATGGTCAGCCCATTTCGGACATAGGGCCCGGCCGGAGTATCTGACGCGTTATTACTGGTAAAATCCAGGTACGTTGCCCCCACCAGAAAGTCCTCAACTTCTTCCGGCGTGCTTTCAGCCATGACGCTGCCGCAGAGGCACAGCACCAACCCCAACATAATCATCCAACATCTCTTCATTTCATTAGCCTCCAAAAAAATTAGAATTTTAATTATTTCTTTCAATTATTTATTTATTACAAAACAAACAGACACTTTTTCTCTTATAACAACCAAAATACGTCAAAATAATTGTATGCCGATTGCTCCATCCACAGTTGACAATTTAGAGAGCTTTATTGAACTTTTATCCCCGGCCAGCCTTTCTGGAAAAACTGAATGTCCTCGTTGCCCGGCTGATGACGGTCATACGCATCACGATCCGAAAAGAATTCGATGGTCCGATCGTCCTGGAATTTATAGTTGATCACATGGCCGTCTCCGTAACCAATCGCACAACTGGTTCGGTGATACAAACCCAGCGGATCCCACCATCGTTCGGAACCGCTGGCTTCATATGGGAAGAAATTCCAGGAATAATCATTATAATTAACCACCTTACCGTCATACGTTCCTTCCAGAACAATGTATCGGGTCGAAGGCGACTTCATCTCGGTAACCCTGGCGGCACAACGATACCCAAGACTGCTGGGGTCATACTCGGTCTTGCCGGTTGCCCCATCTGCAATAGTATAGGATCTAAATATCTGATAGGCCGGCGAAGATCCCCGCGAGGTGCCTTTTTTCACACGCGTATCCCCCGGGCAATGGAAGACATCGACACTGTCAAGATAGGGAAACAGCAAGCCTCTTTGAAGCCCTCTTTTTCGGTCTGCCTGGGTAACACTGTTGTCACCGGGTGCAACAATCAAATTACCGTCTTCATCCTGAGGCGGTTCAACCCAGCTTGGTCGAAAACTCGGGTGAGAGTAACTTGGGACAATTTCAGAACTGTTATCACTGGAATAGCTGGTCCACGCCTGAGTGATGCCTCGGCAATTGGCCATACAAACCGCCGCAAGCGCCTGTCGCTTGGCGGCCTTCAGTGCCGGCATGATAATTGCCATCAGCGCTGCGATAATCGCGATGACCACCAGCAGTTCGATTAATGTAAATCCTTGTTTTTTCATCGTCATTTCAAAATCTCCTGTTTCCCCAAAAAAACTTGTATTATTGTGTTATTATGGTACAATAAAAAAGGCTCGCGCAGGGGCATCGCCCTTGCTGACCATTTCAGGGCCGGTACTAACCGCTCAAAGTTCGATACCGGTCCTGCTTATACTATTTCCGCTTAACTCCCCAAGACTCAATTTTCATCAACGATTGTGTAAGTTTGTGTATTCAGTTGCTGTTGTTTATTTTGAAAATCCCTTATTCGTCGGAAACTAACTCCAGGTAGGGTCGGCTGAATAAACACCAGTCATAATGATGCGTGCCGTTGCCCTTCTTATTCTTATCGTCGATGCCATCGGTGACGATTAATGTCAAGAACCGTTCGGTGCCTGTCAGGGGAATGTCGATATTAAATGTCTGATCAGTACGAACCATGAACTCCGAAAAACGCACTTGGCCGTCAACCAGCACCCAGATATCCAAACATGACGGTTCAACGTTATTGTCCGGAACTCCCGCCAGAGCGGTAAATCGTGTCGTCCGGACCTGCTGAGGCAACGGCTTTTGAATTTTTTTCAGATCAAATGTGATGCCCGCATTGGCGTGCATAAAGATGCTCGGGTTTTCAGGGGTGCCGCACTCGACCCCTTCTAAGGTCAATTGCCCATCACGATAGGTTCGTCCTCGTCGCGCCAGCACAGCCCTGTCCGGTCTTGTGCGAGCCCCGTTGATGATGACAGGCTCTCCATTGGCGCCAGTCGTATCCGGGCATTCACGGAAAACATGTTCTCTGGAACTGATGTAAACCGGTCCTTTACCCACATCCGGAATAAATGTCCCATCAATACCATCAACACCGCCAATGGGGAAGAAACCTGTGGCTCGATAGGTATGGTTGCCATGAACATAAAGCGGCTGCCGATATACCATGTTCCCGCCGGCCGCCACACCATAATCCTGTCCGCCGGTGCCGAAGCCATTTCCGCTGCCGACGATATCTGCGAGGTTGACCGACTCGCCCCGCCAGAGAAACTTAGAAATGGAATCAAATCTACGAACGAACGCCTGTTTCTGCAGCTGAATCGCTCGAACTTTGCCGGTCTGTGTGACTTCTTTGGCCTGGCCGGCGAGCAACTCCATGCCTTCTTTTTTGTCACCGTTTTGCCCTGGAATCAACGACGCCTTACCCTTAAACATATGTACATTGGTGCTTCCGTCAAATCCAACTTCGATACCGAACTCGGTTCCCAAGTCGATGACCGTCGAATACGGCGTTAATACCGTAAATCCCGCGGCCCCCTCTGGAACCGTCGCATAAAGACGGCCGGAATTGAGCATCATTTTATCCGGGCTTTCCATCTCAAATTCAGCCGGCCCTTCAATAATCACCTCGGCACCGTAATCGAATACGACTTTAATGGTTCCCTTTTTTAACCACCTCGGGCCTTCATTATCCCACAATCTGCCGCCAATTTCAGTTGCTCGTCCACCCTGTTCCCACTGAACATTCACACCATCGGTAATCGTTGCCACGGTAGAAGCCGCCTTCAAGTCCAGTTTGATATAAATGAGGACAAAAATCAGCGCCGCCGCCGTGGAGATAATTGCCGAATACAGAGAGAACTTATTAATCACTCGCGGCGTTTTTTCTTTTTTTAACATTTTCATCGGCACTTTTTCGGATGCCGGTTGTTCAATTTTAATTGTCGGAGCTGTTTTCTCGTCCTCCGCTAACAAAAACAGAGAATCCATCAAATAGTCAGAATTCCCCTCAAGGGCTCGATAGGATTCACCGATATCGGCCACCATATGAGAACGCTTCAAACCGGAAAAGATCTGAAGATAATGGATCGTATATTGAATACGCTCAGGATCATTTTTGATCAAAGCGTTGAGCTGCTCAACCTGAGATTTGCTGATCTCTCCTTCAAGTGCAAGGAAAAGCAGTTCTTCAATTTGATTTTTGACATGTTCATCCAACATTGTTATTCCAATCCTTCTACCCGAAGCGTTCGTTCAATACATGACAGCAATGTACTGTGAAGTTTGGAAATGACTTTATAAAGTCTGGGCACAGGATACCCCAAACGCTTAGCAATCTCTTTGGGCCGCAAATCCATATTGTAACGCATTTTAATAATTTTCTGTCCGGATTCCCCCACCTTGCCGAGACACCTTTCCAGTATCTCGTGGCGATGATCGATTGTTTTAAAACCATCGTTTAAAACTGGAACCATTTGCTCGAGTGTTTCATTATCAAAGATGAGATGCCGTGCCCTGGCTTGCTTTTTCCGAAAATTCAACGTCTCAAGATAAGCACACTTTAAGGACCAGGAGAGAAAATTCGTTCCCGGCTGGAATTGGTCAAACCGTCGCCACAGGATCTCCGAAGTATTTTGAAGAATATCATCCGCATCCGTATAATTAGACACCAGAGACAGTATGTATGAGTAAATCTTTGCCTGATGCTCCATCAGGAGTTTTAAAAACAATTTGTGTCTTTCGGAATCCATTTTCTAAATTATCTTATAATGAAATTCTAAAAAATAACGATTAAAACACAAAAAACGCTATCGTGTTGTATCAATTTAGTCACCGTCGGCACAATCAACTGCTTCATGTGCGTTTTGTCAACATTCTCACCGCCATTAACTACGGCACGCTCCCGCCAAAATTTAGAAAAAAATATTAAAAAAATGTTAAAATCTTACCCGGCTGGTGAACGGTGGATTTGACGGCAAAGATAAAACACCATACAAAGAACTTGTAAGCAATGCCCAATAAACGACTTACGCCAACCAAGAAGGTTTTATTGTGTTGCGTCCGTTCAGAAAAATATCCGATATAAACAGACGTTTTCAGGCGGGCAACATATTGATCAAAATCAGAAAGACATGACTATATTGAAAAACCAAAACAGAAAGATTTTGCATCTTTTAAAGGCTGGTTATAGAAACTACCACTACATGCGTAGAGAATTTGAGCTGTTACCGTCATAATCCTCATAGTTCCTTCTCAATAATAGGAGAATCGGTTCAGCCCTGTTGACAACTGAATACTGGTTTTATGTTTGCTAATACCGAACCCGTTGTCAACAAAACCAAACCGCTCTAACCTATCGGCGCACCTTCTCTAATGAACTCAAAATAACCTGATTCTAACCGTACAAATAAACTCCCAGCGAAAAATCATATTCGTTAACGCAATTGATCGTATGGATAAAACCGCCGCATGTAATCGATATCCTTGTCGCCAAGGGTCACACTGGCACCGGTTTTTCCTTCACGGGCCGCTTCGATGGTACCGTCATCAACCCAGCGATGCTTTTCGGCATGTCCGTCAGCATAACCGAGATTGCTGCGTTCGTTGTGCCAGATCGCCACCGGATCGGTCCAGCCGGAACCGCCGGTGTCCGGATCCACAATCCACGAATTGATATTGTATCCGCGTCCGTCAGCCTCTTCGACCAGTACATATTTATCGCCTGGGCTTTTCATGCCGCTGATTTTCGTCAAACGGGTATAATAAACCCACTCTTCGCCGTTCATGCCGCCGACAATTGAATAACTCCGATATCCACCCGTGCCACCGTAACCGCCAATCGTCGGGGCTTTCAGGAATCGCTTATCACCCGGACAATGGAAGACATCCATCGCTTCCATATACGGCCAGAGCAGCCCTTTCTTGATTCCAACCTGTTCCTCTTCAGCCGTTGAGCCGGAACTTTTATTATTTCCGCTTTCAGTTTGCGGCGTGCAGACCCAAGCGTAGGTCTCGGTATTATCGCCGGTGCTGACAAATCCCCTTTTATCCAGCGGATTGAATGTCGTATTGGCACCAACAACATTTCCGTCATTTTCATCTGCGTAGAGATACCAGCCGGTCGTGACCTGACGAAGATGGGCCAGGCAGACAATGGCCTGTGCCTGCTGTTTAGCAATCTTCAACGAGGGTAAAATAATTGCCAACAACAGTGCAATAATCGCAATCACCACTAATAATTCAATCAACGTAAATCCGCTTTTCTTCCTCATAATCTTTTCCTTGCAAAATTTATCTTTTTCTATGCTGATCCAGGCCGTTTTGCCATCGCTTTAATTTTTCCGTGCATTTCGTTCCACAAAACGCTCGGATCGACTGCTTGAAAGCAGCCGATCCGAACAAAATCCCACTATTACGCTTGTATTCACAGCCTACGGCAATGTGTATCGCAGCGCCGAAGCGGGAATAACTTCAATCGTTGTTTCGCCGGGCTTTTTCCAGCCGACCGACAGATGATCGCCGCCAACCCCTTCCTTATGCAACACTTCAATATAATAGTACTGGCCGACAGTCAAAGACATTGGCGCCGAAGACTGTCCCGACTGCGCATCCCACTGATCAACACTGACGGCACCTGCCACCTGGGCAATTTGATTGGCCAGTACAGGATCGGTATCCACCGGAGTAGTATCAGCACTGAGGAATAGCCGCGAATCATCATCGGAGGCGATATGGAACGTATAGACACCTGTCGCCGGGGGTACAATATAGCCGCGAATCCGCTGGCCGTAGGTTTCACCAGTAACCCCGCCCCGCAGCTCACCGGTTACTAAATAGCTGCCATCCGCCATAGCCGGATAATCCGCATCATTCAACAGATCATTAACATCATTCCCTTCGATTCCCGCCCAATATTCCGCAAACAAGGCATTTTCAAAATCATCCGGAACGTCCGACGTAAACAGGAAGCTTTCGGACAATGCCGTTGAATTCAGCCATTCGAGAGCAAATACCACGAAATCATCCAGGTTTACAACGCAGTCACCGTTTCGGTCATAGTAATTCGCCTGCCAGGTTCCGGTGGCTTTTGCCGCATCGCAGGCATCGGCATACACACGGATTTCCTTTTGATCCGAAACGGAACCGGTGGCGTCCGTCGCTGTCAATTTCACAATATAAGTGCCCGCTTCGCTGACAGTAATGGTGGTGTTCGGATCGGTCGCGTCCGCAAAAGTCACCTTCGTTGTGGCACCGCCGCCCAAATTGGCTTCAAAAGCTTCCCAGCCAATCGTTAACGCCGATGTGCCGTCATCTGTCACAGAACCTAACAGCGGAACACCATTCGGAGCGGTTACCATCTCAAGCGACACCAGAAGGCCTTCACCGGCATCAACCGACGGAGGATTATCTTCGGCTTTGGTAGTGAACATCCAGGCATCACCGGGATGAAGAATATCGCCCGTCGCATTGGGTTCGTAGGCATCCACCACCCAGTAGTAATCTGTCATATAGGCAAGATCGCCGGCCGGTGACGGATCGATACTTTGAGCCGTATATGGATGGCTTGCAGCGGTTAATTCCGTCAAGCCATAGTTAGCCAGCAAACTATTCGGTTCGGTAGTACCAAAATAAACACGATATTCCGTCGGCGTATAACCTCGCGGTGCTTGCCAGCTTAGCGTCAACTCCGGTGTACCGGTATCACCATCGGTTTTAACCGCGATCGCCGTCGCTCCGTTTTCCGGAGATGGTGTATGGGCCTTATCGGGCAGAATGAAATCTGTGTTGACGTCAAATGTTCCGGTATAGGTTGAAAACGCCACTGAATCCAGCGTGCCGTTGAGGCCGCGGCCGGTTCCGGCACCGGAATGATTAAAGTTGCCAAAGGAAACCAGCGTACCAGCCTGGTCAAGTTCGCCGCCGGAAACGGTTCCCTGTGAAACACCGTCCAGAAAGAATTCCAGTGTATTAGAACTCTCATCCCAAACCAGTGCGGCATGATACATCTGTCCGACAGTTAATGCCGTAAAACTGCCCATCGGTTCACTGCTGCCATCCCAATAGCCGAATTGCGGGGTACCGTTATAAAAACGGGCAAACATATTGCCGCAAATATCCAGCAGGTTTGCAAATGTCCCCTGGGTTTCATCTCTTGAAAGCATCACTTCCATAATAAAGCTGTTGGTACCAACGATGCCGGCGCCGTCAAAATTGAAACCGTCAGTGAGACCTTCCGCATTATCACCGGGATTCAAAGTCGCCACACCGTCGGCGACAACCAGCGTCGTTCCCTGTGCGGTGAACGTACCCGTGGTATCCACTTCTCCGGCTGCCAGCGTATAAGTCGTACCCGACAGCGTGCCGTCAAAGTTAACGAGCACCTCGGTCGTTCGCGTTGTAGCCGCCTGCGCCGTCACAAAAACAGAGACCAACAGAAAAAACACAAACATTTTTTTCATTGTACTTCTCCTTATATAAAAGTATTCATTGTTACCAGCACGAAGCAACATGCTATTCCGTGCAGCCAACCGCCGCTAAAAAGTTCATACACCCGCCGAAGCAGGTGTATGAAACAATACTCTGCTTAACGGCGACGTTTGAGCAGTCCAAGACCGCCCAGTCCCAGCAGCAGCATAGAAGTCGGTTCAGGAATCGACAGAACAAAATCAGCCGCCGATGCGGTACCTGTATAAGTGGAAAATGCCACCGCATCCAGTGCCCCGTTGAGGCCGCGACCGGTACCGGCACCTGAATGATTGAAATTCCCAAAGGAAACCAGCGAGCCTGCCTGGTCAAGGTCATTACCGGAAACGCTGCCCTGCGAAACACCATCAATAAACGCTTCCAGTGTATTCGTTGTTTCATCCCAGATCATCGCGACATGATACATCTGCCCGACGTTCAAAGCAGCGAGGCTGCCTTTCGGTTCACTGCTGCCGTCCCAGTAACCGAACTGGCCGTCGCCGTTGTACAAACGACAGAACATATTGCCGCTGACATCCAGCAGGTTTGCAAATGTCGGCTGCGATTCATCGGCGGAAAGAACCGCCTCCATGATAAAGCTGTCAGTCCCGACAACACCGGCACCATCAAAATTGAAGCCGTCATTGAGACCGGCTGCATCGTCACCGGGATTCAGCGTGGCAATACCGCCGCTGACCTGCAGCGTCGTCCCCTGACCGATAAAGCTTCCGGTCGCATCGACTTCACCGGCACCTAAGGTATAGGCCGTTC
>JANQGW010000164.1 GCA_028282905.1 Sedimentisphaerales bacterium | reverse complement strand
ATAGATGATTCTCGCCGGACATTGGCATTGACATTGTTCCGCAGTGTTCAAAATCGCATCTGTACCGAGTGGCGTTCCACGGGCAATTTCCCCGACCAGAAGGGCGGCCAACTGCTCCAGACGTTGGAATTTGAATATTCGATCTACCCGCACACTGGCAATTGGGAGCAGGGCGATGTCTATATGCAGGCTCTGATCCTGAATGCACCTCCGACAGCATTCCAGTTTTCCCGGTCACAGGGCGGCACTGAAGCCTCCGAACAAAGCCTTTTTTCAGTTTCCCCGCAGGTACTGCAGTGTTCGGCCCTGAAAAAAGCTGAGGACCGTGACAGTCTCATTGTGCGATTGTTTAATCCATCCGATAAGCCGCAAACCGGGACGGTGAGCTTCTTTAAACCATTCAAAGAGGCCTATTGGGTTAGCCTGAACGAACAGCGGATTACACCATTGGAGCAAAAAATGGGTGAACCGCAGAATCAAATTGATTTCGATATCAAATCTAATAAAATTATGACTCTTGAAATTGTACTATAACCCGAACTGTAATGCAGTTTTTTTGAATAAGGATCCTTATGACGCCGCGTGAAAAAATGATAATGGCCCTGGAAGGCAAACAGCCGCCGGGACGTGTTCCGCATTTTGAACTGGTTTTCTTTCTGACCATGGAAGCCTTCGGCAAACTCCATCCGGACCATCGTATCTTCCATCAATGGGGGCAAATGTCTGACACTGAACGCCGGTTGCATATCAAAGATATTGCAGAAACCTACGTGATGACGGCATGCCGTTATGAGCATTCCGCTATTTTCGTGCATGGGCAGGTCGTTTGGCAACATCGGGAGATGACACCTCGCACTATGCAGATTCTGGATGAGATTCGAAACCAGTCAGGTATGGATTATTTCCTGATGATGCATGGCGACGCGACCTATCAGATTCCCGAAGGCAACCAGATGATGGATTTTGTGAATCGTATCGCCGATGAGCCTCAGAAGGTTAAGGACGAAGCCCAGCAGATGGTTGATTGGTCGCTGGAAGAGGCGGAAAAATTTAAAAAGCATGGGGCACTGGACGGTTTTGGCCTGTGCAGTGATTACTGCTTCAATTCCGGCCCGTTTCTATCGCCGGCGATGTTTGATGAATTTGTCACACCTTACCTGAAAGAATTGATAGCCGGGTACCGTGAACTGGGATTTTATGTGATCAAGCACACTGATGGTAACATCATGCCGATTTTGGATTCGATGGTCTCGTGCAGGCCGCATGCACTGCACAGTCTGGATCCGCAGGGCGGCATCGATATTGCAGAGGTCAAGCGGTTAGTTGGTGACAAAGTTTGCCTGATTGGGAATGTTAACTGCGGCCTGATGGATACCGGTACCGAAGAAGAAGTGGCCCAGTCTGCCCGTTATGCCCTCAAGCACGGCATGCCCGGCGGCGGATACATCTTCTCGACCAGTAACTGCGTCTATACCGGCATGGATCTCAAACGTTATGAGCTGATTCATGATATCTGGAAAAATGAAGGCAATTACCCTGACGCTGATTAACGGCCTTCCCAACAAGGTGAGCAGGAGAACATTATGAAAGAGTTTGTTCCCGATTATCATAATCTTATTAACGCAGCAAGGAATACAACTGCTGATCGTATCCCGCTATATGAGCACATTGTCTCGTGTGGAGTGATCGAAAAGATTCTCGGACAGAAGTTTGCGCATCTTTTTGAGAGCAGTGACATTGCAGACCATCGCCATTTCATGACATGCTATTGTGATTTTTTTAAACTGATGGGATATGATACGGTATCGTGGGAGCTATGTATTGGGCAGGTCATGCCGTTCAGCGGATCACTGGGCGGACACAAGCCCGGACATATCAAAAACTGTCAGGATTTCGAAGAATATCCTTGGGACAGTGTGGAGACACTGTTTTTTGAGAAATATGCAGTCTATTTTGATTTGTTACGCGAATGCATGCCCGCCGGGATGAAGGCAGTCGGCGGCCCCGGCAATGGAATTTTCGAATGTGTTCAGGAAATTACCGGATACGAAAACCTGTGTATGATTTCATTTGATGATCCTCAGTTGTATGCAGATCTTTTCGCTAAAGTTGGTGATGTCAATCTTGGGATATGGAAACGGTTCTTGAAGGAATATGGCGATATCTATGCCGTCTTCCGTTTTGGGGACGACCTGGGCTTTAAGGGCTCGACTTTGCTGCCGCTGAATGATATTCGAAAGCATATTCTGTCGCAGTATAAGCGTATTGTTGATGAGGTACATTCGCATGATAAGCCGTTCTTGCTTCACTCCTGCGGCTGCATTTTCGACGTGATGGAAGATATCATTGAAACGGTCGGCATCGATGCCAAGCACTCCAATGAGGACGCCATTGCTCCGTTCTCGACTTGGCTGGAAAAATACGGTGACCGCATCGGTAACTTTGGCGGTATCGATATGGATGTACTGTGCCAGCAGACGCCGGACCAGATTAGGGACTATACATTGGATATTTTGGAGCAATCCGAAGGACATGGCGGTGTGGCAATTGGTTCCGGAAACTCTATCGCCGATTATGTTCCTCCTGAAGGATACTTGGCGATGATCAAAGCAGTTCGGGAATACCGCGGAGATTAGAGTACCTGATTAGGAATTGTTGATGGAAATTTATCATTTGTTGAAACCGTTGGATTTTGTGGTCATCATTTCATACCTGGTGGCGGTCGTGACGATTGGGATGTGGGTCAGCTACCGCCGTCGCGGCTCCGAGGATTTGTTTTTAGCTGGACGGAGTTTGGGGTGGTTTAATGTGGGATTGTCTATTTTCGGTACCAATATCGGTCCCGCTTTTCTGATTGCCTCCTGCGGCAAAGCCTACTCGACGGGGATGGTCACGGCGAATTTCGAATGGTTGGCGTGGATTTTTCTGCTGCTTTTGGCGATGGTTTTTGTGCCTTATTATATGAACACGAAGATTGCCACGATGCCGCAATTTATCCTCAAACGCTTTGACAGAAAATGCTATGAGTTCTTGTCCTGGTATGCCTTGTTTACCACGATGATCCTCTGGCTGGGCGGTACGCTTTACGCCGGAGGAGTATTACTCGGTCAGATCATGAATTGGCCATTATGGCTTTCGGTTATATTTTTGAGTTTTATCGCGACCAGTTTTACTGTTTGTGGTGGATTGGCTGCGGTTGTTGTCACGGATTCATTCCAGTCCATCCTCATGATTATTGGTGCGGCGATGCTGACATTTTTTTCCTTTAAACATGTGGGCAGTGTGAATACACTGGTTGAGCAATTGCCTGATGGCTATCTCAAATTATTTCGACCTGCCGCAGATGCGGAATTTCCCTGGCCTGCGATGTTTCTGGGATACCCGGTGTTGGGCATCTGGTTCTGGTGTACCGACCAGACCATCGTCCAGCGGGTCTTGGGTGCCAGAGATATCAAGCAGGGGCAATATGGTGCCGCTTTTGCCGGTTTTTTAAAGATATTGCCGCCGTTCATATTCATGCTGCCGGGGTTGGTTTGTTTTGTCCTGCATCCCGGGATCAAAGAGGATCAGGCGTTTATGACGATGGTGACAAACTACCTGCCGCCAGGAATGGTGGGATTAATTGCGGCGGTGCTGATTGCAGCGCTGATCAGCACCCTCGATTCCGGGTTGAACTCATTCAGCACCGTTTTTACACTGGATATCTACGTTAAGAAATTTAAACCCGAAGCGACTGCTGACCATATTAAAATGCTCGGCCGAATCGTTACCATTTTAGTTGCTGCTTTTGCTGCTCTCTGTGCGATCTCAATGCAAACTGTGGGCAAGGGAATGTTTGATCTGCTGCAGGGCATCATCGCCTTTGTCGCACCGCCGATGGCGGCCGTCTTTGTGATGGGTGTTCTGTGGAAAAGGGCAACCTCTAATGCTGCCTTCTGGACATTAGTTATTGGCACATCTGCCTCCCTGACCGTGGGATTGTGTTATTTTAAGGACTGGCCTTCAAAAGTGTTCTGGCCGCATTATTTGATGATGTCTTTTTATCTGTTTGTCGCCTGCAATCTGTTTATGGGATGTCTTTCGTTGATTACATCAAAGAGTGCCGATGAAGAAGAACTGCCGACACTGCGTCAGACCTATATCAGCCAGAAGGGCCATTCCGGATTGGTGTGGGCTTTATGGGGCATTCTGGCAATAATCATGGCGGTGATCTATGTCGTATTTAACGGCGATTTTCTTAAGTAAATAATCTTTTCGTGAACAGGGCAAATGAGATGAAGAGAAGACAACGGTTTAGCGTGATTATTTTAGTATGGATTGGATTTGTCGCTTCCGGCTGTCAATATCAGGTTCAGCGGTATGGAGTTTGTATTGAAATCCCCAAAGAAAATATTTCTGAATATAAACGGCTTCATGCGAATGTCTGGCCGGAAGTGGTTAAACAAATAGAAATAAGTAATATCCGTAACTATTCGGTCTATCTGGGACAGGTGGCTGAGGACGAGTATTATTTATTTGGCCATTATGAGTACGTTGGTCCTGATTACGAGAAGGATATGGCGAGGGCGGTTTCGGATAAAAAGGTGCAGCAATGGTGCAGTCTGACCGACCCTCTCCAGAAACCGCTGCCAACGCGGAAAGAGGGCGAGCACTGGGCTGCTTGGAAGGAGGTATTCCATTATAAAGGTCCGTCATTTGAGAGTATTCCAGTAAAGCGGGTAGCTTCCATTATCGGCATATCTTCAGAAAATATCGATGTTTATGGACAGCTTCATGCCGCTGCATGGCCGGGAGTGCTGGCATCAATTGAACGCTGCAATATTCGTAATTATTCGATTTTTCTCGGACAAATCGATGCTGACCGGCACCTGCTTTTCAGCTATTTTGAATATGTCGGAAGTGACTTTGAGGCAGATATGAATCGTATTGGAGATAAGATCACAAAAAAATGGTGGACCTATACGGACCCGCTTCAAAATCCTCTGCCGACCCGCAAGCCGGGCGAACACTGGTCTTCAGTTGAGGAAGTGTTCCACATGGATTGATAGAGCAGAAGAGCAACAGCACAGACACCGATTCATAGTTTATTTTGACTTTTTGATTTATATGCCTGTCGATAGGCTGTGGGGGTGGTCCCTTTGTACTTCTTGAATAAGCGGGAAAAATTATTAAAAGATGTAAAGCCGCAGATATTTGAAATGTGTGTGATCGATAAGTCCGTTTGTACTAACAATTTTGCGACTCTTTCGATTTGCATTTTTCGTATTTGATGAAGTACTGAGCGGCCAAGAATCTTGTTGAATTTCTCCTGCAAACATCGACGTGATACCAGAACATGTTCTAATATATCTGTTACCTGGATTGGTTTATCGATATTCATGTTTATGAATTGAAGCGCCTTTGAAACCGTTTCGTCTTTGATCACAGTGATGTCGGTCGATTGTCTTTCTTCAATATATGTTGGCGTAATTGTAATGCTTTCGCTGGGTTTATGTTTTGTTCTCATTATTTTATCAAGCAGTGATGCCGAAGCAAAGCCGGCTTTTTCAGTGTTTAAAGCAATACTTGATATATAAGGCCAGGTGGTCTTGCATATAATTTCATCATTATCCACCCCCAGGATTGAGATATCCTCAGGGACATTGATTTCATAAAGAGTGCATACTTCATTCATCAATTTTGCCCATTCATCATTACAGGCCAATATACCGATCGGCTTAGGCAATCCCCTGAGCCAGTTGCCGATCTTTTTGGTTCTTTGTTCGTTGGGTCTGATATCAATGCCGGTTGAAAACTCGAAGATACTGCCGGACTGCAGATGGCTTGAAAATGCGTTAGCGCGTTCAGCGGAAAAATAAAGTTTATTGCACCCGAAGAAACCAAAATTTCGATACCCTTTTTGCAGGAAAAAATCGGCTGCTTTTATGCCGATTCCGGTATTATCTGCCCCGATGCTTTCTCTTTCAATATGGGTATAAATGCTTTGTAAGATAGCGGGTGTTTTTGAATTCATGATAAAATGATAATCGGAGGGCTTATGTATATGCCCGATGATCCCGTCGTAGTAGTTTTGCTGAATAGCCTTCCTGTAAGCCGAAATTCGGTTCTGTTTAATATAAAATGGAGGCGGTAATTCAATTTTCCATTTTGGAACGAACTTGCAGTACTCTAAAATTCCCTTAATCAGACTTCGCCCATACTCCCGGGATGTTTCTACCAATACCAGAACTTGTTTAATATCAGCCATAATTATCAACAGGAAAAGTACTATTATGATATCAATACAGTATATAGTATTTTCTGCCGAAATTGAAGATATAAATGCCGAATATAGCATGTTATTTTTGTTCTATGATGATATCATTATAGATAGATATTTTTTTGGCGATTTGTATTTGCGCCAAATGTATGGTATCTGCAGTGAAATACCTGACTTCCAATAAGACAAAAAAAGACGGGAAAATAGTGTGACGCGGCACGATAGTTATATTAAATTCCTTAATTAATCGCAGGAGTTTGATCATGGTTAAGCGAAATGGTTTTACATTAATTGAGTTGCTGGTCGTGATTGCTGTGATTGCTCTATTGCTGTCTGTCATTCTTCCGAGTCTTCAAAAAGCCGAGGGGCATGCCAAAAAAGTTATCTGTATGTCAAACCTGGGGCAGTGGGGCAAAGTATGGGGATTGTATCTGAACGACAATGATAACCTTTTTATGGATGGTTGGGGCGGCAGCAATGCCAGTCGTAAAACACAATGGATGGTCGTAATCGCTGATTACATGAAAGATTATGACCATAGTATCTGGACCTGCCCGTTTGCCGACAATGAGAACAAATGCGTCTTTAATAAAGACGGCACTGCTTCGTCGTCCGTCCATACCGCCAATCCTATGCATTCGCTTACATTCAAAACTCCCTGGGGTCATATTGCTGATATGCAGCATGGTGGGTATGATACGGAGGCTGGCGACTATGGAAGTTATGGTTTGAATTCCTGGATGTATAACGCTGAAGGTGTCAGTGAGTGCTGGAGAAAAAGCACCGTTTCTGGGGCTTCAACAAATCGGATACCGGTTTTTGGAGATGCGATGTGGTGTGAAATATGGCCGCAGAACTCTAACAGGCCGGCGACAGATTCAGATGGAATTGTGTGGGGAGGATGGAATTTATCAGCGGCCAGCATCAATCGGCATGATGATTAGAACAATAATTGGATGTTCCTTGACCTTTCAGTTCGCAAAGTGTCCATTAAAGAACTTTGGCGACTGAATTGGCATAGAAACTGGGTAATACAGGAACCTGACTGGTCTGATTATTCCTGGATTCAATAAAGGTTGTGTGGCCACTGAAATGAATTTGCTTAGAATGTTAAGATTCCCGTAATCCCCGCACCACACCTTCTGAGCATCTGGGGCAAAGAGATGAATCCGATGGTCTGTGTAAGTGTCTGATGATTCGAGTTGCCGAAATTGAAGATGTAAATGCCGAATTTAGCATATTGATTTGAGCTGTTTTGTTATATCATAATCATCGGATTAAGGTTGATATAGTGGCTTATATCTAACTATGCTATTAGAAGCGAACGAGAAACGGACTTCCGGCAAACAAAGGAGTCCCGATGAAGAAAGGAAATCTATGTTTTCGAGAAGAGCCGGTTTGGTTGGAATAATGTGCGTATTTTCTCTGCTCGCAGTAACGGGGTGTGCCAGTGGAAAAGAGTATCATGTTTCCATTGAAGGAAGCGATCAAAATCCCGGCTCCGTCCTAAAACCGTTTAAGACAATTTCCGCAGCCGCTGAAATCGCACAACCGGGGGATGTGATTACGGTGCACGAAGGCATCTACCGGGAACGCATCAATCCGCCGCGTGGGGGCGAGTCTGATGCGAAACGGATTACCTATCAGGCCGCCAAAGGCCAGAAGGTTGTCATCAAAGGCTCCGAAGCCATTAAGGGCTGGCAGAAAGTCCAAAACGATACGTGGAAGGTCTCTATTTCCAATAGCTTCTTCGGGGATTTTAATCCATACAGCGACCTGATTCGAGGTGACTGGTTCAACGGCAAAGGACGTCAGCATCATACGGGAGCGGTGTATTTGAATGACCACTGGCTGACCGAAGCGGCCAAGCTGGATGACGTCTTAAGGCCAGTCGGCCATGCGGCTGGGGCTTACCTTCCGGGGCAAAGCCAGTATCTTCTGAATGTGGCTTGGTTTAAGGCTGGTGCAGGTTCGCAGAAAATCTCCGCGGGTGCGTTTGCCGCCCAGCACGGTATTCAAACCGAGCCCAATCCGGAAGGGGGCAAGAATGTCGGCTGGATTGAACACGGTGACTGGGTTCGATACGATAAGGTCGATTTTGGTCAGAGTACAAATCAGATAGAGATCAGGGCATCCTCAGCAACACGCGGCGGGATCATTGAAATACGTTCGGATTCGCCAGATGGTGAACTGTTGGGGACATGTCCGGTTCCCAATACGGGTGGCTGGCATTCGTGGTTCTCATTCAATGCGAAGATCAAACCGGTCAGTGGTACTCAGACGATTTGTATGGTATTTACAAGTTCCCAATCAGAGAATGCTTCAGGGCTTCGGTTATGGTTTGCTCAGGTGGATGCTTCGAATACGACGATCTGGGCACAATTCAAAGATGTTAATCCGAACGAAGGTAACGTGGAGATCAATGTACGCCAATCGGTCTTTTATCCGGAAATGCCGGGAATGAATTATATCACCGTTCGCGGTTTTACCTTGATGCACGCCGCGACAAACTGGGCGCCGCCGACGGCTGAGCAGGTGGGTCTCATCGGTACACACTGGAGCAAAGGCTGGATTATCGAGAATAATGATATTTGCTATTCGGTCTGCACCGGCGTTACGCTCGGCAAGCATGGCGACGAGTTTGACAATACCTCGGCCAATTCAGCCGAAGGGTATGTCAAGACAATCGAACGTGGGCTGGCAAGAGGATGGTCAAAGGATAACATCGGCAGCCATATTGTCTGCAATAACCGTATTGCACACTGTGAACAGGCGGGGATCGTCGGCAGTCTCGGGCCGATTTTCTCCACCGTTACGGGCAATACGATTCATGACATTCACGTCTGTCAATTGTTTACCGGTGCTGAAATGGCCGGGATCAAATTCCACGGCGCTGTCGATACTGAGATCAGCCATAACCATATCTATCGCACAAACCGCGGTATCTGGCTCGATTGGATGACACAGGGAACACGCGTCACCCAAAACCTGCTGCACGATAACGGGCCCAGCGAAGACCTGTTTGTGGAAGTGAACCATGGCCCATTTCTGGTAGATAACAATATATTGCTCTCACGTACGAGTTTACTGGTAAACTCCCAGGGCGGTGCTTATGTGCACAACTTGTTCAATGGCAGGGTCCGTGTTATTGTTGGTGAGCGTCGCCTGACGCCGCATCTCAAGGAACACGGCACCGAAGTTGCCGGGTTGGCACCGAATCCCAGTGGGGATGAGCGGTTTTACAACAATATCTTCGCCAACGGCGGCCTGGCAGAGTATGATCGCGTGAAACTTCCGGTTTTCATGGACGGGAATGTCTCCCTCAAGGGTGCCAAACCATCAAAACATGAGACCACTTCGATTGTACAGCCGGAGACTGATCCCGCAATCAAACTGGTTGAAGAGGACGACGGAATCTTCTTGCAGATGAATCTCGATAAAGCGTGGTCCAATAAGCAGCCTAGAAAGATGGTGACGACCGAACTGCTTGGCAAGGCAAAGATTCCTGACCTGCCTTATATACAGCCCGATGGCTCGCCGTACCGCATTGATACGAATTACTTCGGTAAGAGCAGAGATACAAACAATCCCTTCCCGGGACCATTTATAAAGCCTGAGATCCAGAACATTCGTGTCAAGGTTTGGTCATCTAAGTAATAAAGGAAGAGGTAAGGAATGAAGTATTACTTTCACATAATAGTATTGTTGATTGCGGTTGCTTTAGGAAATGCCATGGGGGCGCTGACGGATTCCGCTATAATCTCCTGTACTTCGAATGCTGGTTTTTGTGAAAAGTTGGCGGCCAAGGAGATACGCCGCTATGTCTATTTGCGGACGGGTGAACTGCTGCCGATTGTCGAGGCAGTCAACAGAGCAGAAGGCAGTGAGATCCTGCTCAAGGTGGATTCTTCGCTTGCCCCGCAACAATACCGACTGAGAACTCAGGGGCAGACGCTCAATATCAGTGGTGGCACAGACATTGCCGTGTTATATGGGGCTTATCATTTAATTGAAAAGCTGGGTGTTCGTTTTTATCTGCATGGTGATGTGATACCGGACAACAAGATTGCTTTTAACCTGCCGCAATTGGACGAAACGCATTCGCCTCTGTTTGATAAGCGAGGTATTTTGCCGTTTCATGATTTTCCGGAAGGCCCGGACTGGTGGGACGAGGACGATTACAAAGCCTATTTCTCACAAATGCCAAAGATGCGAATGAACTTTGCCGCTTTCCATTGTTATCCGGAAGGGGGTGTGGGACCGGAACCTTTGGTGTGGATCGGCTTGAAAGATGATGTGGACGAACATGGAAAAGTTACTTTTGCCTATCCCAGTCGCTGGGCCAGTGTGGACGGCGGAGCATGGGGATATCAAAAATGCAAGACGAGCGATTTTACCGCAGGGGCCGGGTTGTTGTTTGCTGATGACTCATTTGGACCGGAAGTGACCAAGGGGTACCGGCCGAAACCAACTACATTGGAAGACAGCATTACCGTATTCGAACAGGCTTCTGAAATGCTGAGTAATGCGTACGCACATGCTCATGATCTGGGCATAAAGATATGTCTTGGAACAGAAACACCCCTGACAATACCTAAGAATGTAAAGGAACGTCTTCAGGAGAAAGGGATCGACCCGAAATCACCTGCAGCTGTGCAGGAGTTATATGAAGGTATGTTTACCCGTATTGCCCGGGCGTATCCAGTGGATTACTACTGGCTTTGGACACCTGAAAACTGGACTTGGGGCGGGAACAATCAACAGCAGTTAGATGCAACTGTTGCTGATATTAAGGCAGCCTTGGAAGCCTTGCATGCAGTCGATAATCCCTTTAGATTGGCAACCTGCGGGTGGGTGCTGGGTCCGCAAAACGACCGGGCAGCCCTGGATAAACTTCTGCCTAAAGAAGTTGCGGTAAGCTGCATCAATCGTCAATTAGGATTTACTCCGGTGGATGTTGCCTTTGCCAGGATTGATGGCCGCAGCAAGTGGGCGATTCCCTGGTTGGAAGACGATCCGGATATGATCAATCCGCAGTTCTGGGTCGGCCGAATGCGACGCGATGCCGCGGATGCCCTGTGGTACGGATGTGACGGACTGCTGGGGATTCACTGGCGAACCAGGATTTTGGCTCCGAATATGTCGGCACTGGCCGAAGCTGCCTGGGAGCAGGCTGATTGGAATCCGGACTTTGGCAAGAATGTTCCCTTGCCGAAAGGCAGATTGGTGGATGTATATAATGGCGGTCAAATTGCGGGTTATAAGAATCCGATTGCTGCTACACATGATGATGCCATCTATCAAACCTGTCGCTATAACCTGAACAGTTACCATATCAAGGTGCCGGATGGCGTATATGACGTAACGTTAAAATTCTGTGAAGTGGCTTACAAAAATGAAGGTAAACGAATATTCGGAGTCAAAGTTCAGGGCAAGCAGGTCTTGGAACATCTTGATGTCTTTGCCCGGGCCGGAGCCAATAAAGCGTTGGATCATACCTTCAGTGATATTCAGGTTGAGAACGAAAACTTGAAAATTGAGTTTACGCGTGAAGTGGAATACCCCTTTATCGCCGGCATCGAGATCAAAGGTATACAGAAAGCAACCAATCAGTTTGCCGAGAGAGCATTTTCTCGTAAAATAAATTGTGGCGGCCAAGCGTATAAGGACTATGAGAAAGACTTGGAAGCTCAGGGCAGTATAACTCAAGATAAACGGCCGAGAGATTATACATCTGATGACTTTTACCGCGACTGGGCGAAAGCCGAGTTTGGCCCCGAAGCAGCCGAGCAGGTCGCTAAGATTTTCCAACGGCTCGACGGTGGTGGGACGCTTCCGGGACATGATGCGGCTATCCCCAGACCCTCCCAATGGATAGCCGGGCCGGGTGGCATCAAAACGCGTAAAAAACCCTGGTCGCAAGTAAAAGCCAACCATGCATATGTTGAAGAGATGGAAGTATTACGCAGCGGTATCCGTGGTTCGGGAAATCTGGAACGCTTTGACTACTGGCTTAACACATTCCGTTATAATCGAGCAATGGATGAACTGGCCTGTGGCCGCGGAAAGTTGGATACTATCATCGATACCTTGAAAAAAACTGAGGCTGTCGAACATAAAAAGAAGATTGTACGTGAACAGGCATTGCCGGCCCGTATCGAATTGGCCCGGCTATGGGAAAAACTCATGAACATCCAACTACAGCGAGTTACCAATGCCTCGGAGTTGGGAGAAATTTCCAATCTCGAACAGCATAATCGCGGCACTCTGCAATATCTCAACAAACATGATAAACTGCTGCAGGATATTCTTGGTCAACCGCTACCGCAGAATGTTCATCTTTCCAAAGATTATACCGGGCCTGTCAGATTGGTTGTTCCAACCGTACGTACACAATTAAATAAAGGTGAAAATCTGGAATTTAAAGTCATTATGCTCGATAGCCAAAAACCTCAGGAGGCTAAATTATACTTCCGACCGTTAGGGCAGGGACGGTTCAAATCAATAGACTTAAGCCATGTCAACCGATGTGTATATCAAGTGACAGTGCCTGCCCAAAGCATTGATGGGGACTTTGAATATTATATACAGACAACATCGCACACAGGAAAAAAACTGGTGTTTCCTGCGACGGCCCCGGAAATGAATCAGACAGTTATTGTGTTGTCTGAAAATGAAAAGGATTAATAAATGAATTCCCGTGAAAGATTACAGAAGACTTTGAATCATGAACCAATCGACAGGGTGTGTGTGGATTTTGGGGCGACCCATGTGACAGGGATCTCTGCGAGTACCTTATCCAAAGTTCGAAGGGCATTGCTCGGTGAAGATGATTTTCGAGTGAAAATTATTGAGCCGTTCCAGATGCTGGGCGAAATTGATGACAAACTTATGGATGCACTGGGCATTGATGTGATGCCGGTGTTGCCGCCCAAAACCATGTTTGGATTTGAGAATAAGGACTGGAAACCGTTTACGATGTTTGACGGCACCGAGGTGCTGGTTCCGGGCAATTTCAATGTGACGCCGGATGAAAAGGGTGGCTGGTATCTGTATCCCGAAGGTGATACATCGGTTCCGCCCAGCGGACACATGCCCAAAGACGGTTTCTATTTCGATGCGATCTGCCGCCAGGGGGCGATTGAGGATGACAAACTCGATCCGGCGGACAACTTGGTGGAATTTGGCGAATTGACACGCGCTGATATTCAGCCGCTGCTCGATGCGGCCAATGCTGCGGTCCAGGCCGAAAAAGGCACAATCCTCAGCGCTCCCGGTACCGGTTTCGGGGATATTGCGCTGGTTCCTGCCATGTGGATGAAGCAGACCCCCGGGATTCGTGATGTTGAAGAATGGTATATCTCCACCGCTATGCGGCGAGATTATGTCTATCAGGTTTTTGAAAAACAATGTGAAATTGCCTTGAAAAACCTGGGATTATTAATCGAGACGTTGGGTGACAAAATTCAGGCGGTCTTTACGACTGGAACTGATTTTGGCACCCAAAACGGCTTGTTTATCTCACCGCAGGCTTACCGTGACCTGTATAAGCCTTTCCATAAGGCCATTAATGATTTCATACATGACAAATCCAGCTGGAAGGTCTTTATCCACTCCTGCGGGGCCGTCAAAGAACTGATTCCGGAGTTTATCGAGGCCGGTTTTGATATTCTCAATCCCGTCCAGTGTTCGGCGGTTGGTATGGATCCACAGGAACTGAAAGATGAATTCGGTCAGGATGTAATTTTCTGGGGCGGCGGGGTTGATACTCAAAAGACCCTGCCGTTTGGTAGCCCGGAAGATGTTTATCATGAAGTGCGTCAGCGGATTGAAATATTTAATAATCCCACCGGCATGGTTTTTAATACGATTCATAATATCCAGGCCAAAACGCCTGTTGAAAATGTGTTGGCTTTGTTCCGGGCCATTCAGGACAGTTCCAAATAAGAGAATAAATAACCTGTATTCAGGAGTACTCATGACGCTGGATAATGAACTTAAGGGACAGAAGGGCAGTACGGTTTATCTCATTGGAGTTTGCCTTGTGGCAGCTCTGGGAGGATTGTTATTTGGCTACGATACAGGGGTGATTAACGGGTCTCTGAAGTTTGTCCAGTTGAAATTTGAATTAAATGCCGCAATGAAGGGATTTGCCGCTTCCAGCGCATTGATTGCCTGTATTTTTGGAGCGGCTTTTGCGGGTACCTTAAGTGACCATCTTGGTCGAAAAAAGGTGCTGATCCTGTCTGCCGCACTGTTCTTGATTTCTGCAGTAGGAACGGCGCTGCCGAAAAATCTGACGCAATTTATCATTTTCCGTATTATTGGTGGTCTGGGAGTCGGGGCAGCCTCAATGACCTCGCCAATGTATATCGCAGAAATTGCGCCGGCCCGCATT
Organism: Sedimentisphaerales bacterium; assembly: GCA_028282905.1. GTDB lineage: Bacteria > Planctomycetota > Phycisphaerae > Sedimentisphaerales > Anaerohalosphaeraceae > 4572-13. Next base: position 25,934 of record JANQGW010000164.1, on the reverse strand, counting down.
CGAGGACGTATGGTCTCATTGAACCAGTTTGCGATCATTTTCGGGATGCTAGTGGTCTATTTCGTCAATTATTTCATTGCCGGTTCCGGCGATGAAAGCTGGAACACGGAAATCGGCTGGCGATGGATGTTTGGCTCCGAATCAATTCCCGCGGTTCTTTTGTTACTTCTGACGTTTATCATCCCGGAAAGCCCTCGCTGGTTGACAAAACAGGGAAAAAAAGACAAGGCTGCAAAAATATTATCGCATGTCGATGGCAGCGAATATGCACAGCGAGAAATGCTGCAGATCGAAGACACACTCACCCATGAAAGCAGTTCTATCGGCCAGTTATTTCAGCCCGGAATGAAGATTGTGCTGGTGATAGGCGTTGTATTAGCGGTTTTGCAGCAGGTGACCGGCATCAATGTATTTCTCTACTTTGGCAGTGAAATCTTTGAAAAGCTGGGCGGCGAAAATATCGATGCAGCTCTGCTGCAGCAGGTGGTTGTGGGAGCAACAAATCTGATTTTCACCGTCATTGCGATCTGGACCGTCGATAAATTGGGACGAAAGCCGTTGATGATTACTGGTTCCTTCGGGATGGGCATTTCTCTGTTTGCTATGGGATTAGCCGGCATGTACCAGGCAACAGGTCTGTGGCTGCTGATCTTTGTTTTGGTGTATATCGCGTCGTTTGCTCTGTCTGTTGGACCGGTAACCTGGGTCATTCTGTCAGAGATTTTTCCAACGAAGATTCGCGGCCGGGCAATGGGTATCGCGACAATCTGTTTATGGCTGTCCAACACAGTCGTATCCCAGACATTTCCAATGATGGATGAAAGCTCGTTCCTGATTAAACATTTCAATCATGGTTTTCCTTTCTTTATCTACGGCACGATGTGCGTTGTTCTGATTATCTTCATGTGGCGATATGTCCCGGAAACGAAGGGCAAGTCATTAGAAGAAATTGAAGCGATGTGGTTATCGTAAAATTGCTCCACCGGGATTATAGCCTTTGGAATCCCATATTGTAATCAAAATTCAGGTGTCCTGAGACAGTAAAATTTTTTGTAATTCTTCCGTTTTTCTTGTTTTTAAATCATTTCTCCGAAAGAAGTTATGTCTTGGTCAACTCTTTTTTGCGTCTGACGGTGAAAAAAAACTTGACTGGCAAAATACCACGTGTTATCTTTATAGATAAGACGTGGTATCTTTTTAAGTTCTCAGTTTGAGAAAATCGTCGTGCAGTGTGTGTCGGAAGGCATCTTCGGTGTGTTGTCGAAGAAAAGCCGGATGTGAGTGAGGGTGGTCCTTGCCGCATCGAATTTTTACCTGAGAGGGTAAAAAGGGAAAGAAAGATGAAAAGTTTTTTCGGAGGATGTTAAGATGAAAAAATTAGTATGTGTCATGATGGTGATTACCTTTGTCGCAGCATCGCAGGCTGGTTTGGTTGCCCATTACGGTATGGGTGAAGCTGAGGGTGGCGCGGGTTCACCTACAACTCTGATAGATGATGTTGCCGCTCAAAATGCGACCCTGGCTTCCGGTACGGCTGGAACCATTGTTGCTGAAGGTGCGGTTGCCGGCAGCACCCACTCATTACTGCTGGATGGTTCTGCTTCGTATGAAACAGGCGCTAATGTGTTGGGAACTGACCACTTTGGTCCGACTGGCGACGGCTGGAGCATTGAAGCGTGGGTCAAACCCACTGTTGATGCGGCAGCCGGCGGTCCGTTGGACTTTGTCCTCAGTCATGGTCACGGCGGTGTTGGCTATGCAATTATGGCCGATGGCAACCAGTGGGGTATTTTCGTAGGCGGAGTCGGCGCATTTCAGGCAGCCGGCGATTTCACTGTTGGTCAATGGCACCATCTTGCTCTAGTGAAAGATCCGACTCTTAATGGTGGGGCTACCACGCTTTATGTCAATGGCAATCAGCATGTTACTGATAGCGGCTGGATCCATTGGTTAGCAGTTGTGAACGGCAATTCAATTGGCAACCAAGTTTCCGGCGGACATGGCTTTATCGGTCAGATTGATGAAGTTTCGTTTACCGCGATTCCCGAGCCAGCTACAATGGCTCTGTTGGGACTCGGTGCCCTAGTTCTGCGTCGCAGGAAATAACCAATCCATCTTTGATATTTTGATAAGCAGAAGTCTTAATCTCCTCCCGGCTTGTTGATTTCTGGGCCGGGAGGAGATTGTTCGTTCACAGTTACAGTTGTCCTGATTTTATCTTTACGGCAGGCGTTTCATATCATTTCATTGCTCAAAGAAAATATATTAGATTGTCTATTTCATTGTTCCTTAAAAAGTCACACAAAGTGGTTTATCTGTATTTGTTTCACAGGCCTTGATATGCTGTTTAAAAGGTATCAATATCTAATTAATCCTCTCTATCTGGAGTGTTGTATAATATTTTCATTGACAGAGAAAATTCAATACATTATTATAATTAAACGTGTAATCTTCATTAAGGTGGGGTTTGGTTACTTGGGCAACAGTATCTTATGACATTCCTTATAGTAGATAGATAAGAGATAAAGGGAAAAGATGGAAATGAAAAAGGTTGGTAAAGCGGCTGTTGAAATTGCTTCCAAAACTTTTCTGGCGGCATTGATGGTATTTTCTCTCACGTGGGGCCTGACTCAACTGGCCGTGGCAAAAGAAAACTGGCAGGAACGGAAGAACATGGTCGAGGCTGAGGTGGATGGACGCATCTTGCTCAAATCTGCCGCAGCCAAGATCGTGGGGCCGGGCCAAGCGCGGTTCAATGTGTATGAAGGTGTCGAGAATATCGGATGGTGGGATTACGCAACACAGTCCCTGTCGTGGCGTTTTGTGTGTGGGCAGACTGGTGACTACCGGGTTGAAATGCAATATGCACTGCCACGAAATGTGACCGAATATGAGATTGCCGTATCCGACCAAAAACTCTCCGGCAGGGTTGAAGGAACAGGCGGCTGGAACCGTTGGGCCGATACCGCCCCTGAAGGGATTCTCAAATTGGAAAAGGGCGGTGAGTATGCTTTGGAGCTCAAGGCAACAAAAGTATCCGATGCCGGTGTGATGAATCTTGGACAGATTCGGCTGATTCCGGTTGAGATTGAGGATACCGAGCCAAAGAGTATTAGATCCAAGTCTCCGATTCCCACGCTACGCCCATTGACGGCGGATGAGAAACAGACTCAAAAGGCGGCTGCAGAAGGCATGATCAAGCGTCTGCTGGGAGAAACTGTAGCCTCTAAATTTGTCGTGGCAATTATTCCGGCTCAGGATAAGCTGGATGTATTTGAGGTCGAGTCGATTGGTGAAAAAATTATTCTTCGCGGCTCATCCGGTGTGTCGGTAGGGCGTGCCTTGAAGTGGTATTTAAATCATTTGTGTCATTGCAGTTTGTCCTGGCATGGTGACAATTTGAATCTGCCGGAGAAACTTCCCGAAGTTGCCCATAAGCACCGCGAAGCCACTCCTTTTCAATATCGATTTATGTTTAATTATTGTACTTTTGGTTATTCGATGGCTTGGTGGCATTGGTCCGAGTGGGAGCGAACCATTGATTTTCTGGCATTCAACGGTATCAATCTTCCTCTTTGCCCTTTAGGACAGGAAAAAGTATGGCAGGAAACCTATAAAGAATTCGGGCTGACTCCAAAAGATCTGGAATCATACTTTGCCGGGATTGCCTGGCAGCCGTGGCAATGGATGGCTTGTCTTGACGGGTGGGGCGGTCCGCTTCCACAATCGGTGATTGACAAACAGGCCAAGCTGCAAGAGCGTATTCTTGAAAGAATGCGTTCTTTGGGAATGAAATCGGTCTTGATGGGATTTTCCGGTCATGTGCCCAGGACGCTTAAAGAGAAAGTTTTTCCGGATTTAAAGGTCCACGGAGTGGATTGGCAGGGTTTTAAGGCCACCCTTTCTCTCGATCCGGATGATCCGAGATTCAGGGAAATCGGAAAAGTATTCATGGAAAAACAGACCGAAATATTCGGAACCGATCATTATTACTCGATTGATCCTTTTATCGAGATGATTCCTCCGTCGATGGAGCTTAGCTATCGTGCGGGTATGGCCAAAAAGATATTTGAAGCGATGGATGACGGCGACCCTGAAGGAATTTGGGTGATGCAGACCTGGTTCTGCAAAAGTCCTCAAATCCCGGGCCACCCCTGGCCGGTCGCGCAAACGAAAGCGTTTTTCGATGCCGTTCCGGATGATCGCGTGCTGGCGCTCGAGTTACACGGTGATAGCTGGCACTGGACCGGATGGAAACATCAGAGCGGGTGGTATAATAAACCGTGGATATGGAATATTGTTCAGAACTTTGGCGATCAGGTGGATATTTTTGGTGGCCTTCCCCAGATCGTTAGAAATTATAACCGGATGCAGGCGTCTCCGCATAAGGGAAATCCTGTTGGAATGGGGCTTATGATGGAGGGGTTGTGTTACAACCCCGTCGTTTTTGAGTTGCTTTTTGACATGATGTGGGGAGAGGGCGTTCAGGATTTGGAAGCATGGAAGAAGCAATACGTTCTTAAGCGTTACGGCAAGGATATTGATTCTGTGCGGAAGGCCTGGGATATTCTTTACGCCTCGCGTTATACGCATGAAGGTCGCACAGGAAACTCCCTGCTTATAGGCGGGCCGGGCCTGTGGGACGATAGCGGTCCGGACATGGACATTGTAAGTGCCTGGAAACTCATGCTTGAGGCCGCGGATGAACTGAAAGATTGCCCAGCGTACCACTTTGACCTGGTGAATCTTGGACGCGAAGCGATGGGAATCTACGCAACTCATTACAGTTCTCTGGTAAAGCAGGCTTATGAAGCCAGGGATATTGCTCAATTTCGGAAGAATGCTGCGGCTATGATCCAATATATCGAGGATTATGACCGTCTGATGGCAACCGATGAACATTTCCTGCTGGGGAAATGGGCCGCCGGGGCACGTTCTTGGGGCCAAACCGAGGATGAGAAGAATCTACTTGAATGGGGGGCGAAACGTCAGATTACAGATTGGGGCGGTCATATCGGCGGTTATGCAGTAAAAGAGTGGTCCGGTATTGTCGGGGACCGATCATTGCCGCTTTGGCGTTTCTATCTAAAGGCACTTGAAAAGCAGCTTGAGACCGGTGAGTCATCGGCACTGGATGACTACAACAGAAAAGCTCACGAACACCTGAGCCAGTGGCCGCATCAGCGCACGAACCTACCGGCTACCGCACAGGGGGATCCGACTGCAGTCTCTCGCGAGATGTGGAACAAATACGGCTGGCAGATGTGGCAGCAGGGTCACAAAGCAGGCTATACTCCGCCTAAACGAGCGACACCTCCCGGAATTGCTGTCAACAAACCGATAACCGCAACGGATACGGATGGTGATAAGAAAGCCGAATATGCCGTTGACGGTGAAGTGATGGACCGAAACTTGTCCTGGTGGTCAAAAAGGCCGGCCTCTTTAACCGTTGATCTTCAAAAGGTGCAAAAAGTATTAGGATTTCAAGTATATCCGTACTGGAATGGACAGCGTTACTATCAGTACACCATTGAGGTTTCAGTGGATGGCAAGACTTGGCAAAAAGCGGTGGATATGTCAGGAAATACACAGAAAGCCACTGCCGGCGGGCATTTACACAGCTTTAAGATTACGATGCCCACAGGTTTTACTGGCCGATATGTCCGGCTTAATATGTTAAAAAACAGTGCCAATCCAGGCGTCCACGTGGTAGAATTCAAGGTGTTTGACGGCTCTGAAGATATTGAAGAGTAGGGAAAAGAATTGGCTCAGGCAAGGGAATCGATATGAAGAAATATGAGGCTTTTCGTGTGGTATCGTTATTTCTGGTTTGTGGAGTTTTGTTAAGTTGCAGCTATGCCAACCGAATAGCGACAAATGTGTTGCAGACAGAGATGCTTCAGGTTCATCTGGAAAAAGGGCAGATTACTTCTTTGATAGATTCAGCTTCCGGAAAGGAGTATTTGCCGGAAGGCCAACCGGCTCCACTGTTGACGATTCGTTCTGCCGGTACATTGTATATACCTGCGTCAATGACCCGAAATGGCCAAAAGATCCTGCTGGATTATGACAAGGTTGGCGTTAAAGTTGAAGTGGTAGTTGAAGAAAGAATGTCCCACATTACCTTTGAAGTTGTTTCGGTGAGTCCGCTTGATAAGGTTGAGTTGGTACTGTGGGGGCCTTACCCGACGACAATTAAGGAGACTATCGGCGAATGTATCGGTGTTGTTCGTAACAGTGATTATGCTATCGGCATACAAGCCTTAAATCCTAAAACCATCGGTGGATATCCAGCTAAAGAAGATGACGTGATGCCAATGTATGATATTTTCGACAGCGGTAACTTCAAAGACATAAGCCTGGACTACAAAGGGAAACACATCTATCGCGGTAATGCGGCGACGGCTGAAAAGTACGGCAGCCGTATCAGTGCCTATACCCGTAATCGATCCAAAGACCGGATTATTGAAAACTGGGGACATAAGAAATATGTCGCTCCGGCTTATCAAGACGGCGGGGTTGTCGGTTCTAAGATCGCTTTATTTGGTTGTCCGGCAGATGATGCTCTGGATGTGATTGGAGAAATTGAAGTAGCCGAAGGCCTGCCGCATCCGACGATTAACGGAAAATGGGCCAAGACCGCCAAGGAGGCAACAGCTTCTTATATCATTATGGATTTTGGTGAACATAACATTAAAGAAGCGATAGAGATCACGAAAGTTTCCGGCCAGGAGACTCTTTATCACAGCGGCCCGTTCTCGAGCTGGGGACACTTTAAATTAAGGACGGATCATTTTCCAAATGGCTGGGACGGCTTTAAGCTATGTGTGGACCAAGCCCGTAAACAAGGCATCAATATTGGTTTCCATACGCTCTCCAATTTCACCGGCACCAATGATCGGTATGTCACTCCCGTGCCGGATAAACGGCTTGCCAAAATCGGTGAAACGACACTTTCCCAAGGCATCGATGCTTCTGCTAAAACGATCCCCGTTGAAAACCCGGACTTTTTTACGAAAAAAACGACACTGAACACTGTTATGATTGGTACCGAGTTAATTCAATACCAATCTGTCAGCGAATCTGCACCATGGAATCTGCTTGGCTGCGCACGCGAGGCTTTCGGGACAACAGCGGTATCGCATTCCAAAGGGGCAACTGTCGGCAAATTGATGGATCATGGATACAAGGTCTTTCTGACCAATATGGAACTTGGCATCGAAGAGGCAGAGCGTATTGCCGAGTTCTGTAATTATACCGGTGCCAAGCAGCTTTCCTTTGATGGTCTCGAAGGCAACTGGTCCACGGGGATGGGGCAGTACGGGCGAACGCTCTTTACCAAAGCCTGGTATGACAAGCTGAAACCGGAACTGAAAGGAAAGGTGATTAACGATGCGAGTAATCCGGGGCATTACAATTGGCATATGTATACCCGTATGAACTGGGGGGAGCCATGGTATGCCGGATTCCGCGAAAGTCAGACTCTTTACAGGTTGAAAAACCAGTACTTTTATACTCGTAATCTGATGCCGAGAATGCTTGGATGGTTTGCTCTCCGCGGTAATACCAGTGTTGAGGATGCGGAATGGCTGCTGGCACGGGCTGCGGGTTTTGATGCCGGGTTTGCTCTCGTGACGAACCTGAGTTTTGCGGCCAATCAGATTCTCGACGAGAGTAAGGCGATCAAATCTACCGGCCAGCAGAATAATCTGCAGGATATCTTAACTACTATTCGTGAATGGGAGAAGGCTCGCATGGCGGGGGCATTTCCGTCAGAGCTTAAGCCGTCGCTTCAGGATATTTCAAAAGAATTTCATCTGAAAACTATCAGTGACAATGAATGGGAGCTTTATCCGGTTTATTCATTCAAAGCAAACGTTTCTGTCGAGAATAAGAATTTTACATTAGATAACCCACATCATCCACAGGCGCTTAGCTTTATTATTCAAAATACCAGTAAACAAGTGGTTAAAGCATTATCTATCAATGGTGCAGAAATATGCGATGAGCTTAAACCTGGAGAAATTATTCGCTTTGCCAGCAAAGGAAAAGCTTCTGTTTATAACGGAAACTGGAAAGAACTTCGCACCGCTTCAATAACGTCACCAAGGGTGCTTGCTGGAGAGCAGGAAGTCAAATTGAACTGGGCGGATTCATCAGCCGAACAGAAATTGAAAATTGAGCTGCGAACCATCGGCGTTGCTCATCGCCTGAAGGCTGAATTTAAAAATGTCAAAAAGTATTGAGGTGTGAATATAAGGCATTTCAGCTAAGGAGTCTATTGGGGAATTTATGAGTGAAAGAGAAAGATTGATTTTGAAGCTTTGTGTGGTTAGCTTGCTGTCCGTTGAGATGTTATGTATCTCATCCGTTGACGCATCGATACTGAAATCGGAGACTTTCAAGACCTATATCGACACCTTTAATACGAATGACGAAGAGCTTTACAAAAACACATATCCTAATGTCCAGACATGGGATTTTCTTCAAAAGAATATTCCTTTGTTTGAATGCCCTGACAAGAATTTTGAGCGTACCTGGTATTTCCGCTGGTGGACTTATCGGAAGCATATCAAACGCACGCCCGATGGTTTTGTGGTGACGGAATTTCTGCCCAAGGTTCCCTGGTCCAAAAAGCATAACACCATCAATTGCCCGGCGGGGCATCAGTTCTACGAGGGCCGCTGGCTGCACGACCAGACATTCCTTGACGATTATGCGATTTTTTATTTTCGTAAGGGCGGTTCACCCAATCAGTACAGCACATGGCTGGCCGATGCCATGTATCACCGCTATTTGGTTAATCACAACGCCGGATTCATTACAGAATTGCTCGATGACCTTATTCGGTATTATCAGGTCTGGGAAAAGGAGCGTTTAGCCGATGACGGTCTATTCTGGCAATGGGATGGAAATGACGGTATGGAAGTCAGCATTGGTGGTCACGGCAAACGTGCAACAATCAATTCCTATATGTACGGTGACGCGGTCGCGATTGCAAAGATTGCCGGGATGGCCAATAACAGTGAGCTCCAGGTAGAATACACAGCAAAGGCCAAGCGCCTGCGTCAACTCATTCTTGAGCATCTATGGGATGACGAGGCACAATTTTTCAAGATTTTGCCAAATATAAAACCTCAGAACGAAGAAAATAAGAAGACTGTTAAGCCGTCGCTGATAGATGTTAGGGAATTACATGGTTATACGCCGTGGTATTTCAACATTCCGCCGGATAACAGCAAGTATCAAGCGGCCTGGAAACAGATTATGGATCCCAAGGGCTTCTATGCCCCATACGGGCCGACGACGGCTGAACAGCGGCATCCGCGGTTTGCCGTCTCTTACGAAGGCCACGAGTGCCAATGGAACGGCCCAAGCTGGCCGCTGTCAACCAGCATCACCTTGAGGGCGATGGCAAATGTGATTCGAAAATACACTCAGGAAGTTGTGACAGCAGAGGATTATTTTGATTTGCTGAATATCTACACAAAGTGCCATGCCCGCACCCGGAAGGACGGCAAGGTGGTTCCGTGGATTGACGAAAACATCAACCCCTTTACCGGTGAATGGATTTCCCGGACTCGTTTAAAAAACTGGGGCTGGCAGGCCCAGCGGGGTGGCAAGGAACGCGGTAAGGATTACAATCATTCTGCCTACTGTGATCTGATCATCACCGGGCTGGTTGGTCTGACACCGCGGCCGGATGACATTCTTGAGGTCAATCCGCTTCTGCCGGAAGAACAGTGGGATTACTTCTGCCTGGATAATGTCCTCTACCATGGTCACATCGTAACAATCTTATGGGACAAAACCGGAAAACACTACAACCGGAACAAGGGCTTAGGTATCTATGCAGACGGCAAGTTGCTTGCATCATCTCCTGCACTGACTCCACTAAAAGCTAAATTGCCGAATTGACCATGATAAGAATAATGTGTATATGAAAAGCAAACTATTACATTTACAGATAACACGTTGTATTTATTTTAGAAGGGGGTAGACAGTGGAATACGAGCATAAAGACTGTGTAATTTTTTATGATACGAGAAAGGCTTGAAATGAAAAACACAATCATGGTAGTCACGATACTGTTAATCCTGTCAATAACGGCGTTTGCCGATCTTCAGGTTATCGCTCATTATCGTTTAACGGACAAAGACGCCCTTGGCCAGGTTCAGGGGCCGCAGCAATTGAAAAATCTTGCAGGCAATCAATACCATCTGGCTCGTAAAGGTGCGCCACGTTATATGAACATTCCACCCAACGAGCAGGACGGACGGGCACTGCAGTTTGACGGTAAATCGGCGGCTTATCAGTTGAACGGCGGCATTAAGAGCCCGGCTTCTCACTTTGTGCTGGAGGCCTGGGTCAGGGCCGGACAATCGAACCAAACAGGCTTGCACGGCGTGGTATCGTTGGGCGATGGCGCTCGCGGTTACAATCTGGTTCAGCAGGGAACGCAGTGGGGGGCGTTTGTCGGAGGACGCGGGTTTACCCCAATGGGCAATGTTGTCCCCGGCCAATGGACCCATCTGGCAATGGTTTACAGTTCCAGGAAGCAGCAATTGTATTTAGACGGCAAACAAGTAGACACTTTTCCTGCTTCGACCGGAATCAATGCCAATTTCTCGATTGGCGATATGGGGGGCGGCCGTGAGTTTTTCGCCGGTGATATCAGCGAAGTTCGGCTGTCGGGAATCGGCGAGAAGGGTTTCGAGGTTACAAAAGATTTCCTGATTGATTATAAAAAACTGGAAAAGATATATCGGGAATCCGTTGCGAAAAGAAAAGCGCGTTTTAAGGCTGCACTGCAGGGAGTACCGGTCACAGATGTCATCAGCATTCCACAACACGATGGAGACTGGCTCGTTGACCGTTGTGCCGAGAAGTCCACTTTTCAGGTGAAGGTCGCTGAAGATGGGATGTCTGCCATGTGTGTTCTGGCTAATGGTTTGGCTACGCGTAAGTTTTTCTTGTCTGAAAACATGGTTTGCTATAGTCTCCGTCACGAACCGGCCGGGATCGAGTTTCTGCGTTCGATTAAACCCGAAGCGACCATCACCATTGACGGCCGAAAAATTCTTGTTGGGGGAATGCGGTTTCCGTCGATGGCGTCCGGGCATAAGGGACGCGGCCGTTCCAAATATGTCGCCAACTATTATCTGGAAGAATGGTTGGAGGATATGGTTGCCGATCCCCAGGCATTTCAGTTAACACGCATCCGTCTTGGCAAACCCCAAGCCTGGTTGCAGTGGAAACCCATGACAAAGGCTGATGATGCACCCTGGCCGCCGAAAGGATTGCGGGTTTCGATGGATTATATGGCTCCCGAATCCATGCCGGAACTGAAAGGACTGAAGGTTACGGTCCAATATGAAATCTATGATGGAATCCCGCTTATTGGAAAATCACTGGTATTTGAGCAAAACGGCGACAATGCGGTTACCCTCGAACGTACTTTGATTGAGGAACTGGCATTTGCGGATGAAAATGCAGATAAGGTGTATGTTGAAAGCGAATACAACCATTTTCACGCAACCCCGGTTCGCTGGTATGTTGATTCGGAATTTCGTACCGATTCCGGCCCCATCTATACCGAGCGCATGAGTGACTACCGTTTGCGATACTGGAGTCAGAAGGAACTTGAGGATGCCTCGGTTTACTTTGGAGGCCACCCCGAATGGCAGGGTGAATATCGCTCTCGTTCCCTGATGCAGGTTCAGTATCCGGAAGGGCCGGCTAAAACACTCACAGCCGGTCAGTCCTGGAGTACGTTTAATTCATGGCTGCTGCTGCAGGACAGCATGGATGAAGACCGCAAGGGCTTGGGCAGACGTAAATTGTATCGAACGCTGATGCCCTGGACGCAGGAAAACCTGGTTTACATGCACATCCTTAGTGACAAGTCAGAGGCAATCCGGGCTGCCGTTGATCAATGCGCCGCTGTCGGATTCGATATGATCGTTCTGACGTTCGGCAGCGGATTCAACATGATGAGTACCGATCCGAAATATATTGCCCGGATTAAGTCTGATTTTGACTATGCTCACAGTAAGGGGATCAAGACCGGTGCGTACATTCTGTTTTGTTCGTCTCGCAGTTACGGCAATGGTGAGCATGATGCTTCGCCTCCGGCCTATGGACGCAGTTTGTGCCTGGGTTCCGAATTTGGAGACAAGTATTTCGATCAAGTGATCGGTTTCATGGAAAAAACCGGCATGGACTGTATTGAAACGGATGGACCGTATCATGGTTACCGGTGTGAAAAAACGAACCATCCGTTACATACGGGCAGGGATGATTCCTGGCGTGTCAATTGGGAGCAGCAATGCAAATTCTATGAAAAATGCATGGACAAAGGGATCTACATCATCACCCCGGATTGGTACTATGCTTCCGGCGGCCGAAAAAGCCCGATGGGGTACAAAGAGGCAAATTGGACTCTCCCAAGGAAGCAGCAGGCCCTCATCGCCCGGCAGAATATTTATGATGGGACTTGGTGGCGAACGCCGAGCATGTGCTATCATGCACTGCCGTTAACACCCGTTTACGGAGGCGGGCCGGAAAGCACAATGGAACCGCTCAGTGAGCATCTTGAGGCCTATGACTCCGTGCTCGGACAGTATTTCGGAATGGGCATTATGGCCTGTTACCGCGGATACCGCCTTTATGATACCGAGCAGACAAAGCAGGTCGTAGAAAAGTGGGTGGATTTTTATCGTGACAATTATTCCATCCTCAACAGCGATATCATCCATGTTCGCCGCCCGGACGGACGCGATCTGGACTGCATGATGCATGTGAATCCTGAACTGGATACTCGAGGGCTGGCGTTTATCTGGAATCCGACGGACAAGCCAATTCGGCGTGAATTCAAACTGCCGCTTTACTATACCGGGCTGAAGATGAAAGCCCGAATCAATGTCATGGACAGGGAATCTTCCTTAGTCACTCTGGATCGCCAATTCAATGCTGCCATTACGGTTGATATCCCCGCTTATGGTTATACCTGGATGAAAATTGAGGCTCCGCATCAGAGTAACAGTGTTCATCAACCTGCTCAGTTTATTGAGAAACTACAACGGGGTCAGGATGTTAAAATAGCAACAATGGGCACCAGTCTGACGGGAGGGCGCTGGCGGTGGGTTGATGTTTTCGAAGAATGGATCAGCAATGAATTTCCCGGACAGGTAACGATCATCAATCGTGGCGTTGGTGCATCCGCCTCATCAAAATTCCTGCCGGGTAAATCGGGGCTGGATGTGCTTCCAACTGTTGTCAAAGATAACCCGGATGTTGTCTTTATCGAATTTGCTGTCAATGATGCCTATAACCCCTATGGGATTTCGCTGACCGAATCGAAGAGCAATCTGAATAAGATGATTGATGCGATTTTGGAGGTAAATCCCGATGCGGAGATTATCCTGCAGACCATGAGTCCGGTTGCCGATTTGGAAGGCGCCAATCAAAAGTGGACTCAAACACGTCCCCGAATTGCAGCCTATTACCAAGGCTATCGGGATGTGGCTGCCGAACGGGGACTGCTGTTGATTGACCACTATCCCAACTGGAAAAAAATACGCAATGAAAATCTACAGCAATTTCTCGAATATGTTCCTGATGGCGTTCACCCGAATCTGGAAGCATACCGCAAAATCATGCTTCCTGAGATAGAGAAAGTGTTGCTGAGAAAAAATGACCAATTAAATAGGATTAATTGATATGTCTCATGCCAATCAGTCATATGCATGGTATGCGTTGCGGCGGTCGCTTCCTCTGTTTCGCTTTGATGAACTCTTGGAGGAACTGGTTGACTGTCTGCCGCGTTATGGAGTGGACGAAATCATCGTCATCATAGATGCAGAGGAATTTTTTCACGGTCATCCGCGTCCGGAATGGATTCAATACTATCAGCAGAAGTTGTTTAGAATTAAAGAAGACATGGACAAACTGGGCATTGCTTATTCTCTGAATCCGTGGGTTACTCATGGACACGCGGATCGTGGTCGGGATGCCAGGAAGGACTTTCCCGGTATTCAGACGATTATAACCCCGGACGGAACTGAGCTGACCGCCCGGGCATGTCCGCTCTGTTCCGTGTGGCAGAACAATATGACAGAGACATGGACGCTGCTGTCACAGACGCAGCCAAAAGTAATGTGGGTTGAAGATGATATACGTGCCTTTGGGGAAAATGCCTGTTTCTGTCCGCTACACCTGAAGAAGTTTTCCGAGCGGATTGGTCAGTCGGTTTCAAGGGAGCAGTTGGTCGAGGCAATACTCCAACCGGGCCAACCCCATCCCTGGCGTCAGGAATTTTTGAAAATGGAATCCGACATTATGACTGATACGGCGGCTTTTCTGGCTCAGATTGTCCATGACGTATCTTCTGAAACCCGCATGGGGCTGATGTCCAGCGGCCCGCGAAATCACTGCATGGAAGGTCGTGACTGGAATGGATTCACAAAAGCACTGACAAAAACATCTGCTCCGCTGTACAGCCGGCCCACGATGGGTAATTACTGGGAAGATTCCATGAGGGGGCTGTATCACTCACAGGATTCGATTAAGATCACACGCTATTGCTGCCCCGAAGGGACGATCGAGCACACCGAACTGGAAAATGTTCCGTTTACCCGTTATTCCAAGACAACCACATTTTCTTTTCTCCAAATGGCGATCTCATTCGCTTTCGGTTCACAAGGCGTGGCGATCAATATTTATGATCATCTGGGAACACCCATGGAAGCGGAAGCTCACTATGGTAAGATGCTTGGCGATAAAAAGCCTTATCTCAATGCGATTGCCGAATACACTCAGCAACCCGGTGTTTACAGAGGCGTAAGGCTTCTGCACAATGACAAATACGGTCATCACTGCCATTTACGCCAGGGAGACGGTCTTTTGGGATTGACTGAAGATGGTTTTACAACGATGCAGATGCTGGAAAGTCTGGGGATACCTACAGTTTACGAAGAAAGCCCTGCGACTGTGGCAGTGGGGCAGCAGTTACAGTCGTACAGCGACGAGGAGATTCTGGCGATGTTGGGCGGGGGACTGCTGTTGGACGCCGCGGCGGCTGAAGTGCTGCAGGCACGCGGCTTTGGTGAGCATGTCGGGCTTAAGAGCATTCTTCCTTCCAAACCGTTGGAAGAATACGGCCCGTTATCTGCGGAAGAACATTTCAATACAGATTTCGGAGGTGCGGTTCGAGAGTATATGACAACATTAATTCCGGCGATTGACTATAAGGCCAGACTGTCAGAGATAGAGGTTGCTAACGGCGCAACTGTTATCAGCCGAATTGTCGATCCGGATACAAATCCCGTATATGATTGTATGACGGCGTTTGAAAACAAACTGGGAGGGCGGGTGGTTGTTCACGCCTGGGATTATGAAACTGCGTTGGGGGTTTCTTTTAATGGAAATATCAGACGCCGGCAAATGCAGTTTGTCATCCGCTGGCTGTCAAAAGATAAGATGCCTCTGCTGGTCGATGGTGATGGTGCTTATCCGCTGGCATTCCGAAAGGATTGTGCTAACCGGACGATTCTCGGTTTTTTCAATTTGACGCTGGACCCTTGGCAAACAGTCAAATTCCAACTGGCAGACCATCGCAAGATCCGTAAGGTCAGTCTGTTGTCCGCAGATGGATGCTGGCAGACATGTACAACCATGTCCATTGATAAAAAAGACGGTGTGAATATGCTGACTTATAATGAGCCGATTTCATTCGATACACCACGATTCTGGCTGATTGAATGGGAACAATAAAGAAATTGATAATCGTAATGTTACGACTGCTCAAAGACTGTACTGACAAAATATGGGGTGCCGATTACCCACCTGTCTTTGATAAGGAATCAAAAAGTAAGGAATTGAATAGATGAACTCTCGCGAACTGGTTTATAGAACGTTAAATTTTGACTCTCCTGCACGACTTCCACGGCATCTGTGGCTGCTTCCGTGGGCGAATATCACATACCCGAAGCAGTTAAAGAGGATTCAGCAGCAGTTTCCGGATGATATTACGGCGGCCCCGATGCTGCTGAAAACATCTTTGAAGACACAGGGCCAGCAATACAAGATCGGGACCTACATTGATGAATGGGGCTGTGTGTTTGATAATGCCCAGGATGGCATTATCGGTGAAGTTAAAGTTCCTCTCATTCAAACCTGGCAGGATCTCGATAAGATGCGCGAACCAATCGAAGCGTTGAGCGTGGATGTTCAGCAGGTTAACGACTTCTGTAATAATACAGACAAATTTGTTCTGTCGGCCTGTTATCCCCGTCCCTTTGAAAGACTTCAGTTTCTTCGCGGCACTGAAAATGTCATGATGGATCTGGCACTGGAACGGCCTGAAATATTTACGGTACTCGACCGGCTTCATCAGTTTAACCTGAAGGAACTGGAAGTCTGGGCGCAAACGGATGTTGACGGTCTGACGTTTATTGATGATTGGGGGGCTCAACGGTCTTTGCTGATCTCACCGGACATGTGGCGGAGAATCTTCAAGCCGCTCTACAAGGACTACATTGACCTCGCTAAAGCCTTCGGCAAAAAGACTTTTATGCATTCAGACGGTTATATCATGGATATTATCCCAGATTTGATTGAGATTGGTCTGGATGCTCTCAACAGCCAGGTCTTCTGCATGGGATTAGATGAACTGAGCGAACAATTCAAGGGCAAAATCACTTTCTGGGGCGAGATTGACCGCCAGCATCTGTTGCCTAACGGATCGCCGGCGGAACTTGCTGCTGCCGCGGAAAAATTCTGTCATTGTTTTTATCAAAACGGCGGGGCCATAGCTCAACTTGAATTCGGTCCCGGCGCAAAGCCGGAAAATGTTCAGGCAGTCTTTCAGGCTTTTGACACTTTCAAAACAGTGTAACGATAAGTGGTTTTTTGAGAAACGAGCATGAAAAATTCCACAAGAAAACCGTTAACTCACTTCGATAGAATGACTTAGGAGCATTTTTGGGTAATAGGTTGACTTGAGAGATTAAAAACGTTAAAATAGATACCACGTGTTATTATTGGGGTTTGGCGGTCTTTTCATTGTTTAGGTAGCTGTGATTCAAAGGCAAAATCAGGAGTAAAGCGTATGTGGAAACTCAATCGGTTCAATATGTCCTGTCTGGTGGTTATGCAAATTCTTAGCATCGCAGCAGTAAGGGCTGACAGTGTGGTTGTTTTCAATGAAATCATGTACCATCCCGCAAATCAGGCTGACGATACTCTGGAATGGATCGAACTCTACAACCAGATGTCTTATAATATCGATTTGACCGGCTGGGAGATTACCGGAGGAATCGATTACGCTTTTCCCAAGGGAACAGTCATTTATGGAGGGGGATATCTTGTCATTGCCCGAAATCCCTCTGCTCTTCAATCCGCAACGGGGTATACCGGTGCGCTGGGGCCGTTTTCCGGAAACCTCTCCAATGGCGGGGAAATTATTCGTCTGAGAAATAACAGTCGGCGTGTGATGGATTTGCTGGACTATAACGACGAAGGGGCTTGGCCCGTGGCGGCGGATGGGTCGGGTGTCTCGCTGGCAAAGATGAATTGCCGGTTGGCTACGGGTGATCCTGCGAATTGGAAAGCCGATATTCTGACCGGGGGAAGTCCCGGCAGTGAAAATTTCCCTGCGGGCCAGATTCAGCAGTCGATTACACTGCTCGATGACGGCGCGGCGACTAAGGCATTTATCCCATCCGATGATTCGTTGGGCTTGACCTGGACCAATATCGCGTTTGATGATTCAGAGTGGAGTAACGGAACGTCAGGGGTTGGCTATGAACGTTCGATTACCGAAGATTACACGCCATTGATTGGACTGGATGTCGAGTCACAAATGTATAATCAGCGTTTTAGCTGTTTTGGTCGGTTTGCTTTTACGGTTAACACTGTCAATGATATAGACAGATTATGGCTGCAGATCAGGTACGATGACGGTTTTGTTGCTTATTTGAATGGTCAGGAAGTTGCCTCCGTTAACGCTCCGACGGCTCCTGTTGGTTGGAACGTCCCGGCGACTGCCAGTCACGAAGCCGTCGCGTTCGAGCAAATCGATTTGACCGGCAGTATCCATTTGTTACAGAATGGCACAAATGTGTTAGCGATTCACGGGCTTAATCGTACGATTGACAGCTCTGATTTTCTTATTTTGCCCCGGTTATCCGCGGATACAGTAACCACTGTCAACAGCCATGACTGGAAGGTACGATTCAATGAAATTCGCCCGGTGTCCGCACCAACATTTGCCTTGGAGTTATTGAATAACGGAACGGAGCCTGTTGACCTTTCGGGGTGTACTATTGCCTGTAGGGGAACGGTTACGGCTGACTACATTATACCGAACGGCACACTTGCACCGGGGGCTTTTTTGATGATTGACGAAAATGCCATGGGCTTCCGTCCGGCTTACGAAGATCGTCTTTTTCTTTATTCGCCAACAGGCGATGCCGTATTTGACGCCGCAGTGGTAAAAAACAGCTTAATTGGAAGGTCGCCTGACGGAACCGGAGATTGGTTATATCCCTCGGCTGAGACTTTAGGCAGTGCCAACAGTTTCATTTTTAACGATCAGATCGTCATTAATGAGATTATGTATCACAGTCCGTCAGGATTGTCATGGATAGAGTTATATAATCGCAGCAGCCAGACAGTCGATCTGAGCGGATGGAAGATTTCCGAGGGGATTGAATATGAATTTCCGCCGGGAACTATGATGGAAGCCGGTGATTATCTGGTTATTGCTGAAGACGCTGATGCAATGCGGCAGACCTATCTTTTTGTGAGTAACATCACCGGTGATTTCTCAAAAAGCCTATCCAAACAAAGTGATCGAATTGTACTGAAGGATTCAGCCGGCAACCCGGTCGATTATGTGACATATCATGACGAGGCTCCGTGGCCCGATGACGCTGACGGGTACGGCAGTTCTCTCGAATTACGCAATCCCTGGGCGGATAATGCGCATGCTCAAGCCTGGGCTGCCAGCGACGAGGTGGTCAAGAGTCAATGGCAGACATTTATCTGGCGTGGGTATGCGAGTCAATCATTCCAGCCGAATTTCTGGAATGAACTGGTCATTGGGATGCTCGAAAGCGGAGAGGTTCTGCTGGATGATATCAGTGTGGTCGAGTATCCTGATGGGGCGGCTCGTCAGTTTATGCAGAACGGTGATTTTGAGAGCGGTGATGATGCGTGGCGATTCTGCGGCAACCATCGGCATAGTGAGGTAATCGTTGATGAAAACGATCCATCCAATCATGTCCTGCGTCTGGCTGCCACCGGACCGACTGAAAGTTATCTAAATCATATCGAGACAACCTACGGCAATAGTGAGACCGTTATGGACGGTCAGGAATATGAAATATCCTTCCGAGCCAAGTGGCAGTCTGGTTCGAATCAACTCAATGTGCGTCTGTATTTTGCGCGGCTGGCAAAAACCATACGGCTTGATGTTCCTTCGCTGAACGGCACGCCGGGGCAGCAGAATTCTTGTTATGAAGCCAACAGTGGTCCCACCCTGAGTGAATTGTCACATTCTCCGTTGGTGCCGACCAGCAGCGATCCGGTGCAGATTACGGTTCAGGCGTATGATAAAGACTCGGTTGATTCCTGTGTTGTGTGGTGGTCGGTGAACGGGAGCAGTTGGAACAGCACGACGATGACGAATCAGGGAAATGGACAGTGTCTTGGTACCATTCCGGCTCAATCGGCGAACTCAGTTGTCCAGTTTTATGTCGAGGCTCAGGATACGATGACAGCGACATCAATGTGTCCGGCGGAAGGGCCGGCGTCCCGGGCGCTTTATAAGGTGATTAATGGAACGCAGCCGAGTGATCCATTGCACAATTTCAAGCTCATCATGACGGAAGCGGACGTTAACTTCATGTTCCAGCCCACCGAAGTGATGAGCAATGACCGGAAAGGGGGGACGGTCATCTGTGACGGAAAAGATGTCTATTATGATGTTCAGGTGCGCTTCAAGGGCAGTCCGGCAGGGCGACCGACAGTTGATGGTGTGGGATTCAATATTCAATTTCCGGCGGACCAACTGTATCGCGGAGTTCATCCCTCGGTGGCGGTGGACCGTTCGGGGCGTTCTCCGGTCAATCGAGGCCAGGATGAGATTTATGTCAAACACATGTTCAATGCTGCGGGGATTCCCTGCATGTATGACGACCTGATCTATTTTGATGCCCCTCGCAGTGATTTGAGCCAGACGGCAATTCTCCAGATGGCTCGTTACAGTTCGGTATTTGTTGAGTCGCAATGGCCGGACGGTGAAGACGGGACTGTCTTTGAGTTCGATACGATCTACTATCCACGACAAACGGTGGATGGTAATCCGGAAAGCCTGAAGATTACCAGCGGGACCAGTTTTGCACAGACTGACTTTACCGATTTAGGTAACGATAAAGAAATGTACCGCTCGACATGGCAGATTGAAAACAACCGACGGGAGGATGATTACAGCGGGATTATTGAGCTTTGTCAAACGATGGGGCCGACTGTGCCGACCGAACAGGAACTTCGGCAGGTTATGGATGTCGATCAGTGGATGCGGTGTTTTGCCCTTCAGCGTCTTTGCGGTATTGCCGACACCTATATGGATAACCTGAACCATAATCTTGCGGTTTATGTCCCGGAAGGCGGCGGTCCTACTGTCTCGCTGCCGTGGGACATGGATTTTGTCTTTTACCGTGGTTGGAATTCAGCTCTGTGGAATACCAGCTTTAATCTCGGCAGAATTATCGAATATCGTCCTGGCTGCAAGCGGCTGTATTACGGACATTTGCGGGATCTGGTGACGCATACATTCAATACGACCTATATGAATGACTGGCTGGCGCATTACAGCAGTCTGCTCCCGGGTCAGGATTTTACCGGGCGGTCAGGCTACATCCAAAACCGCGGTCAGTATGCCCTGAGTCAATTGCCGACTCCGGCAGTGCCGTTTGAGATTACCGATTCGGATATGACCGTTGACGACAGTGTTGCAGTGATCAACGGACAGGCCTGGGTGGATGTGCGTGAAGTGTATATTGATGGTCGAAGTGACCCGTTGGAATTGTCGTGGTCGAGTACAGGATCTGGAACAAGTCAAAAGTTTTTCTGG
This sequence comes from Sedimentisphaerales bacterium, assembly GCA_028282905.1. Lineage (GTDB taxonomy): Bacteria > Planctomycetota > Phycisphaerae > Sedimentisphaerales > Anaerohalosphaeraceae > 4572-13. The sequence goes on along the minus strand of JANQGW010000164.1, from coordinate 4,795 downwards.
CAGGCCAATGTGCCGGTTGATCCCGGTGTTAATCATCTGGTTTTTGAGGCATATGGTTTTCAGGGTGAATTGTTATTTGCCGATACCATTACCGTTACCAGTACGTTCACAGAACGTCCGCTGCGCCAGCATCTGCGGATTACCGAACTGATGTACGATCCGGTGGGCGGGAGCGATTTCGAATTTATTGAATTGTCCAATACCGGAACCGAGACACTCGATCTGACGCACGTAGTGTTTACGGATGGGATTACATTTTCGTTTGCAGACAGCGGCGTGACCTCGATGGGGCCGGGGCAGGTTGTTGTTATTGTGAAGGATTTGTTGAGTTTTTCTTCAAGGTACAATACCGCAGGAATGACTATTGCCGGTGAATACAGCGGCAAGCTTTCCAATGACGGCGAAAAAATTCGTATGCAAGGCCAGTGGAATGCGGAAATCCTGTCGTTTGCGTATTCGGACGGCCGGGGATGGCCGTTGGCTGCGGATGGTGCAGGGCATTCACTGGTTCCGAAGTCGGAGTTTCTGGACGACGCTTCGGCCGGTTCGTTGGATTATGGAGATAACTGGACCGCTGGGCAGGTCATCAACGGAACGCCGGGGACAGGAGAATTGCCGGTTGACGCGACGGTTGTCATGAATGAACTGGCTGCTCATACGGATTTAAACAACCCGGCTTATCCGGATCACGATTCCAATGACTGGATCGAACTTTATAACACTACCGACTCGACCATTACATTGACCGCAGGCCAATGGTTTCTTAGTGATGACAAGGCGGTACTGGATAAATGGGCAATCCCACAGACACAGATTCCCGCCTATAGCTATGTCAGCTTTGACGAGATCACAGGATTTCATAATCCCATCACGCAAGGGTTCGGCCTGAATAAAGCCGGCGAGCAAGTGTATCTGTCATATTTGCCGGGTTTAGGTGATGGACGGGTCGTTGATTGTATTCGGTTCAAAGGGCAGGCCAATGGGCGAACGTTTGGACGATATCCAGATGGCGGGACGTACTGGCATGAGCTTTTACCGACGCCTGACGAGACCAACAGTCAGCCGCAGAACAAGATTATGATTACAGAAATCATGTACAATCCTCTGACCGGGCAGAAAGAATATATCGAATTGTTTAACAATACCGATACAGATGTGGAATTGTGGGACTCAGAGACGAATACCGGTTGGCGGATTGATGGCGAAATTACCTATACCTTTGATCAGGCAGTGGTAATAGGAGCAAAAGATTATTTAATTGTCGCAGACTTTGAGCCGAATGCCGTGAATCAACAGTTATTTGAGAGTCACTACGGTCCTGTAACCGTTCCGCTTGTTGGGCCGTTTACAGGCAATCTTTCAAATGTGACGGGGCGTGTCGCGCTGGAAAGGCCCCAGGCACCTGATGATGTTATAGATGATATCTCCTGGATTATCGTGGATGAGAGCATTTACTTTGATCAGGGTCCATGGGACTTGGCTGCCGACGGCACTGGACAATCGCTGCAGCGTGTGACCCCCGCAGGGTCGAGTAATAATCCGGTCAACTTTAAGGCTTCGGCGGCAACGATCGGAAGTGAATGGATTCCTCCAGCTGATATGGATGCTGACGGAAAGGTTAACCTTGTTGATGTCGCGGTCTTCGGGGCGGCATGGATGGCTCAGGAAGGCGGTGGGCAGTGGAATGATTTGTGCAATATCGTTTCAGATAATTCTGTGATTGATTGGCAGGATTTATACGCCTTATTGGAATATTGGCTGTGGGAGTCAGAGTTCTAATCCAATTCTTTTAAGAAGCTGAAGGGTTTATGTGGATGAATAATAAGCAACAATTATATTGTAGCACCTTGATTATAAAACAGAACAGGCAGTGGATAGTTCGTCGTTTTTGCCTGATACTTGTTCTGGCGGGGATTTTTTCGTCTTATGCTGCATCAGCGGGCTGTTTTACGCCTGCGGGCGATATGAACGGCGACTTCCAGGTCAATTCGGCCGATCTTGCCTGCTTCGCCGAACGGTGGATGACCACCGATGCTAATGACCTGGACCCGGATGGCAGCGGATGGTATGATCTTGACGATTTGTCAATCATCGGCAGGGACTGGCAGACCCGAAAATCGCCCATTATTATCAGTGAATTGATGGCTTCAAATGCCGTCACTTATTCAACGACGGTTGATGGTTTAACCGTGTATCCCGACTGGATTGAGTTATATAATATTTCCTCTGTATCGGTTACATTGGATGGATGGCATTTGACCGATAATAAAAATGATTTGACAAAATGGCCGTTCCCCGAAGGGATTGTAATTGTTCCCGGCCAGACACTGGTCATTTTTGCAAGCGGCAAGACAGTTGAAGAGAATCTCGAGAATTTTCCATACCGGGACGATAGCGGCAACTGGCATACGAACTTTAGCCTTGACCGTGACGGCGAATACCTTGCAATCGTGCCTCCCGGCGAAGCGGACAGACATGAATATGCCCCGAAATATCCGACACAGTTTACCGATGTTTCCTATGGGCCAGTCTCTTCGGATGACTGTCTGATGAATTATTTTCCCGAGCCAACCCCCGGAAGTCATAATCAAGGCGGAACCCCGGATATTGGGCCGGTTATTACGGATATAACGATTACTCCTGAAAATCCCTCGATAACCGAGCCGTTTGTGATTACGGCGAAAGTCAAACCAACGGCCAATCCGATTAGCCATGTCTTCCTTATGTACAACATCATGCACAGCTATGATTCGGCGGTATTTATGGCCGATGATGGGACTGCCGGAGATGAGATTGCCGGTGACGGCATCTATACGGCGACGGTAACACCTTACAGTTCCGGCCCCGGTCAGATGATTCGTTGGTACATTGAGGCACATGACAGCCAGGCCGTTCAGAGTCGCTGGCCATTATATCATGATCCGCTGGACAGTCCCAAGTACATGGGGACTGTTTTTGCTGATTCTGGTATAAACACTTCGCTGGACGCCCTGCATTGGTTTATCGAAGACCCAGTCGCGGCGAATACGGTATCCGGAACAAGGGCCTCATTGTATTTCAACGGTCGATTCTATGACAATATCTTTGTTCGTGCTCGCGGCGCCAGTACCATTAACTGGCCTAAACACAAGTTCAAGTTGGAATTCAATACGGGGCACTATTTCAAATACGATGAATCAATTCCCGCTGTCGAGGAGATCAACCTGCAGTCGCATTGGCTGGAGATCAGCCTGGCGTATGAAAACGACAACACATCATATATGCGTGAAAACGCGGCATTTCAGTTCCTGCAGGATGCAGGAGTTCCTGCGTCAAATACAAAACACATACACCTTCGTCAGAATGGTGATTTTTGCGGGCTGTATTCGCTGGTTGAACAGGTGGATGATACATTCTTAAAGCGTAACAAACTTGACAAAGACTGTGTCCTTTACAAGTCGTCGCCCGGTGATATTCTCGATCCCAATCCCAGTTCGGCAAGTTATAGGAAGATACAACCCAAGGATGGCGATTTTTCAGACTTGGCAGCATTTACGGCTGGAATCAGTATTGCCAATCCGGACCATGAGACATACCTCTATGACAATGTTAACCTGCCGCAGGTGATTAATGAGTTGGCCGCACAAACGGTTCTGTTAAATGTGGACCGACTGGTGAAGAATTTCTACGTGTATCGCGATCCGGCGACCGGTGAATGGGGGCGTATTCCCTGGGATATGGAGATGGCGATGGCCACTGACACACCGACGACCGGTGTCGGCTTTTTGTCCTGGGAAAACTATAACAGTCCGCTGTATGGTGACAGTTTGCATACCCAGAGCAATGGTAATTCTGGTACGCGAAACTGCCTGAATGAAGTCATCTTCGAAACACCCAGTACCTATCAGATGTATGCCCGACGTGTCCGTACATTGATGGATCAGAATCTTGGGGCGTCAACCGGATACTTTGAGAATCTGATTAACACCCTAAAATCACAGATCCACGGTGATGCGGATCTGGACCATGCAAAATGGGGCACCGGTGACATCGACGATGGCGTCAGTACGATTCTCGATGTCTGGCTGCCGACGCGGCGAACACAGTTGTTCGACACTTATGGCCCTTTAGGTACAGGCCTGATTCCAGCGACACAGACGACCATTCCGACGATTAACATCGGGGCCGTTGAGTTCAATCCAGCATCATTTAACCAAGATGAAGAGTACATTGAACTGCTCAATCCCAACAGTTTTGCCGTCGATATCTCCGGCTGGAAACTCACCAATGCGGTTGATTTCACGTTTGCGCCCGGTACGGTGATTCCGGCCGGCAGCAATCTCTATGTTTCGCCGAATGTAGTGGCGTTGCGTAATCGCAGTCAAAGTCCGACCGGAGGTGAGAGTCATTTTGTACAGGGTGCTTATAAAGGCCATCTGTCCAGTTGGGGTGAAACAGTGACATTGCGAGATACAAACGATATGACTGTTGCGTCAAAAACTTATACTGGCGATCCGAGCGATCAACAACAGTCTCTGCGCATTACCGAAGTGATGTTTAACCCTGCCGACGATCCTGATCAGAACCTTGAGTTTATCGAGTTGAAAAATATCGGCAGCCAGTACCTGGATTTGACTGGGGTGAAGTTTACAAATGGAATTCAGTATGAATTGTTGGCACCGGGTACCGAAATATCGAATGAGACACTTGTCAATATGACCGATTCCTGGAAGTATGACCAGTCGAATGTTGATCCGGGCAGCGGCTGGATGCAGCCAGGTTATGATGACAGCACATGGCCAACCGGAAATGCATT
>JANQGW010000168.1 GCA_028282905.1 Sedimentisphaerales bacterium | reverse complement strand
ATTTGACAGATGACGAAAAAGTAGATATCGATGATCTGGTCATGACCAGATCATCGATATCTACTTTTTCGTCATCTGTCAAATCAGCTCCATTGCACATTCCGCAGTCAAAATCCAGCCAGTTTTCAGCCAATCTTACAAAGTCTTCCATATCAACTTTGCACTGACCACATATATTGCCAGCAATCGGACACAGGTGGGCTGGCATGTCCAATGGACCACAATCATTACCATACAATTCTATGGAATCTGCTATGGGTGTTAAATCCCTGCCGGCAAAACCCGGATAATCCGGTTCGTATTCACGGACCTTGAATACATTGACTTGGGTGCTATCCCCCTCTTTTGTCCCTATACCTGGATCGCCATTGTAACAAAGCACGCCGTTTTGCTTATGGACTACTCCATTATACCGCCACACAACTTCTTCATCCGGTGTGACCTCTATGAAATTGCCGGATGTTCCGAATGTGATAAGGGTGTTTCCATTTCTCAGTCTTTGAACTCCAGATGAATCCGATGACCAGATCTGATAATGATTATCCCCGTTCCATTCCCAAACATAATGATCCGGACCCCAAGGTGAGTTGGAAGTACTGATATCTGGATACGATTGCGTATTCGCATCCCATGGTGAGGCGAACTCACATACCGTTGAAAATTGACGGTCACTTCTTGAGCCATTGTTAAACAATATGAAATTTCCTGCCCCTGGGTAGCCCTCGGGAATCCATTGGATGTCGTGCTGGCTGAAGCTCAAGTGGATATCATCTCTACCGTAATTGGCCGTATTTCCCCATCGGTAGAGGAGGTCGCCTCCTTTACCATGTCTGCCTCCCGTATGGCCTGCGGCTATTTCCGAGCCATTTTCCAGATTTCCCGAATACTCGATAACGAGAATTTCATCGCCATTCCTAAAACTCAAGACGATCTGGTTGAGTTCTTCATTAAAGGAGACTGCATTGCCATGGTTCCAGTTTAATAGGTGACACCGGTTCGGAATCGGATACAGTTCAGGATGTAGGGATTTATCTTCATTGGCGACGAGATGATCCCACAAATGCCATTCCCATACGATTTTATAACCCCTGATAACACCGTTTTCGTCAGGGGGGCCGTCTGGAGCAAACTCCAATAGCGACTCGGGGCTGATACCTTCTTGCAGGATACTGCCGGGTGCAAAGCCGACGGCCATGGCCTCTTCGTACGTTTTTTTCTCAACCACCATGGCCAGGATATTGCCGTTGGGTAACACTTCATAATCATGATGTGAGATGGCATTATCAAAAATAGATTCGAAATACCATAACAATTCTCCGTCCCAGGTACGTTTTTCAAACGAACCAGCCTGGGCGTGATCGATAATCGTGACGTCTACTCCTTTAGGGTTCCCCGCTCGGTAAAAACACCCATCAGGTGTAATCCGCGCCGTCTGCCCCGGGCCCGTATCGCTCTGCCATGTTTTTAAAACCTGACCGGCTTTATTAATCAGGTAAGTAATACTATGAAATTTAGGGGCATACAGAATGTATCCGTTTGAGGCCTGTTCTTGATCATAATAGATCAATCCGACCGTATTGGTGCTTGAGTTATCGATGATGCCAGGCTGGATTTCGGAACCATTTACATCGAGAACGATTCGTAAACCAAAATGGTAGTATGGAAAATTCGGATCCATGTCGCCTCTCCAGTATCCGGATTTTCGGCAGGGCAGATGACCATATCGGTCACCTCTGTCACTCCAACTGCCACCTCTTAATGATCTCCAAGGAATCCCGTCTGGCATTAGGGTGGCGTCCTCTTTTGAGGGGCCCGTGGGATTAAGGGCCGGATTCTCACCATATTCATCGGAGAGTGTCTGATAGTAATTTTTGCCGTACCAGTCATTGACCCATTCGAACGCATTGCCGCTCAAATCCTGTAAACCATATTGATTTGAATTGTCAGAGGTTTGATAGCCTGTTGCTGTTCCGGGCCAATTAAACTTTTCTTTTAAATGGTATTGGCCATCATAGAATCCCACAGGCGTACTGTTGGGAAGGTCGCTATCAACTTCATAGGGATCGTTTGTATTGCCAAAGTTGGCATAGGTGCCATTATCATTCGTATTCGATCCCCAAGAGAACTCACGGTAATTGTCTCCACCTCTAGCTGCATATTCCCATTCGGCTTCAGTAGGGAGTCTTATGCCCGTTCTGGCATAATCGATTTCCCAAGTGTCAAGATTGTAGATTTCTCCATATCCATTCTCCCTTGACAGCCAGTTACAATAAGCGACTGCTCCCTCCCATCGGATCGTATTGGCAGGATGATCTTCCAGGTTATCATGGATAGTAAATTGACTGCCATCCCAAATGAACAAAGATTTTGTATTGGATGTCGAATCATAGACATCACAATAGATTATATCGGTGCCGGTCTTTACAACATAGCTATTCGCTACCACCTCAACGGCTCCTGTCAGGATCTCGTCGTTGAGAAAATCACAATACCATTGGCTCTTAATCTCTGTTTGGCCCATGAAAAAATCGTCTAATGTGACCTGATGGAGTGGTATCTGATCATTTTCGTGATGGGGATTCGTAAAGGTACCATTGATATCCCCCATGATAAACGTACCTCCTGGAATGTAAACCAGATCGTTAAGCGGATCAGTTTGACTAAAACCGGTACTTTGAAAAGCAAAGCTGAAGATTACTAATACTTGAATCACTTTGATATTTATTTTCATAAGAATTCCTCACCTTATCATTGCAATTAAATACATACAAGTGGTTACTGGGCCGAAACTACCAATTTTATTACACTGAATAGCCAAATCAATATTATAGAAACGGACATTTTAAATAACAACCTTCGCTGTGCCTTCATTTCAAACCTCCCGACTAAACCACAGGTTCACAATAATTGTAATTGTGTTCGCATATCGTTTAACAGGTAAGTGGGAATAATCTTGAAATGGTTACATTAATGACCGTTTTTTAACCACTATTTACATTTCGGTGTAACTTTTTAGTGTTTTTTGTCACTATCATTATGTATATGGGTTCAGGCCGAGTTAACCTCCGCAAATACAGAGAAGGATTATTAAAAAAATTATAATTAGACACAAGGCACTTTCAAAATTGTCGTCTAAAACTACTGGAGTCAATGTATAGCTGGTATAAATGCGTGTTAAAATAGAAAATAACAATTTATTGGGGGGCTTACCATGATGGAAGCTTACAAAAGTGTTTTTACTGGCAATATAATCTTCTTATTTGTTTTGTTGACAGGTGGGATTTCTATCGCTGTAACTATGCCCTGTCTGGATGGGGATTTCAATGAGGACTGCGTTATTGATATCGATGACCTATCCGTTTTTGCTGGCCAGTGGATGGATGATGGAGACTGTCTTACAGACGACTGCGCCAACCTTGACAACTATGACAATATAAACCTTGCTGATTTTTCGATTTTGGCTGCAAATTGGCAGGACAGTAGCAATATTCTACTAATTAACGAATTTATGGCCATAAACGGCGGTAATTTGCTTGACGGTGATGGAAATGAATCCGACTGGATCGAACTATACAATGCCTGTCCGCAGACATTGAATTTGTCCGGTTGGTATCTAACTGATGATCCAGACGAACTGGCAAAGTGGCCGCTTCCTGATATTGATCTTGCCGGATATGAATATTTAGTAATATTCGCTTCCGGGCAGGATGTTGATGATTATCAGGACCCTGCGAACTATTATCATACTAATTTCAAGTTGAGCGGTGATGGTGAATATCTTGCTCTAGTCAATCCTGAAGGCGGGATCGCTCACGAGTATGATCTTAGAGGCGATAACACCGGTTATCCCGAACAGGAAGAGAACATTTCTTATGGATTGCCCGAGGGGATATCAACGACAGAAGTGATTGTTAACGAAAATGCTGATAAGAAAGTACTGATCCCAATAAGCAGCATCGGTTACACCTGGATCGGTGACAATGAACCTTATGATGACAGTGACTGGGAAGACTATACTGAAATTGGCGGCATGTCGGGTGGTGTTGGCTATGATACCGATGCTGGGAGAGACTACCCTTATGCCCAGTATATCACATACGATGTTGAAACTCAAATGCTGGACCACAACAGCAACTCGTGTTACATCCGCATACCTTTTACGATCGATTTTAATCCTTCTAACTGCACAGATTTGACTCTGAAAATCCGATATGATGACGGATTTGCATGTTTCATTAATGGCACAGAGATGGCTCGTGCTAATGTATCGACTCTTGAGTGGAACTCGTCAGCAGCAGCGGGACATGCTGATGAAGAAGCAGTCGTTTTTCAATCCTACGATATCTCTGAGTATGTTCATATCCTTGGTGAAGGAACGAATATTCTTGCCATCCATGGCCTGAACAGGCCTCAGCCAAATGGAAGAAGTTCGGACTTCCTGATCTCTGTGGAACTCGAGGCTGCGTACACTGTGTCAGCTGATACTGATCTGCCCGACGTAGCGTATTTCGACAACCCTACACCAGGAGCAATGAACAATGGGGCGGTGATGGATTTCGTAGCAGATACCAATTTTAATATCGATAGAGGCTTTTACGAAAATCCATTCGATGTAATAATTTCCTGTGATACTGAAGATGCAGAAATTCGCTATACCCTTGACGGCAGCACTCCCAGCATGAGTGATGGTATCACTTATAATGGACCGATCAATGTGGCTGAAACCACCTGTATTCGTGCGGCAGCATTCAAGTCCGGATGGCTCAGTTCCAATGTGGATACACAGACGTATATCTTTATTGACGATGTTATCGCTCAAGGGACAACACCTCCTCAGGGCTGGCCGACATCTGAGGTCAATGGTCAGGTTTTCGATTATGGTATGGATTCGAAAGTTCTTACGGACTCTCGTTACAGCGACCTGATCGACGACGCACTGATGGATATCCCGAGTCTTTCGATCGTTACGGATCTTGAGCATCTTTTCGATCCGACAACCGGTATATATGTCAATGCGATGCAGGATGGATATCTTTGGGAAAGACCTGTATCTATGGAGTTGCTCAACCCAGACGGGAGCGAGGGTTTCCAAGTGAATGCAGGGTTCAGGATTCGCGGGGGAATGAGTCGTAATGCCAGGAATCCAAAACATTCGTTCAGATTCTTTTTCCGCAGTGAGTATGGCGCGTCCAAACTTAATTATCCACTTTTCGGCGACGAAGGCGTTGACCAGTTCGACAAGATCGACCTTCGGACAGGACAGAACTTTTCATGGCACCTGAGCAACAGCTCATCTGTTGGTAAAAGCACATGGTTGTACGATATATTTTCACGGGATGCCGGGAGGGAAATGGATCAACCCTACACCAGAAGCCGCTATTATCATCTTTATATTAACGGACAATACTGGGGATTATTCCAGTCGGAAGAACGACCTGAATCAAGATACGCGGCAAGTTATTATGGGGGAGATAATGAAGATTACGATGCGATCAAGTCAGGCGACGACAATGGTGTCATTGAAGCAGTTGACGGGTATCTGGACTCTTATTACCAGCTTTGGACGGAGGTGAACAACGGGCTGAGCAATAATGAAGACTATTTCCGCATACAGGGACTTGACTCGGATGGCTCAGTAAATCCTGAGCTTCTTGATGACGAATCTTACACAAGGCTTCTGGATGTTGATAACCTGATCGATTTCATGATACTCGTGTTTTATTGTGGCAATCGTGACGCGCCATTGGGCCCACCTAACAGCAGCAGCCAGCCCCGAAATCTGATGGGCTTTTATAACAGGGTCGAGCCGGATGGTTTTCAATTTGTTGCGCACGATGGAGAGCACAACCTGGGAGTGCACCTTACAGAAGGTGTAAATTACGATCATATCGATTTTGTGACTCCTTTGGACACGAACCTGGAATTACAGGAGAATTGTAATCCGTGGTGGTTGCATATTTCATTAATGGACGATAACCAGGAATACCGTATGCGTTTTGCTGATCGTGTGTATGAGCATTTCTTTAATGACGGCATTCTAACACCTGCCGGTGCAACTGCATTGCTGGAAGCCCGCGAAGAAGAAATGAGTATGGCAGTTATCGCTGAGTCTGCCAGGTGGGGTGATTATGTAACAAAATCATACGCGATGGTAAGAGCGGACTGGGAAAACATTGTCGGTCAAATAAAAAATGATTACATAAACGCATCACCTAATACGCGAACTGATGTTGTGATCAGTCAGATAGTTAATGCAGGTTGGTATCCTTCTGTCGAAGCTCCATCATTTATCCATGGCGGTGCTGTTGAAAAGAACTATTCTCTGATGATGACGGCTGCGACAGGTACGATCTATTACACGCTTGACGGCAGCGATCCGAGACAGGTGGGCGGTGTCGTCAATCCAGACGCCAATGTTTATACTTCGGGGATTACACTTACAGAAAGCTGTGTTGTTAAAGCACGTGCAATTTACAACAGCCAATGGAGCCCACTTCATGAAGCTGATTTTGCTGTTGACGATATTGTAGAAAGTTTGCGTATTACCGAGATCATGTACAATCCTGTTGACCCGAACAATGAATATATCGAACTTAAGAACATAGGCGTCGAAACAATAAACCTGGCTATGGTTAGGTTCACTGATGGAATCAACTTTACATTTCCTTCGATGGACATCGTACCGGGTGAGTTTATTGTAATTGTTGGCAACCAGTCTGAGACAGATATCTCCCCATCTATCATTGCAGGCGAATATACCGGTAGCCTTTCCAATGGAGGTGAGCAGTTAGTACTCGAAGACGCAATAGGAAGGACTATTCATCAGTTTGAATACAACGACTGGTATGACATCACAGATGGTGAAGGTTTTTCTTTGGAAATAATCGAACCAACTGATGAAGAATTAAGCAATTGGAGCATCAAAGAGTCATGGAGGCCCAGCACTTACAATGGCGGCTCTCCGGGTGAAAATATTGCCGGTTACGCTCCCGGTGACATCGTCATCAACGAGTTGCTTGCCCATTCAGATCAAGCTCCCAATGACTGGGTTGAATTGCACAATACCACTGATCAGCTAATTGATATAGGTGGCTGGTTCCTGAGTGATGACGGCGATGATGATCCGAACCTGATGAAATATGAAATTCCTGCAGGAACCGAGATTCCAGCGGGCGGATATATTGTCCTGAATCAAGACGAACATTTCGGAGGTGCATTTGCGTTTAGCGAAAATGGTGATGAGGTATATTTGACCTCCGCTGTTGACGGCCAGGGTCAGTTGACCGGGTATCGTCAAGAAGAAGATTTTGGGGCCTCCGAAGTGCATGTTTCTTTCGGCAGATATGAAAAAAGTACTGGCGAAATTAGTTTTGTTGCAATGGATTCACGTACACCGGGCACAGCAAACTCATTTCCAAAAGTCGGTCCCATTGTGATAAGCGAGATTATGTATCACCACGATACAGATGCCAATGTGGAATATGTCGAACTGTATAATGATTCCAGCTCAGAGGTAGATTTGTTTGATAGTGAGAGTAACAGTTGGTCGTTTACGGAAGGCATTGAGTGTCTATTGCCTACGCCAACTTCAATCCCGGCGCACAGCTATCTCGTGCTGGCAAAGGATATCGCTGCTTTTGAGTTGGCCTATCCCGGTGTACTTGCTTTGCAGTGGGATTCAGGGCGGCTTGACAATGATGGCGAAAAAGTAGAAATATCTTTACCCGGAGACCTCGTCGAGGGTGTCAGGCAATATATCCGTGTTGATCGGGTTGGCTATGATGATATTTCTCCGTGGCCAATCGAAGCGGATGGGGGTGGTCAGTCACTCCATCGAAAGGTCTTTAATGAATATGGCAACGATGTAATTAATTGGCAAGCCGCCTCACCAACGCCAGGACAATGATTTGTTTGAATCTGGTGACAAAATATGTAGAAGCTGAATTAACTCAAACTGTTTAATGTAAAATGACTTTAATATGAATATAAATCAAAAGATTGTCGGAGTGTGTGGAATCCTAATTCTAGGACTAATGACTTTAATCCCTCCAGTCAATGAAGTGGAAATATCG
>JANQGW010000086.1 GCA_028282905.1 Sedimentisphaerales bacterium | reverse complement strand
CGACATTGCGGTGACATATTCTGACATCAAAAATTTCTGCGGCAGCTTGTCCCAGTTCTCACGGGGCCACTTCTGGTCCGCACGAACCAGGCAGATCGTCGAATAGACATCCAGCCCCATATCGATCAGTTCGGGCGACAACGCGGTACCGTCGCTGTCACGAATAATATTGCAGCCCCACTGATCGAGCAGCTCGCGAACCTTGGCCTCCTGGCCGCTTTCGGCAGGCAGAACCACGGAGCCTTTGGTTTTAATTGTTTTAAGTTCTTGATACTCAGACATTGCAAACTCCTGTGTTAAAAACGCCGGCCGTCAGTAAAACCAACGGCCGGTGCAAATTGATTACTAAAAATTACTCGCTTGTTTCACTCCCTGCGGCATTATGGTCCACACTGCCGTCATCATGGGCGTCAGCACGATGCCCTTTCAGTCGCTTCAGGAGATCGAGCAGATCGACACAACCTCCGATAGTGAACCAGATGGTGGTGATGATACCGAGTCCAACAGCGACCAGCACATAACCGCGCCAGAAAGTTCTCCAGTGTCCCAGGTCAAGGGCACCACTTTTGTGCAGCAAGAGCCCGATCACGAAGATCGCCGACATGATGAACGACCAGCTGGTTACAAAAATATAGAGAACCTTGTCGAGGAAGCTGAAATCCTTATCAATCCCGATCATGTTCAGGAGCGTACGTTTCTTTTTAGCTCCTGCTTCTTTGGCCTTTTCAGTGGAATCTTCCCCTGCATATTTGCCGCGGTGCAGCAGTTTGTCCATATTGTGCGGCTCACGGCAGGTGATCAGCGAAACAACCACATAGAGCGCTGTGGAGGTCACCAGGGCAATCAGCATCATGTACTGTGAGTTCAGCGGAAATTCCTTTCCGAACCATGCCACCCAACCGTAGTCCTGCCGGCAAACAAATCCTACAACCGCTACCACCATTCCGGTAATGATCGCGGCATAGGCTCCGGCAGTCGTGCCGCGTTTCCAGTAGAGTCCCAGCGCAATGACCGCACCGGCACCGCCGAGCCAGATGGTTCCGGTCAGTGCAAAGTACATCAAAATGGCTTCGCTCTGCTCAAAGAACAGGCTGTAAACAAAAGCGAAGATACCCACACCCGCAATGGCCTTCCGCAGGAGCTTGAAGTGCTCATTGGGAGTCAGTGTCTGTTTTTCTTTTTTGCGTATCGGCATGTACACATCCTGCACAAAGATGGAACCCCACGAGTGCATGTACGTGCCGTTGGTGCCGATAAAGGCCGCCATCATCACCGCTGCAAAGGCACCGATCAGGCCGACCGGCAGGAGCTTGGTCAGCACCAGAGTGGTGCGTAACTGATTCTGCATGGTTTCACTTGGCAAGTCTGCCATGTGCTCGGTCACGCCCTGTGCAATGGTTGGATCGGACTTGTCGAACAGAATCGCATAAGCCGCAATCGGGATCAGCAGGAGCATCATGTTCTGCACCAGAATACGCATATTGCCGACGACACCGCCCATGCGGGCCTCGTGTGCGTTGATGGCCGCACTGTAATAGCCCTGAGTTCCCTGCCAGGCTTTGTAAGTCCAGAAGATGACCAGTGCCTGAATCAAAAAGAAGCTCCAGTTGAAATCTGCAGTTCCGGATGAGTTGAAGGGATTGAACATCGACTGTCCATCCTGCAGCTCGATGTTCACCGGCGAGACAATTTCAAAATCGGTTGCTGCGATGCCGCCCTGGGCAAAGAAAAGCTCGGTCGTGCCAATATTGGTACTTTTAAACGGCAGGACAGTTTCTTTGACCTGCCCCCCGGTTGCCGGCAGTACAATGGTTTGCGATTCCTGACGTCCGTCTGTAGCGATAACCACCATGCTGTACTGATTGCTATCGCCTGCGCGGTACGAGAAGCTTGCCTGGTAATTGGTACTGGACAAGAGATTTTGTGCGGGTGCTGCCTTGGAGACAATCTTGTCTATCGCCAGATCACCGTCGCTGACTTTCTTCATGGTCACAGCAGAGAACATGTACTTTTCCTTCACAGGCGTCCCCGGCTGAGCCAGCTCAAGGGTTCCCGATAAGTCCTCACTACTTTGGACGGCCGCAATGGGAGGGATGTCCACGGTATCACGCTGGCCTATCGTATCGACAATCTTGGCCCACGGTACAGTTATCAGGATAAAGACCACAATCACTGAGAGACAGATATTGGCAAATGTACCCTGGATGAAATCCGTGAGCATAATCGTGATCTGCCCGCCTGCAAAGACGAAGAACAGCGCAATACATGTGAGCACGGCCATAATCCCGGCGTAAACAAGGTCTATTTCGACCGGGCCCATGGCAAACATGACCGGCTTCCAACCGAGATAGTATTGGAAGAAACGACCGGCAATCGCAGGAAAGAGACCGAAGTTCAAGGTTCCGGAAGTAAAGATGACAAAGCCTGCGAAAATACGAAAGCGTCTGCTGTATCGCATTTCCAGTATCTGTGCCAGGGTCAAGGCCCTTGTTTGGCGATAACGGTAGGCGATCCAGCCGGACATCGCGACAACGACCTGTGCAAGCAGTGTTACCATCGTCCACCATGCCACGGAAAAGCCGCCGCGATAATAGGCCTCAAACCAGGCCACAATCGTAATCGCACCCACACAGGAAAGGCCCTCTGCCACACCGAGTACGTACTTGCGTGCACAACGGCCGGCAGACAGAAAGTCAGCCACACCCCGATTGTACTTACGCGTACTTAATGCCGCAAAGGTCATTAATCCCAGTAGAGCAATTACAATTGACCAATCAAACAATGTAAAACTCATATCACAATCCTTTCAATCAATTCCGGAATAACTTCCCGAACGTAAATTCCGCTTAGTCAAGCTGCCGGACCGCGAAGTTGTCCATGATAAAGTCAACCTCAATACGCCGTTTCTCGACCTTCACCGGCGTCCGCTCCAGCCCGATCCAGACATTCGGATCATCACCGGGCTTGACGGTCAGCGTATAACGCTTCGTCTGGCGCTGCTGCTTAACCGGGGTTTTCGAGATGATCTTTTGGTCATCGCCACCGCCGGAACCAAGCACGAGCGTGTACTCGTCATCATAAGCACACTGGTAATCAAACGACACTTCATATGTCTTGCCCGGAGCAAAACGTATCGTCTGCGGAATCGTCTGGTAAACCAGCCCCTTACGTTCGTTATGCGACTTCAGCGACCAATCGCCTTCGATCGTATCATCGACCAGCTTGTCGTTCCAGCCGGCATTGGTGTACGGAGCGTGCAGCTCAGACAGGTGCGTCGTCGGATCGGTATAACCGCCGGCATTGCCCTTAACAAACGGGAACCAGCCTTCATCGACATTTTCAAAGTCTTCAAAGAGGATACACCCTTCACGTTCGGTCCGAACGGTCTTGAGCAGACGAATATCATCAAACCGCACCGCACCTTGTCCCGGCTCAACCGCCAGCGTCAGCATTGCCGAACCCTTCCAGGGCTTGACATCAAACAGCACCTGCATCCGCTGCATCCGTGTACGGTTCCAACCGTAGTTGGCAACGAAGTTCACGGCAAAGGATCGATCCGTCCAGACGGTTTCCGTGTCGCCGCCGGCAGGCGTAACAGTCAGCGACGCTTTGCGCTGCCCCTTGTCAACTTCGACCCATACCGATGCGGAATACACACCCGCCTTCAAGCCGGTGATTTTCTGCGAAACAGTCGTCGTCTTTTCGCTGGCGCCGATCTTAACCGCCGAGCGGCCGTGATCGTCAATATCCAGGCTGACGACCTGACTGTCACCTTCGACGTTCCAGTCACTTATCGCCGGATCATTAAATCCGGGATCCTTAACCAAACCGCCCTGACCCCACTTGGCCTTCCGGTCGGCTTTCGCCTTGGATTGATAAACCACATACGGTGTCGCGGCTTTTGCGTCGATTGTCACCTTGCCGTCAACGACCGGCAGATCAGCGACAAGCTGTTTGCCCGTATCGGTCAGCAGGTACAGCTTAACCGTTTTCTTTTTCCACGACTCAGGCAGCTGCCATGTGGTTCTGCCGCCGCCCTTGTTCCAGTGATACAGCTTCTTTTCCGTTTTCGGCTCCCACGGCAGCAGATATGACTCGCCATCGAAAAGCAAACGGTCATTGCGGAAAATCTGGCGTCTTCCGGCGGCATCAGTCACCCGGACGCCGTCGGTAAACGTAATTTCATTGTCGGTCCAAGTATTAATCAGGAAATGCTGCAGGTATTTCGCCGGCAGAGTCGCGTTATAAACCTTATCAAGGAACTGATGGAAATTTGTCCGGCTCTGCCAGCCTTCAAAATCACCAATCTCAGCATGTCCCAGCAGCGGATGAATCAGGAACATATCCTTCTGATGGTTGCGAATAAATCGAACAATCCGGCTGTTCACACCCCGGCTGGTATCCGGCCCATAGGTCATATCCACCGACCAGTGCGACCAGATCGCCGAATGCTCGATCTGACGCGGAAATTCGGTCGTCATATCCATGCCGGCCTCCTGGATGGTCCGGGCCATCTCCAGCCCTTCCCAGCCATCACCGAAATACACATCCATATAGATAAACGCCAGCCCCGGAACCTCCTTTTTCAAGTCGTTAATCCGCGTGGCGAAATTGCCGCTCGTCAAGTCCTTGCGGTGATAAATATAATACGACTGATCCAGCCATCCCCAGCCGCGTTTTTTGGGATTGGCAAAGTCCTCGCTGAAGCTTTTGGCTTCCGGATAGGATTCCGTGCAGTTCAAGTGAACACCAAATTCAGCTTTCCACTTAGCCCCTTCGTCGACCATGATATTCATATCTTTGGCGCCGCCCATCCGCCGGCCGATATTACCCGCAAAATCAGAATGCGCACTGTCGTGACCTTCCGACTGATAACCCTTATGAAGGATCAACTGTCCCAGCCCGTCCGTAATATAGTAAACACGTTTAACATTATCCAGAGCACGCAGGAACGGATTGCCCGCGGCACTGGCAAAGTTAAAGCAAATATGCTGGGCAACCCGGTTCGGTGTCCGCTCAACACCGCGCGGATTGCTCATAATATCTCGGAATGCAATCGCCCCGTCCTGCCAGTCAACCGTCTTGTCACCATTGCGATCCGGCGTAATTATCACCTTGATAGTCGGCAACGGTTCGATCTTATCCGATTTATCCGGCCGATAGGTCCATTGACCGCTCGAAAGCACAACAGACACCACGTCACCGGACTTGGTGTACTCATACCGGACCCGGCCATTCGATACCTTATTCGCCCCTTTGGAGTACCGGGGATTCGCAGAGTTGTCACCTTTACTCGGATAATCATAGATCGAGTTGGTTTCGATGGTCGCCGCGAGCGTATCTGTGGACACGATCACATAAGCAGCACTAAACAGCTTATCATTAACCTCTGTCGATGACGTGATCGGGGTAAACGTATCACCACATTTAGATTTGTCGGCATCGATCAACGCGGTCGCCAGAGTGGCTTGCGGCTGATCACTGCGAACGGAAAGAATACCGTGCTGCGGAATCTCAATCGTATTCACGCGAAATTCGTCATTGTCAGTGATCTTGTCAATCGCAAACACAACCGTATCACCTGAAACCGAAAGACTCGCGTCCATCGTAATGCTGCCGGCATCAGGAAATGTTAATTGATACTGAATAGATTTGCTGCCCGCAAGGAATTTCTTCCCGCTGGTAACAGCCGGCGTATAATCCGTTCCGTTCAAGTTCACCGTGTTAATGCACTGCGGCTGGCCGTAAATGCGGCCGCCGTCACAGTGTGTATAGGATAGTACCCGCGGAAACGCTGCATCCACTTCAACTGAGAGTTCCTTTGATGCAATCGTAAACGTCTTTCCACTGTCTTGGGCGTTAACCTGTCCGACCATCGCAGTTGATAACACTACCATCAAAACGAGCACGGTCATCGACAACATTTTATTCATAATACGTCTCCAAAAATAAGGTTTTATCTATCCTTTAGTGCCAACTGCTCACAATCAAAAGCAGACTGGTTCATTTGCTATTTTGAGGAATTTTCCTTCAGCCAATTTTGCTCCAGACTATCCAGAACAACCGCCTTTTCACCACCGTCCTTATTGTCCGGCCGGACATAACGGACACGCAGTGTCTCGCCGACCTTTTTGCCGCGAATGATATCCAGCAGCTCCCGGCGGTACCGCACTTTTTTGCTCTCGGCCGCAACGATCACATCCTCGTGCGCCAAACCGGCCTTGTCCAAAGGCCCGCCGGTCCGCACCTGATGAATCACAATACCTTCGGTTCCCTTTTTAAACCGCCCCTGAAAACCCGGGGCCTGGGTCCAAAGTTCCTCGAGAACTCCGCCTATCGAAGGAGTGTCAGCATGTTCTTTCGTGTCGATCAAACGGCAAATCGCCTCGTGACCGGCAATAAACGCGATCCCGGAATTGACATGACCGCTCGTGCCCGCAATCTGCTCATTAATCCAGCCGGATTGTACCCCCACAATCTCTCCGTCGGCATTCACCCAATTACCGCCGGAAAGCCCCCGCGGTGCCATCGTTGTGATATACCAGATACGAAGATAAGTCGCTTGGTCCGTCAGGTATTCATAATCCGCCTGCCGGGAGGCAATGGTTCCCTGAAGCAGCAAACCATGCCGATTCAACGGAGAACCGACAACAAACACGGTCTGTCCGGCCTGTAAATCCTGTTTACAAACAGAAAGATAAGGCAGTTTACGTTCAGCCTCAATCTTCAGCAACGCAAGGTCATGTCCTTTATCAACCGCGACAAGTTCGGCCGTTTTTCTTCCGGAAGCCGATGAAAGCACTCCCAATTTCATCCCAGGCGAAGTGATAAAATGAGCCGCCGTCAGAACATACCCATCTGAACTGACAAACGCACCGGAACCGGCCATCCGGCCGTCCGCCAAAACTTCAACAGAAGCCCGGGCCAGCTTATCACAGAAAACAGAGCCGGATTCGGCAACTTGCGACGAACGGCATCCCTGCAAACAGACCAACAGAATCAGTACAGAAAACATGATTTTGCGCGAAAATCTCATTTTATTCCCAACCATCGCAGTCCTCATAAAATGAATTCATCATACGGCTAACCCAAATTACCATATTGTGATTGCCTTCAAGCCGATATATTGATATAATAACGCTTCAAAGATTGATTAAAAGCACAAATTTAAACCTTATAGTGATATTAATGCCCATTTTGTGACATTATGATTGATTGGTCGATGAAATTTCAGGTGATTCAGCCGATGAAATCGTTTTCGCGGCCGCTTTGCATTGAGAAAGAATCCCACAACGACACCGACTATTACCGCCACGGCCCCGGCGAACAAGGCGACACCTATTGCTACATTCAGTACACCCTTTCAGGCCGAGGCGTGTACAATGACCGGTCCGGAACTTACTCACTGTCACCGGGAAAAATGATTCTTGGTGACGTAACCTATTCTGACTATGAATATTACTATCCCGAAGACGCCACGGAACCCTGGGTATTTTTCTGGTTCGGTTTTCTTGGTGAAAGTGTCAATAGCGCCGTTGCCGAACTGATCAGCCGCTATGGCCCCGTCTATGAACTCCCGCAAGACAAAGGAATTATCCCTGCCCTGCTGAAATACAAAACTTATAACGGGTTGACCTATGAATTGACCCCATTTGACGGCATGACACTGGTAACCGACGTCCTCACCGCCATCGCCGCCAGTTGCTGGTCCCAGCATCCGGAGGATTCGCGCAGTGTGCTTGTGCGAAAAGCAAGGCAGATCATCGCGGAAAATCTGGACAAGCCGATTCGCATCGGTGAACTCGCCTCTCAAGTTTCTATCTCACGAGAACACCTGTCGCGCGCCTTCAAAGAGCACATCGGAATGACACTTCAGGATTACATTCTGCGGCAAAAGATGTCACTGGCCTGCAAACTGCTCAAGGAAACAAACCTATCGACGAAAGAAGTCTCCGCCCGACTCGGCTACGACCGTCCCGGCCAATTTACACGCAGCTTCAAAAAACTCCTCCACGTCACCCCCTCCCAATTCCGAAACATGAGGACAAACGTCATCCTGTGATACCCCGATAGAACCACCAGACTGCCCCGCAAAGCCATAACACTGCACAATCACATTATACCGATATATGAAAGAACATAAGTCACTTATTCGACTCAACTCTTTCCATCACTATCAATGTTGGCATCAGCATCTCGATGCCCTTAAATCACATTATGCTCCAATTTCAGGAATTGCCCAGTGTTTTCGGTAATTCTGTTTCAGCAGCGGATTAGCCTTTTCCGCATCTTTGCCGGTAAACTGCTCGGTCGCCGCGTCAAATGTCAGCGTCGGGCCTAATGCCGCCTTCACCTCGTTCAAGTCCACCTCGTTGACCACCAGATGTTCCAGCATCCGCCGCCATGCCTCGGCTCCCAACTCGTTCTTTCGCACCTTGCGTACAATTTCAGCCGGACTGGCTGCCTGACCCGCTTGGTATGAAATATTGCCGATATGACACAACGCCGAAGAAACATGCGATTCCTCAACAGGACACGGAATCAGGGATTTGTTGTTTTCACGGATTGTCTTAAAGAATCCCGGCAAGTGGTTCTCGGCACCGTGACCGGTAAACTTATGAATCCGTTTGCCGCCATTATCATAGGCGGCATCCTCAGTAATATACCCGCCTTCAAACTCCACGACATTGCCAATCCTCGCACCTTTATAGTGCGGCATCCCGCGAAGTGATGGTTCCGCAGGCAGTCCTCGCACTTCAAGAATCAGCGGCGCCGGCTTATAATCGTAATAGACGATCTGCGTATTCGGCGTTTGCCCCGCATCCTCATAGCCGAATCGCCCACCGATACTGAACACACGTTCCGGAAAACTCTTTTGCCCCAGCAGCCACCGGCCAATGTCAACCTGATGAACGCCCTGGTTGCCGATATCGCCGTTGCCGGTGTTCCAGACCCAGTGCCAGTCGTAGTGGAACCGCTTCCGCTTCAACGGCATCTCCTGCGCCGGCCCTAACCACAGGTCATAATCACAGGTTGTCGGCGGCGTCAATGTTTGGGCAGACATCCCGATACTTTCCCGCCGCTTGTAGCACATCGCCCGGACACATTTCAGTTTCCCCAGCTTCTCTTCCTTGATATATTGAATGACTTCCGGCCAGCAGTTCCGCGAACGGTGCTGGTGGCCTGGATAGACAATCCGGTCGGTTTTCTTTGTGAGATTGGCAAGCTGCCGCCCTTCCCACACATCATGCGACAGTGGTTTTTCCACATAGACGTGTTTGCCTGCCTGAACAGCAAAAATACTGTGCAGCACATGCCAGTGGTTACAGGAAGCGATAATGACCACGTCAATATCCTTGCGGTCAAGCATTTTTCGAAAGTCCGTATAGATGTCAACCTTAACAGGCGTTTCCCGCTTGAGCAACTCGTCCCGGAAAGCCCCCATCTTATATCCCGGATCCGGATCAGCCAGCGCCACCAGCTGAACCCCCGGCAAGCCCATGGCATGGCGGGCATGCGCAACGCCTTTGCCGCCGGCACCGATAACCCCAACACGGATTTGCTCATTGGCACCCATAACACGCAGATTGGACATCGCCGTCAGCCCCAACGCCGCGGCGGCAGAATGTTTCAAAAAATCTCGACGTCCGACAAAAGACATACACGGTTCCTTTCAAAATCATATAAAATCGGTCTATGAGTCTAACAAAAAGAACGCCTCAAGACAGCAAAATATTGCGGATTTTCCAGAAGTCATCCCAAAACCTGCTTTGCGTTTAAAAATAATAACTTTTTGTCTCTGGCAAGGAAGACGAATCAGCTTTAGCCGAAGCTAAGGCGGCTTTTGTCTGACGCCGTCCAGAGGCAAAAAGGGCCATTTTAAAACCAAATGAGGCTTTGGGGTGGCATCCAACTATCGGATGAATAATAGCATAATATACATCCCCAAAGTCATCTGCCAAATAGCGACTTGCGGCACCCGCCGAATTACTCCCCATCCCCGATTTCACAGTATAACTGAAAAAGAAGCTGTTTCAAAGCTCAATTTACAGACCCTCGGTTAGCAGTCACCAACGAACCAACCTCATATCCGAAAACAGCTTCAAAACAGCTTCTCGAAAAAACAATCTGTTCCGGCTTGTCACAGCCGAACCAGTTCATAACTTATACAGATGACGGAATTGCATAAGGCTTGCGTCCCGTGCGTTTGATCATCTTATTGGCTTTGCGATTGCCCTTGAAGGTTTCGCTCTTGCCGTCAAACTCCAGTGTCTCGCCGCAGCGGTAAGAAGCGTTCGCCAACAGCGGCAGAATCGACGACATGTAACCGGTTTCAATGTCACAGGTCAGATCACTGCGTTTGCCGGACCGAACCGCCTTAAAGAAATTGCCCATGTGTCCGCCGCCACCGGCACCGGCCAGGTTCATCGGATCGGCTTCCACATCCTTCGACGAAGAACTCGGCCCCGGCTCATTCTTGCGACCGAAGTAAGTCTTCCAGGTGCCGCCGTTAACGTGCATCCAGCCCTTGGTGCCGTAGAAAAGGTTGCCAATTTTAATCCCGTCATCGGAGTTGGTATAAAGACCGCGAACCTCAAAGACCAACTGCTTGCCGTCAGCGTATTCAATCGACGCTGATTGAGTATTCGGCGTCTGCTGATCCGAAGGTGTGCCGTAGTAACCGCCCGTAGAGCTGACCTTCACCGGATGCTCATCCTTGCCCAAGCCCCAGCGAGCAACGTCAAACTGGTGCGGCCCCTGGTTTCCAATGTCACCACTGCCGTAGTTCCAGTTCCAGTGCCAGTTGTAGTGGAACCGATTGTAGCTGAACGGCGTCAAATCTGCCGGCCCCGTCCACATATCGTAATCAACCTTGGCCATATACTCTTTAGAATACTGTTTGCCGCGGCGATTGCCCGCAAAGTATTCGAAGTCTTTACCCGTGCCGATACCGTCCTTAACAATTCCCAGCGGGTCACGCGGCTTAAAGCACATTCCGCGTGCCATATAAACCTCACCAATACCGCCGTCCCGCAAAAACTTCATCGCATTGCGGACGTTGCCGATCGAGCGATTCTGGAAGCCCACCTGGACAATGCGATTGTACTTGCGAGCCGCTTCAATCATCTTGCGGCCTTCCCAGACATTATGACAGCAGGGTTTTTCGACATAAACGTGCTTGCCCGCCTGACAGGCCCATATTGCACACAGTGCGTGCCAGTGGTTCGGCGTCGCGAAAACGACTGCGTCAATTTCCGGATCCTCAAACATCTTCCGCATGTCTTTGTAGGTATCCAGTTTATAACCTTTATTCTTTTGAACTTCAGAGACACGCTGTTCCAGAATATTGCCGTCAATATCACAGATGGCCTTTAAATGAACATTCTTAAGGTCCATCACATTCTTCGCAAGCCCCCAGCCGCGGCTGCGAACACCGACAACACCGACATTGATGCGGTCATTGGCGCCAAAAACTTTTGCCGCCGGCGCGGCCGCCATGCCCTTCTGGCACGATGCAAGAACTCCAGCCGCCATGATACCGGCCGAAACCTTACCGGTCGTCGCCATAAAGTCTCTTCTTGAAACAGAATTCGATTCACGAGTCATTGTCATGTCTCCTTTGTATAGAGTTAAATTATTTCTTATTTTAGATTTCGAGTGTTTTAACCGTCCGCCAGAAACGTCTTGTCATTCCGAGCGAAGCCGAGGAATCTATTTAAACAGCCATCGCCGAAGGCGATTCCTCATTTTAGTTTTTACACATTGATGAATCATCTACTGCGCCTTGGCCCACTGTTCATTCAAATAAGCAATCACAGGCGCAAGCTGCTTATCAAAATCATCCCAGCGGCCTTCACATGAAATCCGGCCCTGATACTTAATATCTTTCAGCGCTTTAAAATACGGAGTAAAGTCATACTTATTCGTACCGGGCATCTTGCGGCCATTTTTTTCAGCAATATGGCAGTGTTTTAGCAGTTTGCCCGCATAGCGAATAGACTCCGGTCCTTCACCGTCCTTGGCCATGTGATAGATATCTGCCAGCACCGCAATATTAGGGTGGTTGACCGCTTTGGCAATATCCGCACCTTCTTTGACGGAATTAATAAAATTACACTCTCCTTTATTCAGCGGCTCGATCACAACGGTAATATCATACTTGGCTGCAACGGGACCCATCTTCTTAAGTAATTCCGTAAACTGCTCGGTGCCTTTTTCATAGGGAAAATCTTTCGGCAGATTACGCGAACCGCTGGACCCAAAAACGATCACCTTTGAACCGACCCGCTGCGCCCGCTTGAAAGCGGTCTCGGCATATTTCAGAATTTCATCATGTTTGGTGTTAGGACCGGTAGATTTCAAGCTGCCCGGAAGAAAACCATTGTAGGCATACACCTTCAGCGGAGCCTTCTCGGCAGCCTTAAGCTTTTCTTCAAACTTTTCATCTGAATCCTGCGGTATCAGCAACCGGCGTACACCCTCTTCCACATAGGTATACCCGGCGACCTGCATTTTCTCGGCATTTTTGACAGATGTGCAAATCCCCCACGGCGGCGGTGTTTTCATATCACGTTTGGCCTGTTCAGCATTGCAGGAACTCAGTAAAACAAGAAAAATGCTTGCGACGACCGCTTTGGTCAGTTCCCATTTTCGAATTGCTTTGATACCTGTCATTGTGATCTCCTGCAAAAAAGTCAATCGTTAATTTGCCCAAAGCAGGCTTGGCCTGCCTGAGATAAATCGCATTATCGAGCCTTTACAATTGCTCAACCCCCTTGACCGGCAACCTCCTAAAAATAAATATCGCACGCCTTGAGCTTATTAGTAACCGATTCAAATATGAATTTCAAGCATTTTTTCAGGAAATCCAAAAATATATTGAATATCAATCGAAATGTGTACAGTTATAAGGAATTTTTTCACTGTATGATATTCTCGAAAACAGCAATAGTGCCATGTGCTTTAACCTGACACAATATGAGATATTTGAGTGATTAAAGAGAAATAGACAAAGCAACAAGGCCTCATCACGCATTGGATGAGGCCTTGTTTTAACCCTTATAAAGCCCTGATTGACACTAATCTTGGCTATTTGCCATTCTCAATCAATTAGCTCACGGAGCCGTCTTTTGCTTCTTCAATTCTTCCAGGTGCTCTAAATAAGCCGCGGGACCGCCCTCTTGATACCCGGTCTGCGCATAAGGTTTTCCATCAGAACCTGTTAGAAAGATAGTCGGAAAGCCTTTAACCTTAAATTCCTCAGCCAGCTTTTTATTTTGAGCCTGCAGTTCGTCACTTTGTTTGGATTTATCACTCGGAAAATCAATCAGCACAAACACAAAATCTTTCCCCGCCGCGGCAAATTCCGGCTTCTTAAACACCTCCGCGTCCAGCCTTTTACACCAGCCGCACCAGTCCGAACCCGAAAAATCGATCAGTAAATCCTTGTTTTGCTGCTGGGCGGTCTGTTTGGCCTTATCCCAGTCGGTCACCCACTCAATTTCAGCATTGTCATGCCCGCCGCCCTCTCGAGCCGTATTACCGGTAGTCGCCGGTGCAGGTTCCGGCTTGGGCGGAGGAGGTGCTGTTTTCTTACGACACCCGCCCGCGACCAGCAATAAAACGCCGCTAATCAGCAATACCGGCATCAAACGTCTATAAAATTCAATATGTCTCATATTCGATCTCCCATTAAATACTTCCGTTATCGACATCATCAGTTTATACCCCCCGCAACCGCTCTTGTTCACCAAAGAACCGCAATTCTTTCAAACCACTGCAATAAATCCCTTGACAGAACCGTTTAAAAACCCTATACAGCCCCTTTTATAGCGTCTAATCGACGCTCTATTAAGAACTTGACGCTTGTTTGTGTTTTCTGTAAAATAAGGTTTTGGACATAATGACAATAATTATTTATTAAAGGTTGGACTATGAATTGTGAATACCAGATGATTTTGGGTTTTGGTTTTACCGGCGGCTGGGAATGGATTGTAATTCTTGTGGTCGCGGTTTTGATTTTCGGACGCCGTCTTCCGGACATCGCGCGTTCAATCGGAAAGAGCATCACCGAATTTAAGAAAGGTGTTCACGAAGTCGAAAATGAAGTCAAAACGACACTTGATGAATCGGACCAAATTGCAGAATCTTCTAACCAGGAATCCGAGACAACAGAAGAAGATAAGTCTTAGCAGTCTAAATCCAAAAAGTTTTTTGTTATTGCGAAACGACACTATCAAAAGCAATCAGCGACTACGTTGATTGCTTTTTTCTATGCTTCAAGATTCGGCATACGATAATACTGCCTTCATAAAGTATATACAAAGGCCCTGCCAGCAGAATCTGCGAAATCACATCCGGCGGTGTTGCCACGGCAGAAATGAAGAGCAAGCCCAAGATAACAAATTTCCTGTTCTTGGTCAGTGCGTCGATACTGAGTAGCCCCATCATCTCCGCAAAGACAATCGCAATAGGCATCTGGAACGCCGCTCCAAATACCAATGTCAGCATCAACACAAAATCAATATAATATTGAAGCGTCCAGCTGGATTCAGCACTCAGTATCTGATCGAATTTTAAGAAGAAAGACATAGCCAGCGGGGCTACCACCTTCATAAAGAAAATCGCCCCGGTCATAAAAAGTAGAGCACTGATCGGCGAAACAATATGCACAAACTTCTTCTCGTGCTTATAAAGTCCCGCAGAAATAAATACCCAGGCCTGCCAGAAAACCCACGGACAAACAAGAATAAAGCCGAAGACCAGGCAAACCTTAAAATAAATCAACATACCCTCTTGAAGTCGTAATGTTTTCAGGCCTTCGATGGATTCAGCGTCGATCTTGATTTTATCGGCCGGCATTCTTAGGTTTGCAAAGGCCGGATCATTTGGATCATCCTGGTATCGTTTAATCTGTGCATAAAATCGATCTCCCGGCTTGAGTGATTGATAAGTTCTCGCATTCTTGTCAGAGATTACAACGCAGATAAGATCATCCAACGAGCCATTAGCCTCAATTTGTTTGGCAATCACTTTGTACTTCTGCTGATAAACCTTCTCCATTGCATGATAATAGGGAGTCGAAAGAAATGTGACCAACCGTGTTCCAAAGAATAACGTCACCACTAGCCCGATGACAACCCCCATCAGCATCAGGATTAACCGGGCTCGCAATTCATCCAAATGATCGCCCAGGCTCATACTTTTCAGATTATCTTTTATTTCTTGTGTACTCATTGTCTGTCTTATAAAAACTTCGGCTTTGAGCCGACGGAGTCGTATTTAGCATTCAATTCTGACATTCTACCCCGAAAACGGCTTATTCGCCGATGGGAAACAGGTAGTGTAAGTCATTTGTGCCGTTTTCGCAACTGCTTTTATGGATTTGTCTTAATGCCGCTTTTAGGGTATAATCAGCGACATGCCTTGGAAAATCGGACTCATTTTATTTGCCGGAACACTGTTTTGCGTCAGTGCTGTCGGCTTCCTGATCGTCAAAATCGCCCTGCGTCCCAAAGACGGCGGCGACCTGGACGACTACCATTACGAATTCGAGGACCACTGCCCAGACCTAACCCGCTACGAAAAATGGTCCCGCCTCACCTTCATCGGCGTCATCACCGGCATGCTCCTGCTCTTCCTCACAGCCGTCCTGTAAAAACAAAAGCATGGAACGGCAGTGACACGACAAGCATTGGCACTGTACATCACATAGACAAAACAGCATCCCCTAATTATCCGACCCGCCCCCGACAGTCACTCCGAGCAAAGCGAGGAATCTATTCAAACAGTCATCCCCACAAGGTCGGGATGACTCAATTAAAAATTCATAATTCAACATTCAAAATTGATATTACCCTTTCACGCACGCCAGCGGCACCAACTTCGCCACCTTCTTCGCCAGTCCTGCATTATGTGTGGATTCGACTACCTCACTGACGTCTTTGTAGGCTCCCGGAGCTTCTTCGGCTATGCCGCGCAGACTCCGGCTGCGAATCAAAATCCCGTCAGCCGCCAGTCGCCCCGCCACTTCCTTGCCGTGCCATTTTTTCGTCGCCGCCCGCCGGCTCATGTTTCGCCCCGCCCCGTGACAAGCGGACCCAAACGCCATCCGCTCGCTTTGCTTGGTTCCCGCAAGAATATACGACGCCGTGCCCATCGTCCCGCCAATCAATACCGGCTGGCCGATCTTGCGATACTCAGCCGGCAGTTCCTCACGCCCCGGCCCCCAAGCCCGCGTCGCCCCCTTGCGATGCACAAAGAGCTTTTTCGTTTTGCCGCCAACATTGTGCGATTCCTCCTGGCAGGTATTGTGCGAGACATCGTACAGAAGACGAATCGCAGCTTTCGGTGCCACATCACTAAAAACCTGACGCACCAGATGCATCAGAATCTGCCGATTCGCCAGCGCACAGTTAATCCCGCACCGCATCGCTCCCAGGTAACTCTGCCCGACTTTCGAATCCAGCGGCGCACACGCCAGTTCCCGCTCCGGCAAGTGAAGCCCGTGCTTTTTCGCCGTCGTCGCCATCCGTTTCAAAAAGTCGGTCCCGATCTGGTGTCCCAGTCCGCGCGAGCCGCAATGAATGCTCACCTTGATATCGCCTTCCTCAATTCCAAACGCCGCCGCGGCCTCTGCATCATACACCTCAACCACCTGCTGAATCTCCAGGTAGTGGTTGCCGCTGCCGAGAGTCCCCATCTCATTAAGCTGTCGCTTTTTCGCCTGCTCAGACACCTGCGCCGGCTCGGCCCCAGCCATCCGTCCTCCGGCCTCAATAAACCGCAGGTCATCAGCCAATCCATAACCATTCTCCACCGCCCATCGCGCTCCGCCGGTCAACACTTCATCAAGCTGTGCCACAGACAGCCGAAGTTTACCCGTACTGCCAACGCCTGCCGGTATCGCCCGAAACAGCGCATCCGCCAGCCGCTCACGAATCGGCGCCAAATCATCGGCTTTCAACCCGGTATGCAGTGTCCGCACACCGCAGGCAATATCAAACCCCACACCCCCGGCACTGATCACCCCCTTATCCGGGTCAAACGCCGCCACCCCGCCGATACAGAACCCGTAGCCCCAATGCGCATCCGGCATCGCAAACGAGCCTTCCACGATCCCCGGCAGACTCGCCACATTGGCCACCTGGCGGACGACCATATCGTCCATCTCATTAATCAGCCGCTCGGACCCGAAAATGACCCCGTCCACATGCATCGGCCCGCTTCTCTGCACCAGCCACTTCGTCTGGCCCCGCCGCTTCACTAATTTTCTATCCATCTTTCTTGCCCCAATCACCAACACTTACTTTGTGCTTTTCACTTTACCGCTTTTCGTCCGCCCAACTATTTTTTGTCATCCCAACCGTTGTTTGTCATCCCGGCCCCCGAGCCGGGATCCAGTACGTCACCGTCTGGATGCTGGACCAAGCCCAGCATGACATAACAGTCTCATCATTCCATCATAACAAAGAATTCGATGGAAACACCATGAAAGTTTCCGAAAATCGAGCCAAAAACAGACTTAAGACATCTTAATGCTTCTATCGGTTTTTCTTATTGAATTTCACAGCCAAAATCGTTATCATGTGCGGTTCTGGATGTATGAAGACATAATGCAGGAAACAGGAACCCTTTAAATCAGGAGTAAAAAAATGGGCAGGAACATTGCCATCGCCGGCGTCACCGGCGCCGTAGGACAGGAATTTTTACGAATTATCGAACAGCGCAACTTCCAGTTTGATTCGCTGAAGATGCTGGCCAGCCATCGCTCGGCCGGTAAACAGATTGATTTTATGGGTACCACATATACCGTCGAAGAACTGACCGAAAACAGCTTTGAAGGCGTCGATATCGCCCTGTTCTCGGCCGGCGGCGGACGCAGCAAGCAGTTTGCCCCCGCCGCGGTCAAAGCCGGTGCCGTCGTCGTCGATAACTCCTCAGCCTACCGCATGGACCCGGACGTCCCGCTGGTCGTGCCGGAAGTCAACTCCGAAGCGATCAAAGAACATAAGGGCATCATCGCCAACCCGAACTGCTCGACGATTATCGCCAACGTCCCGGTCTGGCCGCTGCACAAGGCCAACCCGGTCAAACGCATGATCGTCAGCACGTACCAGGCCGCCAGCGGTGCGGGCCAGGCCGCGATGGACG
The DNA here is from genome assembly GCA_028282905.1 of Sedimentisphaerales bacterium. Lineage (GTDB taxonomy): Bacteria > Planctomycetota > Phycisphaerae > Sedimentisphaerales > Anaerohalosphaeraceae > 4572-13. The sequence goes on along the minus strand of JANQGW010000086.1, from coordinate 17,079 downwards.
AGATGATCCAGCAGGCCAAAGAGGTCCTTGCCGGCAAGGAAGTCACCTGCGAAACACTGCGGTACCAGTTGGCGTTCAACCTGTACTGCCATGACTCGCCGATCGGCGACAACGGATACAACGAAGAAGAAATGAAGATGGTCAAAGAAACGCAGAAAATTTTCAGCTGCCCGGAAATCGCGATCACCTGCACCTGCGTGCGTGTGCCGGTCATGCGGACGCACTGCGAGTCGATCAACCTCGAGTTCGAAAACCCGATCACCCCGGACGAAGTACGCGAGATTCTCGCCGGCGCAGAAGGCGTGGACATCATCGACGATGTGGCCAACAACCGCTTCCCGATGCCGACCGATGCTTCCGGCAAAGACGATGTGTATGTCGGCCGCATTCGTACCGATGAGTCGATCCCGGACAATCGCGGCATCAACCTCTGGGTCGCCGGCGACCAAATCCGAAAAGGCGCGGCATTGAACGCCATCCAAATCGCCGAACTTTTGTAACAGCATTTGAACCACGAATGGACACGAATAGACACTAATATTTTGACAGGATTTACAGGATAAACAAGATTATTATTGAATAGCCTTTTATGGTCTTTAATATAATTCGGTAAATCCCGTTTATCCCGTCTAAATAATAATTCGTGTTCATTAGTGTTCATTCGTGGTTCGTTTTTTTCTCTATGGCTCAGCGACGGATCAAACTTGTTATTCACTACGACGGCACGGCCTATCATGGCTGGCAGGCGCAGCCGGATGTCGATACCGTCCAGCACCAGCTGCAGGTCGCTGTCGGCAAGCTGTGCGAGCAGGACAACGTCCGGCTGGTCGGCTCGTCGCGCACCGATACCGGCGTCCACGCACTCGGCCAGGTGGCGCATCTGGATATTGACACGCCGGTGCCGACGTGTAATTTTGTGCGTTCGCTGAACCGCTATCTGCCGGACGATATCGTCGTTGTCAGCGCCGAAGATGTCGATGAATCCTTTGACGCCATCAGCAGCACGCAAAGCAAGATTTACCGCTATACCGTCTATACCGCCAAACTCCGCAGCGTCCGCGACATCCGCTACTGCTGGCACCGGCCGGCCGAGTTGGATATCGACGCGATGCAGATCGCCGCGGCCAAACTGCTCGGCACCCATGACTTTAAATCGTTTGCCTCGGCCGCCGACCAGCGGGAAAGCTCGGTGCGGACGATCTTGAAATGTGACGTGATCGACGAGATGCCGTGGATTCATTTTGATGTGCAGGCCGACGGCTTTTTGTATAACATGGTCCGAAACATCGTCGGCACCCTCGTCGATATCGGCCGCGGCCGATGGAACGCCGACTACATGGACCAAATCCTCGCCGCAAAGGACAGAACCGCCGCCGGAAAAATTGCCCCCGCCAAAGGGCTGACGCTTGTTGAAATCTTTTATTAAGAAGAAGACAAGAATACAGGAACACAAGGACTCAAGAATGTTGGAATTATGAAATTGGGTTCGTTTGGGTTTGTTTTTGATGACAACAGTCCTTAGTCCTTAGTCCATAGTCCTTAGTCTTTAGGCTGAAATCACTTATGGCAATCTGGGTGGATTTTAAATTGGGTTCGTTTTGCAGAAAAAGTAACCACGGATTACGCGGATTTACACAGATTACTTGACACAGAAGGAAAGCGATTTTTATTTTTTCGTAGCAAATCTTTGTTTTTTGGCTGGGAATGCGGATTATTGGGGTTTTTGTGTATCCAAACGTTTCCGAAACTGCGACAAAGTTGTCCAGTCTGTAACCATTTTTGTCCAAAGCTGAATCGGAAGTAACCGCGGATTGCGCGGATTTTCGCAGATTAAAGTTTAAGAATTCAAGGACACAAGAACTCAGGGACTCAAGAATGTAACAGTCGAATTTTGAATTATGAGTTTTGAATGTTGAATTGAAAAAATCGGCCATTGGGGTGCTCCTCCCTTTTGGATTGACGATTGTTGAATGACGATGGATGATTGTACTATATTTAATTGTTTTGTGATTATATAACATTGATATTAGTTTGTCAAGTTTTTCAGGTTGTCTTATTATTTACCACGAAGAAATGAAGGGACACGAAGGGGAAATGACAACATAATAAAAACTTCGTGGTTCTTCGTGACTTCGTGGTTTATACGGTGTTTTTAGCACTCAAGGACTCATTTTTTGACAGGATTAACGGGATTTACAGGAATTTTGTTTTTTTGGAAAAAGGGTTTGTTTTTGGGGGATTTGGGTATAAAATGGGGATTCAGAAGATAATAGCTAGGAGATAGAAGATTGGAATGTTGGCATTTTGAAGGAATTGGATTAGTTCTGAATTTTGGAGGCATTTCTGTTCGGTGACTCTCAGAGCATGTGCCGCGGTGAGTTTTTGTTTTCCATTTTCTCATTCAATATTATGAAACTTATATTTTTGAGGAAAAATCATGACCGCAGAAATAGGAATCATGAATCGGCTTGGAGTAGCTTTAGCTGCTGATAGTGCTGTCACATTGGGCGGAGAAGGAGGAAAGATTTATACCTCAGCGGATAAGCTTTTTCAGCTAACTAACTCTGAACCTGTTGGGATAATGATATATGGTAGTGCAAGCCTTTCCGGTGTACCTTGGGAAACAATCGTTAAATGCTATAGAAGTGACCTCAATAACACTAGTTTTCCTAGAACAGCCGACTATGCCAATGATTTTATACGATACATCAAAAATCATAAAAAACTGTTTTTTCAAGCCTATCAGAATAAAGAAGCCGAATCTGAAATAGAATATATTTTCAGTTACATTAGAAACGCAATTGCCTTGACAATACAAGAAGCATTTGATGAAGAAGAAATCGAAGAAATTCCGGCTGATGACGTTGCTTCAATCGGTGCACAAATCATAAGGGAAACTTTGCATGATTTAAAAAGTAATCCCTTTTATGAAGGTTTCAACAAAAGCACTCAACAGGTTTTTAGAAAACAATATTCGAAAGTTATCCAAACTGTTAAAAAAGATATATTTCAGCATTTCCCAATTAGTGCCTATGACAGCCGAAATCTAACGTCACTAGCGATTGAATTTTTAACAAAACGAAATTCTTTACCTTATACCGGCATTGTTATATCCGGATTTGGTACCGATGAATATGTGCCCGCAATGCTAGAAATTGGTATTGATGGTATTATTAATGGGAAATTGAGATATTCCTATATTGACAACTGCTCTATTGACGATAATATGATATCAACAGTTAAGCCATTTGCACAAAGAGAGATGGTTTATTCGTTTATGGAAGGGATAGATCCCAACAAAGAAGTTTTTACAAAAAATACGATTATTGATCTCTTTTTTGGGTTTAATAACGCACTTTTAGAGATAATTGAAAAATATGACAACAAGTTATCTAGTAAAATCAAAAGTCGTCTTGAGCCAGAACTAGATAAAATGCTAGATAATCTATTTGATAAATGGCAAGAATACAGTCATGAAAACCATTGGGGACCTATTACATCAATTGTCTCATCTCTTCCAAAAGATGAAATAGCAGGAATGGCAGAAGCACTTGTTAATCTTACAAAATTCAGAAGACGCATAAGTGACCAAAAAGAAACCGTTGGTGGCCCTATAGATGTAGCTGTTATTACTAAAGGCGACGGTTTTGTTTGGGTCAAAAGAAAACACTATTTTAAAGCCGAACTCAATCCAAGGATAATGAGTAAATATTAAGGAGGTTTGATTATGGCCAAAAAAGGCAAACAAAAAGTCTTTAGAAGCACAACTGAGGTGTTTTCGGAGTATATACCTGGTTATATCCCCCCCTGTCCAAGACAGTCAAAGATAAATTCTTCTGACGAAGATCGCTGTAAAAACATTGCTGAAGATTTATTGACTTCACTAAAAAGGAAGATTTGTTTAAAATAAAATCCCAAAACTTTGATTTTAAACATCAAATTGACCTTTTTTATAGACTTCAAGTCTTGTTTTTTACAGTCTAACTTCGAGTCATATATCCCCAATGTATTTAACCACTACAATTCAGAAGTTAAGAGAATTGTTTTTACTCTATTGATTATTTCTCGTTATTAAAAAGGCATATCAATTAGGGGGAAAATCGGCTATACTGGTGGCGGTTTGCTACCGAAGTTTGGCATGCAACCTTCTTGTTTCACTGTGTTTATATTTATCCACAGTGATATCGGAATTACTGGATCCCGGCTCGGAGGCCGGGATGACAATGCTCGAAAAACGGAATGCCGTAGAGAAAGACGCTTAATTAAATGAAAATTGTTCATATTATCACTCGATTGATTCTGGGCGGTGCCCAGGAGAATACGCTGATCACCTGCAAGCTGCTGGCCGAACGCGGCCATGAGGTGACGCTGATTACCGGGCCGGCGATCGGGCCGGAAGGCGCGTTGTTTGAGCAGACCAAGAGCGCCGGCTACGAGACCATCGTCGTTGACAGCCTCCGGCGGGAGATCAACCCGATCATCGACATCCCGGCGTATTTTGAGATCAAAAAGCTGCTCAAGCAGCTCAAGCCGGATATCGTGCATACCCATTCGGCCAAGGCGGGTATTTTAGGCCGGCTCGCCGCCTGGAGCCTGAAAGGCAAGCTCGACGCGGGCGACCACCGCCTGCCGTTTGTGCTGCATACGATTCACGGTCTGGCGTTCCATGACTACCAGAACGCCCTGCTGAATAAGTTTTACATCGCCGTCGAGAAATTCACCGCGTCCCGCACGGACGCGTTTTTGACCGTGGCCGATGTGATGACCGAAAAGGCCCAGGCCGCAGGTATCGGGGTTGACAAACCCTACACCACGGCATATTCGGCCATCGAGGAAACGGCGTTTTTGAGCCCGCCGTCGGCATCGGAGATCACCGATTTCCGGCGGAAATACCATATTCCCAACGAGGCAGTCGTTATCGTCAAGGTCGCCCGGCTGTTTGACCTGAAGGGCCACGAATACGTCATCGAGTCGGCCCGGCGGCTGGCGGCCAAACACGACAACTGCATCTGGCTGTTTGTCGGAGACGGCAGCCTGACCGAACAGCTCAAGAGCCAGATCCAGTTCGCAGGCCTGACCAATAAGTTCAAATTTACGGGGTTATTGCCGCCGGAGCAGATTCCGCTGGCGGTTCACGCCTCGGATATCCTCGTTCACTGCTCGCTGCGTGAGGGATTGGCGAGAGTGCTGCCGCAGGCGATGCTGTGCGGCAAACCCGTCGTCAGCTTCGATATCGACGGCGCCAAAGAGGTCGTCAACGACAACACGGGCTTTTTGGTGCCGGCCGAAGACATCGATGGCCTGACCGACGCCTGCGAGAAATTGATCGCCGACGGCGACCTGAGAAGTAAACTCGGCGAAAACGGCCGCAATGCCGTCACCGAACAGTTCGCCCCCGATACGATGGTCGATACCATCGAAAAGGTGTATAAGGACTGTGTGTCGTGAAAAACCGCAGGGAAACCATAATGTTTAACATATCATATTGTCATACCCGCGCAAGCGGGTATCCAGTGCGTAACCGATGGATTCCCGCCTTCGCGGGAATGACAAAAAGAACGCTCCAAATGATAGGGAAGAAGGGAGCAGCGAAAGGAAAAAGTCAACCATGAAAACACTGACCAAAGAAATCTGGATGGACATCCCGACCCGGCGGGCGATTATTTCGATTCATAACGAGGTCGAACGGTTGGTCGCCGAAAGCGGCGTCCAGGACGGGATTGTGCTGGTCAACGCGATGCACATTACCGCGTCGGTCTTTATTAATGATAACGAGTCGGGCCTGCATCACGACTACGACGTCTGGCTGGAAAAGCTGGCCCCGGAAAAGCCGTATAACCAGTACCGCCACAACGGCTTTGAAGACAACGCAGACGGCCACCTCAAGCGGCAGGTCATGGGCCGCGAAGTCGTCGTCGCCATCACCGACGGCCAGCTTCACCTCGGCCCGTGGGAGCACATCTTCTACTACGAATTCGACGGCAAACGAAAAAAACGCCTCCTCGTCAAAATCATCGGAGAATAAAGCAATGAAGATGATTCCGGTGACAACCGATGAGCAGGTGCGGCAGGTGGCTGATTTGGCGGCGGAGATCTGGACACAGCATTTTACGCCGATTATTGGCACCGCACAGGTCAAGTACATGCTGGAAACGGTTCAGTCAGCCGAGACCATTGGCCGGACGATTCGCGAAGAGGGTTATCACTACCGCCTGATGGAGGTTGAAGGTGAGTGGGTCGGATATTTTGCGTATGCGCTGCAGGACGGCCGCGTTTTTTTGAGTAAGATTTATCTGAAGGAGACATGTCGGGGCAAAGGCTACGCCCGGCAGGCGATGGAATATATCGAACAAATCGCACGCACACACGAAGCCGCCGATATCTGGCTGACGGTCAACAAGTACAACACCGACGTGATCGCCATCTATGAGAAAATGGGCTTTGCGATCGAAGGCCCGATCGTGCAGGACATCGGAAACGGTTTCATTATGGATGATTATAAAATGGTCAAGCCGATGACGCCATGAACGAACTGACCGAATTTCTGATTTATGCAGTGACGATTTCGCTGTCGGGAGTCATGGCTCCGGGAGCGATGACCGCGGCGACCATCGCACAAGGGGCACGCAGCCGCTGGGCGGGGCTGCTGATCTCCGTCGGCCACGGCATTGTCGAAATGCCGCTGATCGCCCTGTTAATGCTGGGACTGCACTTTTTCTTTGCAAAGCCTTCGGTCCAGATCGCCATCGGCCTTCTCGGCGGGGCATTTTTGCTGTGGATGGGAGCGGGACTGCTGCGGCAGATTCGCCACCAGCAAGCAGAAGAAAGCAAACATGCCGGGGCCAATTCCATCGGCACCGGCATCGCCCTGTCAGCGACGAATCCGTATTTTCTGTTGTGGTGGGCCGCGGTCGGCCTCAAGCTGGCGATGGACGCCAAAACGCTGGGAATGCTGGCACTGGTGCTGTTCGCGGTGGTTCACTGGCTCTGCGACGTGGTGTGGCTGTCGATTCTGTCATTTGCGGCCTATCACACACATAAGGCCGCGGGCTTGATGGGCAAGCGGCTGCAAACTGGCATTCTCTGCGTCTGCGGTATTGCCCTGCTGGCCTTCGGCATTAAATTCATCTATGATGCTACTGCTTTAATGCTAACTCAATCGCCTCAATGACTTTCGGCGACATTGGATCAGCTCTTGAGCCGAAGCGGGCAATCGTGGTGCCGTCTTTGCCGATAAGGAATTTGGTAAAGTTCCAGCCGATGGCTTTGCCGAACTCGCCGTTCTCGTCGGGGCTGGTCAGATACTGATACAGCGGGCAGATATCGTCGCCCTTGACCGAGACCTTTGAAAACATGGGAAACGTCACATCGAATTTCGAGGTGCAGAAGGCTTTGATTTCCGCATCGGTGCCGGGTTCCTGTTTGCCGAAGTTGTTGGCCGGAAAGCCGAGCACAACGAGACCCTGGTCGGCGTAGGTTTCGTAGAGCTTTTGCAGGCCGGCGTACTGTTTGGTAAAGCCGCATTTGCTGGCGACGTTGACGATCAAGAGTACCTTGCCCTGGTACTGTGACAGTTTGACGGGTTTGCCGTCGATGTCGTCAACCGTGAACGAGTACAGTGGGGATGTTGGCATGATATCAACTCCGTAAAGGGATGTGCGGGCGGTAATGAACAGTGTGTTGCCGTCTTTGCTGCCGAAGCAGACGTTGGTCGGCCGCTCCGGGACGGGGATTGTGCGAATCAACTTGCCCGAAGGCGAGTAAACGGTGACCGCCTCGGCGGTCAGATAGACATTGCCCGCCGCGTCCAGTGTCATGCCGTCGGAGCCCTGGGCAGCGAACAGTTTTTTGCCGGTCAGCGAGCCGTCCGGGGCTATTGTATAGACATACGTTTGATTGCCGCCATGGTCAGCGACGTACAGGCGTTTGCCATCCGGAGTTCCGATCAGGCCGTTGGGGCGAACCATATCGTCAATGACGCGTGTGACTTTTCTGCGGTCCGGAGAGAGATAATACACATGTTCGCCGTCCTGCGGCAGGTTGTCGCGTTTTCCGTAGCGGGGATCGGTAAAGTAGATACCGCCCTTCGGGTCAATCCAGAGATCGTTGGGGCTGTTGAAGGATTTGCCATTGTAGCGGCCAGTCAAAACGGTGACTTTGCCTTTTGGATCGATTGAAACGACATTGCCCGCTCCGCCGGCACAGGCGATCAGATTGCCGGCTTTGTCAAAAAACAGGCCGTTTGCCCGATTCGTGTTTTCCATGAAGGTGGTCAGTTTACCGGCAACAGACCATTTATGAATTCGGCTGTTGGGGATGTCGGTAAAGTAAATGTTACCGTATATGTCAACGGCCGGTCCTTCGGTGAATCGGAAACCGCCGGCCAGTTTTTGAACTGTCTGGCCACCCGCTGCCGATTCTTTGTTTTGAGGAGCGGAATAAACAATTGAAACCAGCAGTAAGCAATTAAGAACAAGTGTCGTAAATTCGGACTTTTTCATAATATCCGTAACCTTTCCTGTTTGTCATAAACAGCAGCGTGGAACGGCAGTGACACGATGGCGCGTCACTGTGTAATATGTGTTCACTCGGTGTCCCATCCCGGCGCTGGCGCTTCGGGCTTCTGTTTTGTATTATGCATACCTCGTCCCTGTGGTTATTGCTGTTCGGGTTCAGGTTGTGGTTCTTCCGGCGGCAGATTTCCGATCAGTAATTCCTGCTGGATGGCGAAGTCTTCATCTTTGTTAAGGACTTCCTTGAGGGTGAAGCGGCTGAGCAGTTGGTCGAATTCGGCGAAGACCTCTCTCATGCGGGCCGGGCCTCGGGCATCAACCTGGCCGAAGCTGACCTCACTGATGGCCCGGGAAATCTCATCGAGCGTGATATGCGTGCCGTCTGTCGAAGGCACGTAGCCAACGGACGGGTCATCGGTCCGACACAGCAGGTTGGAGCGAACCATGCGTTCGAGAATCTTTTCGGTAAAATCGGTCGGCATTCCAAGCCGGTAAGCCACCGCTTCGACACTGACGGGTTTCTGGTCCTTGCGTTCGAAGGCATTCAGCACATATTCCATGACGCGAATGACGGTCTGGCTGTTGGCGAGGAAGCATTTGTCCTGCCGCCGCATTTTGGCGAATTCGGCAGCGTCGAGCCGTCTGACATTTTGTGTCGCATAGGTGAGCTGCAAACCAAAGAGAACAATCAGCCAGGAAACATAAATCCACATAACTGTCAGCGGGATGATACCCAACACGCCATAGACGGCAAATTGCGGCACGAATTTAGTGACATACATCCGAAATCCTACTTTTGCCAACAGCCAGATGAGCGAAGCGACAAAGGCTCCCCATAACGCCGCGGCGGCACTGACCCGGGTATTGGGCAGGAAGAAATACAAGAAGAAAAATGCCACCAAGCTGATTAAAAACGGCACGGTCTTGGCCGCGATGATCGCAAACCTTTGCCGGAAGGTTTCAGACGATTCGGATTCAACAATGGCACCCGCAGCATTCGGATCGGCGGTAGTGATTACCGGCTGGGTCTCGGTAACCTGCTGCTGTTTAGCCGGAACAAATTTTTGAACGATCTTATGTTTCATGACCTGCGTACTGACGTAAATTCCCAACGCCAGCAGCAATGGTCCTAAAGTTAAAAAGACCCAGTAATTAAACAGCCGATGCAGAAAGGTTCGGTTTATACTGACATGGTAGATATGGTTAAACGTCTTTTCAATCGTGGTCAGCAGTGCGATGGCTGCCCAGACCACCAAGCCCAGACCAACAACGGTTATGGCACCGGTATGCGCCTTGGAAATATAGCCCTGCGCAAGCTCGTCAAGCTTATCGGCCACTTTAACAGTCTGAGTTTTCGTCACGTCACCTTCGACGCCTTCCGTTGGGGCCGGAGTTCCCGCAGCAGGATATTCGATGCTTGTCAAATTCATTTGCTCATAGGCAAAATTTTTGACTTTGACACTGACGCTCTCAAAGGCCGGCAGCATCTGGAAAACCATCAAAATGACAATCGCCAGTGGCACCAAGCCGAAGATAGAGTGGTAGGCGAGGGCCGCGGCCTGGGTGAGACAGCGGTTTTGGCGGATAAACAATCGCCCGAAATGGAACCAGATGCGCATCTGGAGTACCATGAACCGTGTCATTTTTCCCAGTTCGCTGCTGGGGGTTTCTAACAGTTTTGAGATTTTATTGACCATAATCAATTCCTTGCTCAAACGGGTAGATCGCCCATTTGAAAGTTAAAAATCAATGTGCTAAAGTTAATTAAGGAATCCCGACTGCGTCGGGATAGCTTTTTAAATAGATTCCTCGGCTTCGCTCGGAATGACACATTGAGCGTTCGGAATGACGATAAGCTGCTTTCCGAAAGCAATTTTCATTTTATTTTTCGGGTATCAGTCACGTTTCCGGTTAAAAATACCGTCCAGTATTTCAAGGCCCTGCTCGATGGCTTCTTTGGTTTTCTCGTCTTCGACGGGAATTTCCTGTATGAGCGCGCCCATCAAGAGTTTTGACAAGTCGATTTTTGGCTGGGCAAGCCTTCCAGTAAGAGACGTTCGATAATTTTTCCCTTTATACGGCACTTTAACGGTCATGTCCAGGCTTTGATCCAATCCGATGGTTCCGCCGAAATGCAGACCGAAGTCTTTGCCGAACATCATTGCCATGTCCTCATAGGTAACCTTTTCGTCCTTAACGGTAAACGGCGTTTCGGGAATCGAAAACAGGTTAAATCCCTGATCTTTCAAGGCTTCTTTAAACAGGCCCAGCAACGGGCTGTTTAATCGGACATCGGTCAAGCCGATGGCGCCGTCCAGTTTAATATCTTCCTTAGCAGTTTCGCCGCCGAGTGGAATTTCCAATGATTTACAGGACAGGCTTGCCAAGCCTGAGACATTGGTTGCGCCGGAGAACATGGGATTGATATACTTGAGTATATGAGCGGTAATCTCATTAACATTGACATTTTCGACGACTTTGGCAGGTTTTCGCAGGCGGAGGATCATCGGCTCTTCGGCCAGGTTGATATCGCCGGCGAAACGGACCTTGCCGCCGTTGACGTCAGCGTCCGGGATGTCAATCGCCGCCATGCCCTTTTGGATGTCGAGTTTGAGTTCGGTAGGGCCGAAATTCAGGCCTTGATAGCTTGCTTTGTCAAAGCCGAGTATGCCGGAAGCGTTGAGATTTTGGGTCAACAGTTCGGGGGTATCTGTGGGGTAAGTTGAATCGAACTTCAGGTTATCGTTTCGCTGCCCTTCCAGTACCAATCCTTTCGGCAGATAGGCACCGGCAAAGGCTGAAACGGTTTTCAGGTCATAGGCCGCTTCGAGGTTACCTTTAACCTGTGTGTTTTTACCGTTGACTGTCTTGGATATATGGATTTTGGATACTTCGATAAGTTTTCCCTTAGCATCCTTAATAATCAATCCATTTGTTGTGTCTATCGTTTGTTTATCGACGTCCAGCAGGACATCACCTGTAAAATTCAAAATCTCTTGCTGATAGGGATCGTTTTCGCCGCGGGTGATTTTCAGGTTTTGGATTTGTGTCTTGTCGGTTTTCAGTTGGATCTGGCTGCCCTGCGTGCTGATTTTAACCGTTGAATCCAGCATTCCGGCCAGTTCCATATCGGCGGGTGCATCGCCCAGTATCTGGGCAAAAGGCCAGACCTTTTCCAGGTCGAGTTTGGCCTGTGCATCCATGGAAACATTTTTGGGAGCTTCCGGTGTCAGTGGTACGGCTAAGTTGCTGACAGTGACTGTGCCAGGTGTGGCTTTCAAGTTCATCGCGGCGATCTTGAGCTGATTGGCGGCTTTGTCGAGAACACAATTGATGTCCATCGCGGCATCGGTCGCCGGGGTTTTGACGGCATTTTTCTGGAGCACAAGCTGTTTGATATCGGCCTCTGTAACAACTGCCACCTGTTCGTCAGTCAGGTTGACTTTGCCCGCGGCTTTCAATTGACCAGCGGCTGAGAGGCCCTGCAAATCCGTGAATTGACCGGCGAAACGCGTAGTCTGGGCCAGGTCCGCATCGACGTCATAGTTCAGTGACTGCAGCGTACCAGAGCAGGCAACTTTGCAGAAATCGGACTGGATATCCAGTGATTCAATTTTCATCGTCTCGCCGGTGCCGCTGGTGGCGGCTGATAGTTTGACCGGATTTTTGAACGCAACACGTTTTTCACCGGTTCCCTGAGCAAAATCGTCAATTTGCGCATCGGCTTTGAGCTTACCGAGTTTGCCACCAGCAACCTGAATGGTCGCGTCAGCATTGAGTTGACCGGCCATGTCCATGTCTTGGCCAGCCATGGCAAACAGCGGCTTGAGACTTTCCAACTGGAGCTTTGACACTTTGACGGAGAAGTCGCCATCGGCGAGTGTCCAGCCTTTCTTTGGCGTGACCTTGCCATTGGCTGTGATTTTAGCAGACTCATTGACATCAACGGAAAGCTGCATCGCAGACGGCTGATCGGCGGCGGCAATCTGTACTGTTGAGGCAATATTGGCAAACCGCAGTGTCTGCGACGGGTCGCCGGCCACTTCAATGGTTGCCATTCCGTCAATAACCTCCAAATCAATCTGCTCAAGCGGAATGACCGGCGGTGCGGAGGGCGGCGAAGTATCCTTCATCACAGTTTCAGTTGTTTCGGCGGGAGCCTCTGTCGGAGCTTCCTGAACTTTCAGGTGAATTTGAGGCTTTTCGATAACGGTTTTGCCCAGCTTGACCTTGCCGCCCAAGAGGGAGGTGTATTTCGGTCGGGTTTCAATCCGGCTGACTTTCACTGCGGTTCCGGCAGCACTATCATTGTAGGAAAGGTTGGTCAATTTGACGCCTTTAAACCAGCCGACGGACAAATCATCCATGGCCACCTGACCATCAACAGCCTGATTGATTTTGCCCAGCAGCAGATTGGTCCCGCCGGATGAGGACAGGTACAGCGGGGTGCCAAAAAAAATCAGCAGGACAATCCCTGCTGATATGAAAACAACCCATTTAAGTTTTTTGAGACAACCGCCCTTTTTCGATTTTGTCGAATTTTCGACTTCGTCTTTCTTCATCGTTTTCGCCCTTCCATATTAATCGTTTGCATTAACAGATACCCCAAGGCGACCGAAGCAGAATGCTTCGGCGGCCCCGGACAACCCACCTTCTTCTTCCAAACGAATACGGAATATATCAAAACAGCTTCGCCCGTAGCGAATGATTCATTGACAATTCAAAACTCTGAATTGTCTTTAGCTGTTCATAATTTCATCGGATTTATTTTTCAAAATCTCGTCGATCTGGTCGATGTGCTTTTTGGTCATATCATCGACCTGACCTTTGCCCTTCTTGCAGTCGTCCTCGGTGATGGTTTTGTTTTTCTGCTCATCATCGAGCTGCTTGTTGGCATCGCGGCGAATGTTGCGAACACTGACCTTGTTCTTTTCGCCCAACTGCTTGACTTGGCCGACGATCTGTTTGCGGCGTTCTTCACTCAGCGGCGGAATATTCAGGCGTATCATCTTGCCGTCGAGAATCGGGGCCAGAGACAGGTCGCTGGTCTTGATAGCCTTTTCGACATCCTTAATACATCCGGCATCAAACGGTTTGATGACGATGGACGCCGGTTCGGGGACCGCGATGGTTGCCAGTGACTTCAGCGGCGTCGGCGAACCGTAATAGTCCACCATCAGGTTTTCGACCAGGCCGGCGGATGCGCGACCGGTGCGCAGACTCTTCAGTTCGTTCCGCAGATGTTCTACGGTTTTTTCCATGCTTTGTTCGTGTGACGACAGTATTTGTTTCGTTGGCATAGAGTTCCTTTCCACTAATGGTTCTACTCTGTAATCAGGGTTCCAACCTTCTCGCCCTGCAGGGCGCGGGTGATGTTTCCTTCCTTGAAAATATTCAGTACAATAATCGGAATGTGATTTTCCCGGCACAGGCTGACAGCGGCCGAATCCATCACTTTCAGATTTTTGGCCAGAACGTCCTGATAGGTCATGTTCTCAATCAGTTCGGCATCCGGATTTTTGACCGGATCGTCGGTGTAAACGCCGTCTACCTTGGTAGCCTTGATCATCAGATCCACTTCCAATTCCGACGACCGCAGCGCGGCACAGGTATCGGTTGAAAAGAAGGGGTTGCCCGTTCCGCCGGCCAGTATCACGACGCGACCGGTTTCCAGATGCCTTAAGGCACGGCGACGGATAAACGGCTCACAGATCGCCGAAACTTCTATCGCACTGAGCACCCGTGTGGGATGGCCCTTTTTCTCGAGTGTTTCCTGAAGGGCGCTGGCGTTGATGACCGTCGCCAGCATTCCCATATAGTCAGCTGTTGTGCGGCGGATATGGCTTTGCTGGGAAAAAGTCGCTCCTCGCAGAAAATTACCGCCGCCGACGACAATGGCGACCTGCAGGCCGGACTGGCAGATTGCCATAATCCGCTCGGCAACCGAATCAATCGCTTCGCCGTCAATTCCGAACCCACCCGGCTGGCAGAGGCTCTCGCCGGACAATTTCAACAATACACGCTTGTATTTAAACGCTGTCATAAACCTCCCTGTCATACTTAAAATTTGCTCATCACCTGCTGGAAAAGACGCCCAGACAGTCCATTTTATTGCATCAAACGCTGTTTTTGGCTCGACACAGGCATTTGGAACCTATGTCTGTTCAAAAAAAAGGCATCGAAAACAAATGCTCTCGATGCCTTATTATACTCGCTTTTTTAGGCGATTTCAATACGCACAAAGCGTTTTATTTTGGCCTCACCGCCGGCGGCCTTCGCGGCCTCGGTCAGGGCCTCATTGATGGTCTTGCTATCATCTTTGACAAATGTCTGATCGACCAGGCAGATCTCGGAAAGGAATTTCCTGAGCTTGCCATCAACGATCTTGTCAATGATCTCGGCAGGCTTGTTTTTCACCTGCTCGGCGGCCGCGGCACGCTCTTTTTCGATGATCGCCGGATCGACTGAATCTTTGTCCAGTGCAGGCGGATTCATGGCCGAAATGTGCATGCAGATCTCGTTGGCCACGGTCTGAACGGCGGCAGCAACCTCATCACCGCTGGCTTCCACATCGACCATGGCGCCAACCTTGTTATTAAAGTGAACATAGCTGCCGACAACACCAGTGCTGTTGTAACGGACATAATCGCCAACTTCGGTCTTTTCGCCGGTCTTGCTGACCAAGTCGGTCAACAGTTTTGAAAACTTGACACCATCGATTTCTTCCTCAAGCAGAGCGTCAGCGCCTTCGTCAGCAGCTGCCTTCAGACCGCATTGCAGCAGTTGGTCGGCAGCGGCACCGAAATCGTCACCTTTGGCCACGAAGTCAGTTTCGCAGCACAGTGAAACCATGACTGCCGTCTTGCCGTCATCGCTGACGTTGCACAGTACGCGGCCTTCCGAGGTATCGCGGGCGGCACGCTTGGCGAGCGTTGCCAGACCTTTTTTACGAAGCAGCTCCATGGCCGCATCGAGGTCACCATCTGTTTCACCCAGAGCCTTTTTGCAGTCCATCATGCCCTGGCCGCTCATTTTACGAAGCTTCATCACTACTGCTGCTGTAATTTCCGCCATCTCATTAACTCCTGTTATTACTCAAAATATTGTTTTTTATCGTTTAAGCCTTTTCCACCGGTCGATGGAAAAGAAACTGGCCCCTGCACGGTGATTCGGTGCCGGAGCCAGTGTTTATGTTCTACATCCAGCCGTTTGACCGCTTACTGGGCGGCTTCTGCTGTTTCCGAAGCTGTTTCGGGAGCGGCAGGTGCTTCAGGAGCGGCGGGTGCTGCCGGTGCTTCTTCGGCAGGCGCTTCGTCCTGGGCACTGGCCAGTACGCGACGACGCGAACGGCTGCGTTCGGTGCGCTGCTGCGGTGCGGCAGCGGTCATCTCTTCGGCACGGACCATGGTCTTGCCTTCGGCAACGGCCTGTGCCAACTGATCCAGCAGAATCTCGATGGCCTTGATCGAATCGTCATTGGCCGGAACGATGACATCTACGGTATCCGGATCCGAATCGGTATCGGTCAATGCAATCGTCGGGATACCGAGCTTGCGTGCTTCACGCAGTGCGATGTATTCCTTTTTAGCATCAACGACCACCATGACGCCGGGCATCCGGTTCATTTTGCGAACGCCGTCGAGGTTGGTTTTGATTTTGCGCAGTTCACGTTTCAGACGTGAGCCCTGCTTTTTACCCTGTGCTTCGATGCTGCCGGTTGCTTCCATACCTTCCAGCTCTTCCAGACGCTGCAGACGCGAGCGAATGGTGCGGAAGTTAGTCAGCGAGCCACCCAGCCAGCGTTCGGAAACGTAGTGCATTCCGCACTTTTCCGCCGCCTGCTGAACGCCCTTTTTAGCCTGACGCTTGGTGCCGACAAAAACGACATCCCGGCCGCCTGATACGACGGTCGAAAGGAGCTTTTTGGCGATGACCAGACCTTTGAGGGTTTCTTTGACGTTAATGATGTGAATCATCCCGCGTTTGCCGAAGATATACGGCTTCATCCGGGGATTCCAACGACTTGCAGCATGTCCAAAATGTACGCCCGCGCCAATCAGTTCGCGAGCAAGTTCCTTATTCACAGAAACTTACCTCCATATTATAAAAGGTTTAACTAAGTTAATACACACTTGCGGTCTACGCCGACCAACAAGACCCTTAAAAATACCGCATAAAACAGGTTTTTGCAAGAAATTGAAGAAAAAAAAGTGAAAAATTTCGACTTTTTTCGCGGATTATTGAAAAATTTCATCAAAATGGCACCACAGTTAGCGGAGGAGGCACGGATTTCACCGCTTTTCACAGATTTAGTTACAGTGCCTGACTGCTTTCGAGACGGGAGAGGTCGTGTTTGATCCCCCCTACTTTCTCCACCAAATTGTTACTATCCAAAATGACATTGACTCAGGAAAATCTTGACGGAATTGAGGCATTGCTGTACAACACAGTCGCTTTATCTCGAATCTAGAGCATGTCAAGAAATGCTGCAGCCGCTTATGCCTACTGCGGCTTCGCCCGGCGTCGTTGAAAAGACTCGCCTATGAATAGCATAGGCTGCGTTTTT
>JANQGW010000046.1 GCA_028282905.1 Sedimentisphaerales bacterium | reverse complement strand
TTGAAGACAGTAAAGCCAGCCGTCGTCAGAAGTGAAATATAATTTGTCATTGTACCATGCCGGGGCAAATCGGACAGGCCCTCCGGAATAAAATGCCCATTTTTCTTTACCCGTGTCGGTATCATAGGCTTTGACACTATCATTGACCATTGAGGCTACAAACAATAATTCGTTCGCAGCGACAGGTTCATAAGACTTGTCGAATTGAAGTTTATACTGCTCTTCGGGCCAGGCCGGCCTTGGTGTCTCCAGCTGCCTTTTCCAGATCAGGTGCAGCTCGTCCGGCAATTGGCTCGGGGAGCTAGCGCTTCTTTGGGCATCGTATCTCCACATGGGCCAGTTGGAAGCTGCTGCATTCAGGGCTTGAACCTGTTGAGCGAACAGAGACATTAAAAGCAAAGCCGTGAAAAAACGAATAAAACCAACCCTATAATTTCTATATCGATTACATAACATTTTTTCTTAAAACCCTCTTTTTCTTACAATTGACAATTCTATCCGAAACTGTCCGCTTAATAATCCAAAGAGTCTATCAAATCTATGAAAAACTGCAATGATGTTCATCTGCTTTATTTTTATATCCATTTATTTAAAGGACTTACGAAAGAAGAATCTCTGCGACATATTAGCGTCATAGCAGTACAAGAAACGATGCTAATGCACAGCAAGATCGTCAGTGCATCTCTGTTATCAACGTCTTGTTGTTGTATTCTTCCCCTTCGATTTGTTGTGAATTATTTCAAATATATGAAATTATCCTTGACAAGATTAAGCCTTGCCTTATAATTTTTTGATAAACTTAGTCAAGGGCGACATCATCATGGAACAAACAGAACAATTGAGTGCCAGCTTAGAAGACTACCTGGAGGCGATATTCAATGTCATCTCCGAAAAAGGCGGAGTTCGCGCCAAGGATATTGCTGTCTATTTAGATGTTAAAGCCGGCTCCGTGACGCCTGCCCTGCAGGCTCTGACCAAGACGGGACACATTAATTATAAGCCTTATGGGATCATTACTCTCACTGACAAAGGGCATAAACAAGCGCAAGAGGTGATTCGCAAACATGAGGTTTTGAAGAATTTTTTCGTGAATATCCTGGGATCTGATACAGACGAGGCAGAAGTTGGAGCCTGTAAAATAGAGCATGTAATTACGAATAGGCTTCTGGACTGCTTGATTTCGTTTACTGAGTTTGTGGAATCCTGTCCGCAGTGCGGCAATGATCTGATTGAGAAGTTTCATCGTTATTATTGCAGTAAAATTACCCCAAGCGGTCTCAAAACAATAAGAACTTGAAGAACCGTCCTCAGATAGCTGTTGCGCAACGCAGAGAACGGAGCGTTTTAACATAGCGACAAGGATAATCAAATGATAGGCCCGTAACAATAAGAAGGTTACGGAGCGTTTATTGAGAAAAATACAATTTACTACAACTGAATAATCACATAGCCCGAGCAAGCCATTCAAAAGCCAGCCAGGGAGTCGTAGAAGGCATCATTGTGCCTGTCTATGGCTCTCTTTTTTTATGCCTATTCAAGCGAGAGGAGGTGAGAAAAGTAAAAAACAAAGTCATTGGCGATTTTCGCAGGCAACACTGGTTTAAAAACGGAATGTAACAGTCTCATGGACATGAGGAACGAATATTTTAATTATAATGTTAGGAGAGAAATGATGAAAAATACAATGTTAACGATGATGGCTACCTTAGCAGTTGCCGTAACCGCTCAAGCAGCAGGATACGAGCAGGTGCTGACACTGGACCAGGTTCAGGGAACCGGGGGATCAAAAATCAATTACGGCACCCTGATCGAAGGCGGTACTGCATATAATTTCATGAACATTGGCGGACATGCAAAAAATCCTGATGATGCCGGTCGGATTACAGTTACTACGGGTGTGGGCACAGCCAATCCCGTCACGACAGAATTGGTTAGTTCTACAGCCTGGCAAATCGCAAGTGGAGGCTCCAATATGACGGGATTTTACGGATATGGAATCTCGGGCGATTATTTGCAGTTTGCCGAAACCAGTTCAGATACTGTCTGGCGAGTTCACAAAACAACCGGTGCAATCAGCAAACTGGCATCAAAGAGCGACATCGATACATTTATTGGAGGAACCGGACCTTCCATTTTGAGTCCGCAAACAGCGCACAATGGAAATCATTATTTCTATGAAGGCGACACAGACAGTGTTCTGGTGGTCAATGGAAGCGGTATGATTTCAACTTATATCAGCGATTTACAGCTTATCAGTGTCGCCGGCACTGACAATCTCAATGGCGGAATTACTTTTGTCGGCAATGATTTGGTTTGGGGAAGCAGTTTCAGCGATGCGATGTACTTGTGGGATGACAGCGCCAACAGCGGTTCGGAATTGCTTTCAACCGCTGAAATCACAGCCGTCACCGGCATGTCTGCTGTTAGCTTTGGCGATATTTTTTATGCTCCAGACGGCAATGTTTATTTTTATGACAATACTGCCGATGGCATTCTGTCGTTTGACCCTGCCAACGCATCCGGCACACTTGCCTTTGTACTAACTGAAGATGAATTGGTTGCAGGTCCTGGTGGGAGTAATAGCGTTGGGCAGTTTACCTGGTATGACGGCAACATCGCATGGACTCAATTGTCTCCGGTACTTCCCGGGGGGCTATATACAGTTCCCGAGCCAATGACAATTCTGCTGCTTGGCTTTGGCGGATTAGGTGTTATGAAAAGATATCGTGTTCGCTAAACATTGTGTTTCTTTAATTTCAGGTCCGGCGGTCGTGTCTCTCCGCCGGGCCTCATTCAAAACAGTAAAAATATGAAAACTTTTTTTTCAATCACAGTATTTACGGTACTTTTCTCCATCGCTGAGGCTGAAGTACGTTATCATGTTACAGATTTGACTGCTTTGGCAACTGGCAGCGATATTGCCCCCTCGGTCGGCTATTGCATCAACAATAACGGCGACGTAGCCGGACATGGTAGGCCAACTCAGCCCAATAGTACGTCTAAGCCGTTTCTCTATGATGCGACAACCGGAACCTTTATCAATCTTGGTAACCTAGCAGGAAACTTCCTCGAAGGCAAAGGCGGTAACGGCTACGGCATCAATAACGCCGGTTTGGTCGTCGGACGCAACAGCATGACCAACTCAAGCTGGAACTACCGACCTTTTTTGTTTACTGACAGCAATCATAATTCCACGGTCGATTCCGGTGAAATGGTGAATCTAACAATTGATCTACAATACGGCTACGGCTGGGCTGAGGCCATTAATAATTCCGGCCAGGTCGTGGGCTTTAGCCGGGATACGAATGATGACTATCATGGCTGGGTCTGGACGGATACCGACGGCAACAATATCCCGGATTCAGAAGAAATTCAATATTTTGCGGGGTATTTCCCCAATTCTATCAACGATGCCGGGGACATGGTCCTGAATATGGGGATAAACGGCTATCTTTGGTCTGATTCCAATGAGAACGGTCTCTATGATCCTAACGAACTCCAATTGATGCCGATGCCAACCGGCTATTTTGACGAGACGCTGCAATATCACGTCACAATTCATGAGCTTTCGCCGGTGACAGTGAGCAATTCAAAAACCGTCTGCGGAGCCGCGGAGAATTATTTTGGTAAAGCTAATGGGTTTTTCTGGCAGGACAGCAATGGTAACGGCGAAGTTGAGTCCCAGGAATATACCGTTTTTGGATCAGCCCTTAAATATACGCATGTACGTGCGATGAATAACAAATCCCAGATTGTCGGCGGCACCTATGAATATAGCAACAATCGCGAAGCCTATCTTTGGACCTTCTCGGAAGGCATGGTTAATCTCAACAGTGCAGCCGATCCCTATGTTGGCAGCATTGGTCCAAGATATTTCAGCCAAGCCGAGGGCATCAATGATAACGGCCAGATTGTCACCAGCGGCTGGTACGATTTCAATGGAGACGGTAAACGAACGACAGCCGACCCGGAACACGTCTTTATCCTGACACCTTATTTAACCGGGGATATTACCGGAGATAAGAAGGTCAGTTTAAACGATTTCAGTACTCTCAGCCGGTTTTATGGGCAAGCTGCCTCCATGCATCCGGCGGCCGATCTGGACGGCAGCGGCCAGATCGATTTGGGCGACCTCCTGGTGATGGTCGAAGACTGGGGACATGATTTAAGCTTATAGTGGTAATATAAAGTGAAAAATCTACATCTTATGAAAATAACAATGTTTTTTGTGTGTTTGCTTGTCTCAGCGGTCTCGTGGGGAATCGAATCCCCCGATCACATGGTCAATGTTGTTCCCAAAGAGCACGTCAGCTATAACGAAACCATGGGCGGACCGATTGGCTCGTTTGTGTACAATGAAACAAATGATTGTTTTTACATTAGCACTTACGGCAGTAATCGAGGGCTTCGGTGTTTTGTCAGCCTGGACGGTAACTTTCCCTCATGGGAGTCGAATGACTGGCCCGTCGAGAATAAATTGACCAATGACACTGGGAAATCGTGGCAATGCGCAACAGAGTCTGATTTATCTCGGATTGCCGGTTCACTGGATGTCGCGGGCGGCTTATTTAACGCAAACTATCCGGCGACAACAATTATCAGCGGCATGATCCTGAATCCGTCACCGGTAACGGTCAACGGAACTTATTATGATTCAGGTCAATTAGCCATTATCAGTGACAACAGCCGTGCCTTGACTTCCAGTGCCACAAAACGGCTTCTAACCTGGGATTTGCGGGAAATCTGGTCGCCGACTCCATTAGATCCATTCACTATGGATCCCAATACGTTTGATCCGTCATCATCATTCTATCATCCGATGAACCTGCCGGATCGGACCAACGCCGAATATAATTCAGGGCAGCTCATGGTCGATGTTTTTGGTGACTGGTCCGGATGGGGCTGCACAAATTGGAACGATACGTTCAATTACGTTTTAACCCTGCAGGACATGGCAGACACCGTTGGCGCCGGGCCGGTACAAGTCACTACCGCTGACAACATGGGGGGACGACGAGCCTCTTTTTCCAGTGACGGTAAAAAAGTATATTTTGTCAGCAAGGACAGCCGCTCATTGGGCAGTCGCCTCTTCACAGGGCTGTGGTCCACGAATTTAGAAACCGGAGCGACGAGACGGTTGTTTAATGATACCGGCGATAACGGCGAAAGCGTTTCCAATAGTAATGCCGTAACCTGTTCCGAGCCTGCTGTTGTTTCGGTCGCCTGTCGAAATCTCACCGGTCAGGTGTTTTCGCCGTCTCTGGATCAGGTTTTGTTTAACGGCACTGAAGTCAGCGGCAATGTCGCAGGGCTGAATTGCCTTGTGGACGACGGGACTGAAAACCCGCCGATCTTTCCGGTGATTGACGGTGATGAAGTACTGGATTTTCTTGAAATTGACGTTTATGACCCGAATTTTTATGGGATTGATAACGATGATCCTGATACTTGGCCGGAGGATTATGACCCGAACGAGCCAAACCCTGACCCGAATACTTTTGTGGATATCGGTGATTGGCCCAAAATCTGGTCGATTGCGGCCAATGAACAGGGAGTCATTTATTTTTATATGAGAGGTCCGTACGGACTGTTCCAATATGACCTGGAAGGCCGATTGCTCGCTCTGAAAAACAAGCCTCAGCAGATTTTGTTTAACCGTACCCACGAATCAAACTCAGCTTACACTGAAAATCAGCGCTTGCAAATTCGCAAGATTAACGCACCTTTCGATCCCAATGACCCGTTGACCACGATTGATCAGGTATTATTTATGTCAGCCGGAACGAAATCAGTCGCGGGCATTAATGCATATCCGCCCTGTGATTTTAATCGGGACGGATTAATAACGGCTGACGATTTAGCATTTTTTGAAACTCAACTGCATAGATCGAATGATCCCAACACGGTTCCATCGATGAGTGATGAGACAATCATCGATTACCTAAAAGCTGACTTAAACAGCAGCAGCAAATTTAATGATGATAAAACCGCCCTGAAGGCACCCTCGGTGACTCAGAGGGACGTCGAAGTGCTCTACCAGTTCGTTTTGCCGGGCAACGCCAATCTTGACAACCGGGTGGATATGCAGGACTTTGCAATGGCGGCGTCACACTATCTCAGCGAAGAGAAAACCGACTGGACGCAGGGTGACTTTGACTTTGATGATGATACGGATGTAGATGATATGTTGCTGTTGATGTCACAATGGCTTGAATTTGATGATTAAGGAAAGGATGTCTTGCAATGAACATTCGCCGGAAGTATAAGAATACGGCAAATGGATTTACGCTAATCGAATTGCTGGTTGTGATTGCGATTATTGCGTTACTGCTGGCTATTGCGGTTCCCTCTCTGCATCGAGCCAAAGAAAAAAGCCGGCAAGTGGTCTGCATGGCACATCTGCATGATATCGGGCTGGGACTCCATGCCTATGCGTCTGACAACGATGATAAATTCCCGGATCGCTACACTGTGGGCGGCTTTCCTTTCAGAGCAGCACCCGGCTATAAAAATCCGGAAGACCGAAGGGGACTGGAAGAACAATTTGGCATCGCGGCCGTCCTGGAAGACTATAACTGTATTGAGGGGGGAAGTCCCATTTGGGTATGCCCCGGCCAGCCCCATCGCTGGATGCGTGATCTGGGTAATACATACGCTTACAGCATTGCGAAAATGCTGGAAGAAACGCGTACCTATGAGATGAATCGATTCTCCAAAACCTGGCTGCTCTGGGACAACTATATTTATAAACCCTATACGCCGGGTGTTCGTGCTTCCGGCAGTGAACCGGGCTTTACCATTGATGTCAATGAAAGACAATTCCCGCATAGTTTCGGAAAAAAAGGCAGTAAAGGAGCCAATGTTTTATACACCGATTCACATGCAGGCAGACATTGTGACCAGTAAAGAACGCCAGCTAACCGCCAGCAATAATAATATGATGACCAAACTTTCGCTTACACTTTTGGTACTGCTTTCGCTGCCGTGCTCTGTTCAGGGACGGCAGCGATTGCCCTTTCAATACATTGACGGTGCAATCTGTGTTCCGGCAACTCTTCAAAACGGCCCGGCTACACTGAAGGCAAATCTGATGGTCGATTTTGGATTAAACTGCGATCTTCTCATCCATGCGGATGCACAGGAGGTGTTGGCCCTCGATAGCGACCAGCCGATAACGGTTGATTTAAAGGGGCGTTCTCTGGAGGGAGTTACGGTTATTGCCCAGTCGCTTGACGAATTGGATGAATTCTCCAAAAAGAACGCGGTGTTGCTGGATGAAATCCCTGTGTGGGGCATACTGGGAATCACCGCGTTTGATTCACCGGTGATGATGCTGGATATCCAGAATCGACTGTGTGAATACGGAGACATTGAAATTCCGGAAGGACATCAGCTGTCTTGTGACATTGTAAAAGGTCGATGGGTCGGCAGCATTGAGCCGGACCCCGGCTACCAAGTCAAAGTCGTTGCGGCAACGGGTGAATACGAATGTGTTTTTGACGGCGATACCGCTGCCCTGGCCGGCAGTGAAACAGCGGATTTTGAGAATTGTCGTTTTTTTGGACTCAACTTGCGAGATTACACGGCCATCCGCGCGCACGAAGAGTTCAGCAGCCAGTTAGGCGTCGGCGACTGTGTCATCGCCAACAGCTTCTGGCAGAACTTTGTGGTTTTCTGGGACATTCAGAACTCACAGTTGACTCTGCTCGATCATCCCGGGGGAATGATATCGGATGTGGCCGAGCAGAAGTGTTACAATGCATTCGCCGAGGAAGATGTCGAAGAGATTGAGCGTTATCTGGAAAACTATCCAGAATCACGGCTGGTTGAAGAAGCCTGCCGGACATTGCTGGAAATGGCCGTCGAATCCGGTGATTCACAGCGTATAGATGCCGCCGTCAGTCGCTTTTGCCAGGGGCTGAAACCCAAACCGGCTGCCGAACAGATGACCGCTTATGCAGTACAGGCAATCGAGGACCACAACTGGTCGATGGCAGAACAGTTCCTGACAACAGCCGGCACACAGATAAACAAAACCGAAGACGCTCCGCTGCTGGCCGGTCGTATCAATGCTTATAGCGGTTGGACGGCACTGGAAACACAGCGTCTATCAGATGCACGGAGGTATTTATTAAATGCTTTATTTGTCAATCCGCAGGACACGCTGACCAATTACCTGATGGGACGCTATCACCAGTCCAATGATGAATGGACGCGTGCTTGGGCACGCTATCTGCGGGCCTCGCTGACAGATGACCCCAGTGAGCCGGCTATTCTGGCCTTGAAGCAAATGGATCAGAATACCGCATTTCGAACAGCTTTCACCGTGGAGGACGCGTGCGATTTTCTGGAAGGCCATCTGCATGACGAGGAAGGCAAGCTCAGTCAGCCGGCCATGTTGCTTCGGCTGCAAGGCGGCGAACTGATCCAATCGGCCATTGACCGAATTCAGGAGCAACGCCAATGACACTTCAGGAATTCTGTCAACATGTGCTGCAGGCGCAGCAGAAACTTCAGCGGCAGCGTTTTAAAGGAGCCGTCCGACGCATAATCCACCAAACTTCACTGATGATAAGCGGGATTTGCATAGCGATGCTGCTGAATAAGGGCTTCCTTTCTCTCTGGATGGAGTTTCATCTGAGCCGTCTGGCAGTCAGACTGATTTTACTGGCTGTACTCCTCTCGGCGGTGGCACGGCTTGTTCTTCAAGGGTTTGCCAAAGTAGATTGTTCTACAGCCATCCGGGAACTGGATCGGATCAGCAATCGGCATAATCTGATTTCGACCGCCCATGAATTTCTTGAAGCCGACAAAGATTCAATCTTTGCACAATACGCCGTCTCGCAGGGAGTTGAAGCCTTGCAGGACGCATTGAAGCGGGATATGAAACCGACACATCGGCCGCTGAATATCAGTGTCGTTGCAGCCGCCTGTATCGCCGCGATGGACGTTTCCCTTCTCAGCGGTCATGCCGTTAACGCAGCATCAAATGACGAGCCAAAAGTTTCTACAGTTTCATCTGCGGCAAAAATATCATTGAAGCAACAGCCTAAAAAGATTGACACCGTCAGCAACGATACGACAGCAGAAAACGGAACACTTCTTTCCGCTCGACAGCATAAAACCGCTCAAGGGCAAATAATATCTTCCACCGCCTTTGCACAGGCTTCCGCCGCCGCGAACCAAACACAGGCATCCGGTGGAGTAACCTCTGATATGATCCGTCAAAAGTCAAACACAATGAAACGTCGCAGTGCCTCGACGAATTTGTTAAGAACAGCCGGTTTTAAAGGTGCCGGCGCGGGGCAGACACCGCCCACCGAGACATCCATTAAAAGCAACTCTTTGAATATTGGCGACGGCCTTTACGAAGACCAACGTCAGGCCGCCGCAAAAGATAAAGACACGCTGAAAACCTTTGAAAACAGCAGCCGCCGGCCTTTTTTGAGTGATCGCCGATCCGCCCCCGGCCGAGAACTGGGCCGTAGCGGCAAAAAAGACAAGCCCGGCAATGGCCGCGGAGGGTTGGGAGCCGTAAAGAAATCGCGTTCCACCGCCGCGCTGTTTCCCGGCCGAATTCTGACTGTTCATGTTCCCAGCCAGCCGGGCAAAGGGAAATCCAAATCATTTGAAGCCGAAGCTCCGCTGAAACCGGAAAAAGCCGGCAGAACAACAGAACTTTCAACGGCCGACAGTCGCGAAGAACGTGTACGGACTGATACTATTAATCCTGAATTTAAAAAGATGACTCAACAATACTTTGAGGAACTCAATGCCTACTCAAACCGAATGCTTAAAGAAAGCCCAAGTGCAGATTGACCATTTTATCCAGCAGTTTACTGCGTTAAAAGCACAAATTCAGCAGTGTTTTGTTGGACAAAATGAACTCGTCGAAGATTTACTCTGTGTCTTGTTCGCCGGTGGCCATGCACTCCTGGAAGGTGTACCAGGCCTTGGAAAGACCATGCTCTCAAAAACTCTGGCGCAGGCAACAGCCATGGATTACGAACGCATCCAATGTACGCCTGACCTGATGCCGAGTGATATTACCGGCCACAAAACCCTGGTTGAAGCTGAGAACGGCAGCCACCAGTTGATCTTTGAGGAAGGGCCGGTCATCAGCCACTTTATCCTGGTCGATGAGATTAACCGGGCGACACCAAAAACGCAATCGGCGCTGCTGGAGGCGATGCAGGAAGGTCAGGTCACAATTGGCCGGGAAACGATCCAACTGCCGCATCCAAACTTTTTTGTCGCCACCCAAAACCCGGTTGAACACGAAGGCACCTATCCGTTGCCGGAAGCCCAGTTGGATCGATTCCTGGCAAAATTGAAAGTTCGTTATCCCGAAACAGACGATTACCGGCAAATTATTGAACTGACCACTACCGGCGGTGTTGTCGCCGCTGAACCGGTTCTGACCGCTGAAACAGTTTTGCAGATGCAGCAAACAGTGGCCGCTGTGGAAACGCCGGAGTTAGCGATTGATTATGTTGTTCGCCTGGTGCGTGCGACACAACCACAATGCAGTGATATGGCAATTGTCCGCGAACATGTCACCTTGGGCGCATCGCCGCGAGCGGTCCAGTCCATGGTCATGCTCGGTAAGGTCAAAGCCCTGCTTGACGGTCGCAGCAGCGTCAGTGTCAAAGATCTCAAAGGCTCAGCTGCCATCGCTCTGCGGCACCGGATTGCCATGGGCTTTTCCGCTATGGCTGATCAGATTGATGCCGATCAGATAATCAATGAAATATTGAACAGACTATAAATGATTCTAAGTCCTCACGACATCATGATATTATCAGCGGTAAAAGTAACCCTCCGGCAACGAATACGCCAGAAGGTAGCAATGGATTTTCGTTCGCGCGATCACGGTGGAAGTCAGGAATTCAGCGATTATCAGCTGTTTACGCCGGGCGAGAACATTCGTCACCTCGACTGGAACCGCTATCAGCGGGACGGCTCGCTCTTTGTGCGACAGTACGAGCGGCTGGAACGCCCTGAAGTAACACTTGTTGCGGACCTGTCACGATCCATCGTTGTCGGGAAAAAAGTCGATGACGTAAAGCATTTTTCGGCAGCCTTTGGCTTTTGCCTGCTGAACCGGGGCCTGACCGTTCGCCTGTATGCAAACGGCCGCTTTCAACGTTATATGGGATGGGCCGGTTTTCAGCAAATGAACCTGGACATTGAAAGACTTGAAAGCGGGCAACAGCCTATATTATCACTTCAAAAGGTAGCCGCTAAGTTCTCGTCACATGTGATAGTGGTCTCCGACTTGATTTTCAGTGAAGGGTATGAGCAATTTAAACAAAATTTGAATCTCGGCAACCGCAGCGCGTTTCTGTTTCAATTGTCAAGTCCATCGGATCGTCAGCCGCCGCAGCGGGGTGATTATCGTCTTCAGGATGCGCAAAACAACGCCGATCTACCATGCTGCATTGACGAAGCGATGATTGAGCGGTACCGTCAGTGTCGGCAGGCCTATTACCACCAGATTGAAGCGGAGTGTCTCAAAAAAAACTGGCAGTACCGGGAAATTGACACTGCTGACAACCTGAAAAACCAGTTTCTATCCGTGGCGCCATCCGGGATACTATTTCTGTAAAATAAGAGATTGAAATAAACATGATATTCAATGGATTTCCAATTGGGTTTGCAATGCTGCTGACGACCATCGGCGGCGGTGTGATTATTGCCAGTCATTTTCTGAAAATAAGGCAAAAGAACTTGGAGGTTCCGACCGTTTTGTTCTGGCGGCAGGCCATAAAATCATCCCGGCGGAATATCCTGTTTGGCAAACTCAGCGCCATGAAAACATTGCTGTTTCTGCTGGGGATTACTTTACTGATGATCGCCTGTATGCTGTCGCCGATTACCAAGCCTTTAAAGAAAACGATTGTCGTCCTCGATACGTCTAATGTGACCGATCTGCCCCAGGCCCAAAAACATGCCCGGACATTGCTGCAGCAAAGCGACCGGGGCGTTTTAATGACTGTCGGGGATGAGATTAGAGTTCTTGGCAGCCTGACCAGGCATTCTCATGCGGCATTGGCAGCGGTGGATACTGTCGAAGTTTGCCGGTCGCCCTACAGCGGTTTGTCACAGGCCGTCAAGGAAGCGAAAGCCGCTGATCCGGAGGCCCAAATCGTTGTTTTGACCGGCCAGCAGATGACACCGCAGAAAGATATTCGGGTGATCACATGTGCTTCCGGACAATCGGTTTTACCCGTCGTCCTTAAAATCTATTTCCTGCCGGAATATGCTGAACCGGCCAGGGCTTACTGCCATGCGGACAACCGGTTTGACTACTGTTCGGATCGCGAGCAAGCTGATGTGGTACTGGAAACGCTGCCGGAGGATTTGATGAAGAACTGGCGAACTCCGCGGTTTGTCGAGCAGATGTCGCAAGCTGTCGAGGCCGCTGCCGGACTGCGCAACCGTCCGGTTGCCCTTGCAGCACAAATAACTGACAACATCGACAATCAGCCGGGGTATGCATTACGCTGGAATCTGACCACCGGACTTATGGCGGTTTTAGTCTGTTTTCTGTTATTGGAAATTCGCCTGGTGACTCAAGGTAAACTGATATAATGATACAATTTGAACATCTGACATTTTTATTTGTTGCAATCGCTGCCGCTGCCGGAATTTTTTGGCGTACACGAAAAATCGGTGCCGCGGTAATGGTCGCGGCCGCGCTGGCGGCAATGGCCGGGCCTTTCAGCGTTTACCATGATAATAATAAGACGGTTGTTTTCCTGATTGATCGTTCGGAAAGTATGCAGCCGGCGGATATGACATCGCAAATGGCCACTGTCACACGCTCTCTGGACGACAAAGCCGCCCCTATCCGAATTGAATTTGGCGGCACCACTCATTCGGAAAGCGAGTCAGGAACGGATATTGAATCCGCTCTGTTTTCTGCAATGAATCACATCGGACAAAATGGACGAATTTATTTATTCAGCGACTTGCTTGAAACCACCGGTGATTTGCAGACAGCTATCCGGGAATTATCCCGTCGTAATATCAGCCTTGAATTGATTGTTCCACAATATCATCGAAATCGTGAAGTCATTCTCCAGTCAGCTTTGCTGCCGTCGGTAGTAACACGAAATCAAACCGCGGGTCTGGAGGTAACCATTGAATCCGGCACTGATGGGAGCGGACAGTTGGAGCTTCTCAATCACACAAGCGGCCATACTCGACAGCAAGCCGTTGAACTGCAAACCGGTCTGAATATGTTTTCTCTGCCGGTTGAAACCAATTCAGACAGCCTCGATTACACACTCACGGTTACGGTCGACACAGATACATCTTTTAAAAATAACAGTCTCCGAATTCAAATGACTATTCATCCTAAGCCGCATGTGTGTATCTTGGGTAGTATTTCAGACTGTCAGGCTATTGATCAACTGCTAGGCGATTACGCATATCTATCAGAATCAACCGATAATATCCCCGAAACTTGTGATCTCCTGGTTCTTGCCGATTGCGGCCGGAACCAAATAACGGAGGGGTATTTAAACGTCCTGAAGCATCGTGTCACAAGCGGTATGGGCCTGCTGGTTCTGCCAGGATCAACCATGCTTAAGGACAATTTTTTCAGTCTCGAACCATTTTCTGAGCTGCTGCCGGCTAAACTGCATCGACAAACTACTCAGGCCAGTCCGGACGGCTGTATTGTGTTTATCGTTGACACTTCCGGCTCTATGCGGGGCAGTCGGTTGATTCTGGCCAAGGGCATTATTCGCAGCACGTTTGAGCGTTTGAGCGAATACGATAAGGCCGGCATTGTGGAGTTTTACGGCAATCGTAAATGGGCAGCGCCGATCCAGTCGGCGGCGAACCGAATTGACCTGAACCGGGCCATCAATCGCTTAACCGCCGGCGGCGGAACGGTCATTCTGCCAGCTATTGAAGAGGCTTACTACGGTTTACTGAATACCGAAGCGGCGTCCCGGCACATCGTCGTCATAACTGACGGCGGCATTGAGTCCGCCGATTACACAAGCCTGCTGCGGCGGATTCGTGAGGACAATATTAACATTTCATTTGTGCTGACCGGGCCTTCTACTAACACCGGATTTTTGTCGGAGATGAGCCTGTACGGCGGCGGAAAGTTTTTTCATGCCACGGACCGATTTTCGCTGCCGAAGATTGATATTAAAACACTATCCGCAAAAGACACCGGGCTGTTCCGTCAAAACAGTTCGCCTTTAAGCATTCCGACAACCGATAATCCGGCAGGCATCAGCCTTCCAGGACTGCCAACAGATTTTGGCTATATCCCCGCCACCGTCAAACTGTCAGCCGTAACCCTTTTGCAGGCAGCTGATAATCCCGTCCTGACGGAATGGCAGTTTGGATTGGGCAAGGTCATCGCCAGTCACAGTGACATTTTCAACAAAGACGGCACCGAAAAACTGTTACAGAATCTCTGCCGACGGCTATATCAACTGCCCGAAGCAACTGTGTCTGAGCCGGAGCGAAGCCATGACTTTGAAATTAAATCCTGTCGGCCGGATAATGTACTGGCCCGGCAGATCGGAACGATTGAGGCTTCCGATCCGATTGAACGGATACAAACGACAGACCTGGCCAGCTATTGCCTGCTGGTTAGTTTCGTGTGTTTTTTGATTCGTGTCATACGCCGGAGAATGCCTCGTCGGGCAATGGCCGTCGTAACGGCGATGCTGATTATCTGCGGCATCGCACAAGCTGACTACACGGAAACCATGAAAACCGGCATTCAGCTTTACACCCAAGCCGATGCGAATGATCTGCCAACATTTATCACAGCCTTCCACCAGGCTCAGGAATCCGCCGATAAACAGTACGCTCTGGCCTGGGCTGTTTTAACATCGCAAAAAAGCGGACGATTTGAAGAGCTTGAAACCTTTCTGCTGTCTCATCTTGACAAATATACCGCCTCCTCGTTAAATATGGTCTATGCGATTCAGGGAGACTTTTCAGCAGCCCGAAGACTCAATGAACAACTCAAATCCGAGGCGTGTTTGTCGGCTGCCGATCAAAAACGAATGGATCGCCGAGTCATGGATATCGCGCTGGTCAGCCGCCAGTTTGAAACCGTCAGCCGGTATTATCAGCAGCAAAATGACATGGCTGCCCTGATGAAGGTTCATCTTCTCGCCGGCCGTCGGCAGCAGGCGTTGAATATCGCCGCCGGCATCAACTCTGAAAAACTTTCTTCACAGCAGATGTTTGAATGGTGCCAGACTCTGACAGAGATGGGATTTCATGAGAAAGCGATGGAAAAAGCCCGAATCCTCCAGAAACGAAAAGATGATTTCTTTTATGAGTCAATCACGTTTATCGCAGAAATGCTGTTGCAATCACAGCAAACTGATGAGGCGGTAGAGATTATCCTGGCCGCCAAAAACAGCTTTTCTTTTTCTGACAAACAACTGATGGAGTTGGCTATCCTGCTGGAAAAAGCGGGGCGGATTCCGAAAGCCATTATGGTTCACCAGGCCATCTATGAACGAACTAAGGCAACCGACTGCCTGATACGTATTGCCGCCCTTGAAAAAATGGCAGGCCACCATGACCGTGCTTACCAATTGTGGTTTGATCTCTGGCAACAATGCCGTGAACCGTTAATGCGCTATCAAATTACACCATTCCTGCTGGACGCGGCGGTCAAAAACAACTCGCTTGTCGATCTTGTCATCACACTCGAAGATAATATGGCCGCCGGAAAGGCCGATGACAAACAAATTGACCTGTTGGTGGATATCTACACCTCTGTCGATGACGCAATGACGCCGACTGAACTAGTTAAGCAGTATTACGGCAGCGACAGCATCGCTTCACTCAAGCAACAATACCATATCTGTCGCCGATGTAAGCAATATCGACAATGCAGCCGGATTCTCGAACGTCTGATTGAACGCGACGCCGCGAACGCCGCTGATTATCTACAGCAGTTGGCGATTATCGCTGTCGAGCGGGCTGTTCCGACTGAGGCTCTGCGAGCTGCTGAACAGCTTAAAAAAGTGCAGCGTGGCCTGGAACCGGAATTGACTGCCGGTCTGCTTGCAATGCTGGGCCGTTCGGAAGACGCGATGGACGCATATAACCAAATGATTGCTCGACGTCCCGACAACTACGAACTCTGGCTCTTATGGGCAGAGCAAGCCTTACAGTGCTCGCCAACGGTTAAAAACGCGGCGGTAGAGCAATTGTCTCAGCAGCTTGCCCAAAGCGACAACGACAGCCATCTGCTGGTCATTGTTGACGCGCTGCTCAACATGCAGGCGCCAAAACCCGTCCTGCAAAACGCCTATGACAAGACACTTGAGTACCTCGAAAAACATCCGGGCAAAGTATACCTTTACCGATTAGCCGTCGATATTCTTGCTGAACTTGATCCGGCCGCTGACCCGACCGAACTGCTGTTGGCGGCAAGCTGTTACGCGCCGCAGAGGCGACTGGCGTTTATCCGGGAGGCGATGGATTCACAGGGCAGTCTTTCAGAGAAGCGGCTGGACCTGGCCCATTTGCTGGTATTTATGAATTGGCAGTGCTCACCGGATCAATACATCAAGCTGGGGCAGATGTTTTTGGAAAACGGCGATCATCATCTGGCCGAATACTTGTTCCGATGCAACTCTTTGCTGAATGCTGAAAACAAGGGATTGTATCTGACGATTGCCGACGTCTATCAACGTCGCAGCGATTTTGAAAATGCCCTGGCGATTGTACAGGAAGCCCTGGCGCTGTACCCGAATGATTTACAGATATTGCTCGAAACCGCCGCCTATCATGAGATACTTGGGCAGTTTCCACAAGCCTTCAAGCTTTATGAAAAGGCCTACAGCCTGACGCATCCGGTGGCGCCAGCGGATCAAAACCAGCCGCGTTCAAAGAATATCAATCCGGCGGTGCGTTATCGGAAAATCGCGTTTGAAGGCATGGTCATTACCTCTGACGCCGCATTGCCTCCGCAGGTGCAGGATGAATATCAATCGCGAATGGCCGCTGAGCCGCTTGTCCGTAAAAAGAGGCCAGCATCGCCGTATTCAGGCAAACCGGCGGTGAAAGATGATAAGCCGGATATTGATTTCAAATTTATTGATATGGAACTGGAGGATTTGATCGCCGCTAACGTCTTGGACTTCAAAAGCGCCAGACGTATCAACGACATTGTCAATGATGCCTCGCCGGAACAGGCCGACTATCTCTACGAAGAATTCAGAGAATACGGTGATGTCATGGGGCAGACAACTCCACTGCAATACCTTATGTCTGCTTTGGCGTTCAAACTTGAGAAAAAGCAGCAGGCTCAAGAGATAATTCGACAGTGCTATCTGGAGCATCCTGAAAACAGAACGATTGAATTTAAGCTCAAGGCAATCTTTGAGGATTGCGGCCAATACCAACCGTTGGCAGAAACGATGCTGGCCGGCGCCCAGCGAAGCCCCAAGTCGCCGCATTTCTGGCGGGAAATTACCCGCCTGTATTATCAGGCCGGTGATCTTGAAAAGGCCAAGTGGGCTAATGCCTATGCCAGTGGAGGCAGTCATTTCGTCCTTCAGGTGCTGGATTATCTGTTTCTCTATACCAAAGAGCAGGATATCGAGAAAATGAAGCAATATTTCCGCAAGTATCAAGTGGACTGCCGTAGGAATGATAAATACTATGCATTACGCTGGAATTACTGGGACGGCGATCTTTCTCCTGACCAATCCGCCAAACGCCAGACAGCCTATGAAGTGCTCGGCAACCATCCGCAATTGCTGGATGAATTTGAACGATACAGCAAGGCGGTCTATCCCGATCGGCGGGATTGCCAGGAATATATGGCCGCCTATGAGAATCTCTTAGCAACAAAAGATAAAGAAAAGGAATTGAAAGCAAATACGCTTGAAATTAAAAACCGAAAGGAATAATCATGAAAAAAACATTGATATTTGCCATCACTATCGGATGCTGCTGCATCGGAACTCTGTTTGCACATACCGCAAAAAAAGAAGTTAAAAAAGACGACACAATGATCAAACTTGACACTCAGGTTAGATCATTGATTCTTGAACAAGGCGATTATGACGCCGCCTTGAAAGCCTATGCCGCTGCCGCCCGGCAGAATACGGCGGAGCCGTATTATAAAGATCAATATGCGATTCTACGGCGTGTAATCAAGATGAAGCGCGCCATGGAAAAGTATGCAAAACAACCCACCCTGTCAGAGGCCAAATTGACCAAATGGAAATCTTACTATCAGGCCATTCGTGGTTACTACTATGACCAGGGATTCTACAGTGAGTCCATCAGTCTGGACAAGACCGCCTTTGAGCGTCTGAAAACTGACAGCGAAGCCATTAATTATCTGGAAAGTTTGCTGATTCTAAATAAAACCAGCGAAGCACAAACGCTTATCGCTAAATCAAGTGATGCCCAGAAGGCCAGTCCCGGATTTGCGGCATTGACAGCCCTGCTGGACGCACGTGCCGGAAAAACCGTTAATGTCGCTGAAACCGAGAAGAAATTAAATGCTGACCCGCAGACGAACCCTCGCGGTTTTGTCTATCTGGGCTGTGTCTATCAGATTCAGGACCAACAGAAAAAGGCTTTCAAAGCCATTGCCACCGCACTTGAAAACACACCGCCGACACAAATAACCATGACCCGTAAACTGATCGACAGGATGCAGGATTTCAAAGATGTTCGCCAGGAAGAAAAATACTTGGCCGCGGTAAAAACCGAAAGCAAGGTCTATCAGTCCGGCTGTACCGGCGGCAGCAGCTGCAACAGTTGTTCATTAAAAGATACATGCCCCAGCAATCAATAGGAAACACCATGCGAGCATTAAGACATAAAATCCAGTTTGCTGTTGTCGCGATCATTCTGATCCTGGTCTATGGCTTTAAATTTAACGTAGAAGCCTATTGTCCCTTTGGCGCGATTGAGACCTTTTACACTCATCTAACCGAAGGAAAAATGCTTTGCGCGCTCGGCAGCGGCAATCTGTTCGCCCTCATCGCCATTATTGTTATCACAATGATGTTCCGGCGTGTCTTTTGCGGGTATGTCTGTCCTATCGGTGCCGTCTCGGAGTTTCTCCGAACATTGGCAAAAGATTTTGACTTTAAGCAAATCCAGGTTTCAGAAAAACTGGATCGACGCCTTGGCTGGCTTAGATATCTTATCCTGGCTGCTGTACTTTGTCTCACCGCCGCGACGGTCAATTTGTTCTATCGAAACATCAGTCCCTGTTATCTGATGGCGTCAATCAATAATGACATTAAACTTTCTACCTATATCGTCGGGGGTATTTTCCTGGTAGCTTCATTTATGATTTCCATGCCGTTCTGCCGATGGTTTTGCCCGTTTGCCGTTATCCAAAACCTCTTTTCCCGTTTTGGATTGACACGCATTGCCAGAGACGCCGACAGCTGTGTCAACTGCGGCAAATGCTCAAAAAGTTGTCCGATGAATATCGATGTGGCTCATTGCAAGTCGATTACGTCAGCCGAATGTATCGCCTGCTTTGAATGTGTTGAAGTCTGTCCTGTCCCCAAAACCGGAAAGCCCAATCCATTGACCTGGCGATGGTTTGGTAAACGGGCAATCGGCAATGCCAAGTCCACTGTTATCACCGTAATTGTCATGGGCGTGGTTGCAACAGCCGCCGCGTCACTGCTGCTGGATTTCCCAACATTTTCGTATCGCCGGGACATTCCTCAACCGGAACAACTCGAAAAAACAGTTCTGAAAATCCGCGGCATCACTTGTTCCGGTAGTGCCAAGCTTTTCACCTACTTTCTGGACCGAAAAGATATTTCGGAAATTGAAGGCTACTTGAAAGTTGCCACGCGACCCCGTCCCGGCTGGATCGAAGTAACCGTCTGGTTTGATCCGGCTAAGGCTTCACATGATGACATTGCTGAGGCCGTGATCGAGGCCTACTACGACCCTGCTGAACAACGCTGGCGCCCCAGCCCCTTTGAGGTCAAAGGATTCGACCTGCTGGACATATAGATATTAATAAAAAGACGCTAAATTATGACTCCCTAATGACTCTACATCCCAGATTATTATAAAATAAATTGAAGGCTTATCCTGTATTTCAGCTCAAAAACAAATTTGTTATCAGGCTTTCAGGCTAAAATATAGTATATTAAAAATTTTATACTTTTTGATAAATTTCTTAAGTCATTTATGAAACGGCACTTATAAATTCAACTCTTTTGCAATTTCATGAGCTAATGAGCCTTCGGTTGTAGTAAGGTTGTAGGGTTAATTTACTCAATAGAGTTAAGCAATAACATATTAGCAACTTTATCAACATCAAGATGTCTTTCAAAGTGCTCTGCAAGCAGACCATACTGCTTTTCACGAAATACAGACTGAGACATGCATGAGCTTTTAGTGTTTTTGCCTGCACAAATCAATCCAGGTTTTAGGCCCTCCAAGAAAGCCCGCCGAAATGCAGGTTCATCAAAAAGACCATGCAGGTATACCCCTTGAACAAATCCATCTTCTGTTTGCCATCCTCCAGCAATATGGATATCATTTCCATTTCTGTTATCCAAAATCATTACCGGCTTGCCATCTCCGATAGAATGAGTTTGCCCCATATGTATTTCATAACCTATAATTTTATACTCTTCCATACCGATCCAAAAGCCAGTGGTCTGTGTTGTGATTTTTTCAGAATGCAATATTGTTTCAATATTCAGCAATCCCATCGCGATGGCTTTACCCGGTTTGCCCTCAATCCCTTTCGGATCATTAATCACTTGCCCAAGCATCTGATATCCCCCGCAAATGCCGAGAATCCGCCTGCCTAAATCCTTATACTGCATAATTGTATCGACCCAGCCGGTATCGAGAAGCCAGTGCAGATCATTTCTAACATTCTTACTACCTGGCAAGATGAGTAAATCATATTCGTTAAGATTTCGAGGTTTTGACAGATAGTGAAAATTTACTGAATCTTCACGAATCAGGGGATTAAAATCTGTAAAATTTGAAATATGCGGCAATCGAATGCAGGCAATGTTGATTTTATCATCTTTTGTTCCCTCTTTGGGATCAATAATTGTTTCAATGGGCATGCCGTCTTCGGAATCAATCTCAATATGATAAAAGTACGGCACCAATCCTAAAACCGGCAGCTTCGTTTTCTCTTCGATATAAGTGATGCCGTCGTCGAACAATGCTGCATCACCTCGAAAGCGGTTAATAATGATTCCTTTGACCAGCCTACGATCCTCTGGGGGAATGATATCCAATGTACCGATAATTTGAGCGAATACGCCTCCTCGATCAATATCCGCAACCAATATGACAGAAGCGTCAGCGGCATGCGCCATCCTGAAATTTACAAAATCCTTTTCGCGCAAATTAATTTCAGCACAAGACCCGGCGCCTTCCATCACAACTAGTTCATAGTCACGTCGTAGTGTATCCAAACTTTCACGAGCTTTTCCAAAAAGAAAATCCGTATCGCCAAAGTAATCCGATGCCAGACAGTTCCCAAAGGGTTTGCCGTGAAGAACAATCTGGGCTCCGGTATCTGTACATGGTTTAAGCAAAACCGGATTCATATCCGCCGTTGCTTCCACTCTCGCGGCTTGTGCCTGTACAATTTGTGCGCGGCCGATTTCATGTCCATGAATTGTCACATATGAATTGTTAGACATGTTCTGGGCTTTATAGGGAGCAACCCGAAATCCCTTATTGTGAAAAACACGGCACAGAGCAGCTGTGACAATACTCTTACCAACATCTGAACCCGTTCCTAGTATTGAGAGACAGCTTGCTTTTTTGTTAATCTTGTCCATAATGTCCTTTAATAGTCAATGGCAGACCGCTTACCATCAGAATAACTAAATCTGCAACTTGGGCAATTCGTT
Source organism: Sedimentisphaerales bacterium (assembly GCA_028282905.1). Classification (GTDB taxonomy): domain Bacteria; phylum Planctomycetota; class Phycisphaerae; order Sedimentisphaerales; family Anaerohalosphaeraceae; genus 4572-13. The sequence goes on along the minus strand of JANQGW010000046.1, from coordinate 26,798 downwards.
TATTTAAGTTTCCGGCTTGATCTCGAAACTGCCTTGCTAATCCATTGGCAGGGACAATGCCCATGCCGATTTCATTGCTAATGATAACAAAAGTACATTTGGATTGACAGATGTTAGTGATAAAATGCTCAATGTGGTGAGATATTAAATTCACATCATTGATTTTGTGAAAAAGATTACCCAGCCATACTGTTAAGCAATCAATTACTGCGATATCAATGCTGTTGTCTAGTTCAGAAACAGTTTTTGCCAGATCAATCGGCTCTTCAATTGTAATGAAGTCTAAACCACGCTGTCCTTTATGCATCTCAATTCGATCGGACATTTCATTATCAATTGGCTCTGCGGTGGCAATGAAGACTTTATGATTAAATTGCGAGGTATATTCAAGTGCAAATTCACTCTTGCCGCTCCGAGCCCCACCTGTGATAAGAACAATTTTATCCATACGTTTCATAAAATAGAATTTATTTATTTTTCAATACCTGTCCGGGCCTGAATGCCATTTTGATAATAGTGCTTCACTTCTTTCATTTCCGTCACAAGATCTGCTACGGCAAGAACCTCACTGCTCGCATAACGTCCCGTGATAACGAGCTCCATGGCATCCGGTTTCATAGTGATTAATCGAAGAAGTTCATCTACAGAAATCAGGTTGCACTGCACCGCCACATTTGCTTCATCAAGAATAACAACATTATAAACATGCTGCTTAATCATGTCTTCGACTTCCTCTAGTCCATGATGAGCAGCATCAATATCCAACTGCTTGGGATTTCGATCAATGAAACAGCCTCTCCCGTATTGCCTGACAGTAATATGATCATGGAACCGATGTAGAGCTTCAATTTCACTATAACGCATCCCTTTAATGAATTGAGCGAAAAAGACGTTCAGCCCTGCTCCCGCAGCACGAATAGCCAATCCGATAGCAGCTGTCGTTTTCCCCTTACCATTGCCTGTGTATACCTGTATATATCCTTTTTTCAGCATTTTAGGGCACTTTTCCTGCAATTGAACACTCATGAATATCTCCTATTTTCGTTTGACCAATAAATAGATAAAACACGGGCCGCCAACCAATGCGGTAATGATACCAACTGGAATTTCAGTCGGCGCAATAATTGTTCTGGCAATTGTATCGCATATGACCAGAAAAGCCCCCCCCAGACAAAAACAGCCAAAGATCACGATACGATTATCATAACCAGAAAGCTTTCTGACGACATGCGGGACGATCAAACCAATAAACCCAATGGGGCCAGCGACAGAGACAACTGCTGCAGTCACAATCGAACCACCGATAAAACAATATTTTTGAACACGAGCAACATCAATTCCATGGCCCAATGCCATCTCTTCACCGAGTGCTATATGATTCAGGCTGCGTATATGATATCCGATCATAATCAGGCCAATCGCAGTTAATGGCACCATTGAATAAAAGCAGCTATAGCCAACAGTATCAAGTCTGCCCATCGTCCACCGATCAAGTGAAACAAGCAAATGAGGTTTTGTCAAATACCGTATAAGCATAATAAATGCTCCGCACATGATACTCGTTGTGACGCCCGCCAGAAGCATTGTATGCATTGATAAGCCAGTCCTTTGACGCGAGGCGGTGTAAATCAGTACACCAATGAGTCCGGCTCCTGCCATGGACATTAATTGCACGGAACCAACTTTTCCAAGCATTGAAGCGACCGCCGGAAATGCAATGGCAAGATAGGCCCCCACCGAAGAACCACCTGTAACGCCTAGTGTATAAGGGGTGGCAAGCGGATTACGCAAAATCACCTGAAACGTGTTGCCGACTACAGCCAAAGCACTGCCGGCGAAAAAGGCCAACAAGACACGCGGCACGCGCTGATCAATAAAAATATCGGTGTCAATTTGAGATAGATCACCATTCAAAATATCCTGAATAATAAGATTCAAGTCCAGCGACTCTGCTCCAATTGCTGGGCAAAGCAATAGTGTCAAAACTGCCAATAATGAATACGTGACAATTAATAATAGATTCCGCTTCAAACACATTCTTTACTATAATCCAATTTTTACCCGTTTTCTCGATCCGAACAACCATACGGAAGCAACATAGGTTTTCCGTTTATAGGATGCCTAAGTAAAATCATATCTTGCAAATATGTTTTTCTTTGCTCAATCTGCTCAAATGCTTTTTCAACAGAATCATAGATTTCTTTTTTGCCTTTATTCAGCAATAATATTTTATCACAAAACTGACTGGCAAAATTTAAATCATGGGTAATGATCACAATCGTCATACCTTCTGCACATAGCTGTGAAAGCAGCTTAAAGAATGAAATCTGGTGATGCATATCCAGTCCATTTACGGGCTCATCCAGCAGCATAATTTCAGGCTGCTGTGCCAATACAGAGGCCAGCAAAACCCTTTGCCGCTCTCCTCCGGAAAGTTCATTCATTGCCCTTTCTTTAAATACAGACACTTCTGTAATATCCATGCATTGTTCGGCAATCGTTCTGTCGTTTGCAGTGCTTATACCCAAGCCTTTTGAATGACAAAATCGCCCCATCAGAACAAGCTCATTAACGTTTATATTAAATACAAAGTTGACCTGCTGGGGCAAATACCCTATTTGTCGAGCGAGTAATTTCCGCGGGATGTTTTTAATTGGGCAGTCTTTCAGTGTTATTTGACCTCTTTCAGGTAATAGTATTCCGGCCATTATCTTTAATAATGTGCTTTTTCCAGAACCATTTGCCCCGGCAATCGCAACAAAATCGCCTTTATTGATATCCAGGCTTATTTGATCCAGTTTCCAACCGGGTCTATTATAAGTATAACTAACACCCTGAATTTGTAAGAGTCTGTCATTCATAAAACAACTCGGGATGAATTATTCTTGCAAGTTCAAGGGCAGCCTGACCGACTCTTGGTCCCGGCCTTAAAACAAGATCACTGTCAACCATGTGGATATTTCCATTTTGTACTGCATCGAGCTTGTCTAGCACAGGCCAGCATTCGAATACATCGGCAAAATCAGAGTCCTGACCGGTTGAATGTGAATATGTTTCAATAATGATTTCAGGCTGACGCTTGAGAAGAGTTTCCTTCGAAACTACGGGATAGTCTTGTTTAAGGTCGCTGAATATATTATGCCCGCCTGCGATGGTGATAATTTCGTTAAGAAAGGTGTCTGGGCCGCACGTGGTAATATTTGTCAATGTACCCGGCATCCGGTAAAGTGAGAAAAAGACTTTCTTCTTGTTTGCTGAATCCAATTGATCCTTTACCGCTTCAAGTTCTTTTTGGATTTTTCTGCACAACGTGTTTGCAGTTTCCTGGCACTGAAGTATCTCCCCGAGATCATTGATACCATGATATATCTCACTAATATTTCTTAAATTGATATTGATGTATTCGATTTCCTTGTGCCTGCAATAATCTACAATATTGTCACACTTCCCTTGAATAATGATCAAATCAGGATTGAGTACGCTGATATGTTCAAAGTTGGGATTAATAACGCCGCCAACTTTATCGATATTTTCTATTTCAGGTGGGTAATTACAGAAATCACTAACCGCAATGAGTTTATCCTGACAGCCCAGTTCAAACAGAATCTCCGTCGCTGCCGGGTTAATTGAAACAATCCGGCTGACCGAAATATTTTCATGTTCAACCGAGGGTTGACTGTTCCCGGCCAAGTATACACTGATAAAGCAGATGCTAATACATGAGCCAATCAATACCCATTTCAAGTATTTATTCAATTTATGACCTCCTCGTCTTCAGAACGAATGATAGACTCTCCATATTGTGGAATCAAATCAAGCCATTGTTTGACAGACTGCTGCCGGAATGTGCCCAGCAATGCGGCAATCGTCCCGCCATGAGCAATCACTGCAAAGGTTCCTTCCTCAGGAATACTCCGATACCAGGACATGATTCTGTCTCGAAAGGCAAATGTGGTCTCACCGCCTGAAGGGGCAAAAGTGTCCGGCCTGTCAAAAAGACCATTCATCTGGTTTCCGGCTTCGGCATAAATCTCGTCCCAGCTTTTTAGCTCCCATGCACCGAAGTGTCTCTCACGGAGCCGGGCATCAGCAATAATCTTTGTCTTTGTTCTTTCCGCAAGCAATTCTGCCAAAAAGCGAGTTCTTTTAAGGTCACTGTGATAGATTAAGTCAATGGGATATTGGTTCATCTCGGATACGATCTTAAGGCTTTGGCTTTGCCCAAGCTCGCTTAGCTCAACATCGCTTGAACCATAACAGATGCCTTGATATTTTTTATGGACCTGGCCATGACGGACAAGAATCAGCGTACGTTTCAATTCAACCCCCTCCACTGTGCAGCAGAGACTGTCAAAATGACAATTTGAGTCATATAGCAAATCATGCCGAGGCAATCACCGGTCATGCCACCAATCAGTCTTTGAATCTTCCGTAATATAACCACCAGCAGTATTGCGACTGCAGCCAGTGAGATAAGCATCTTTGCTGGCATCAAATATCCCCAAATTACGAAGACCGGTAAAATCATCAGAACGGCGATAAATACATCCTTTTTTTTGGCATGATGCCCAGCCTCTTTAGCAAGTCCCTCCCTAGCCGCAACCGGCTTTAAAAGTCCAACTGAAGCAACCGTCGCCAGTCGCCCGACAGATGCCGAGGTTGCAATAACAACCATCTGGAACAAAACACCTTCCAAAGAAGCAATCGCCAGAATCCGTAAAACAAGGGCCATAATAAGTGATGCTGCCCCGAAACTGCCGATACGGCTGTCTTTCAGGATTCTCAATATGTCTTCTTTTGTCCAACCGCCACCGAATGCATCAAAATAGTCTGCAACTGCATCTTCATGAAACGCTCCCGTGACCAATAATTCAACGGCAATAGCAATTGCGGCGGCCAGTAGGGCATTAAATACAAGCTGGCACAAAACAAAAACACCTGCGGTAATCAACCCGATTAGCATCCCTACAAGAGGCATAAACCAAACGACTTTCTGAAATACTTTTGGCTCAGAAGGCATATTACCATTTGGAACCGGAATACGGGTCAGAAATTGAATCGTCGTTAATAATGGCAGGAGTATTTTGTTTTTCACTGTTTGATTCCTGCCGACTCAAATGTTGCCATTTTTGATACAATATCTGCCGCAGCATCCAGCAATGGCATCACCAGCAGCGCCCCGGTTCCTTCTCCCAATCGCATGGACCAGTCTAAAAGCGGCTGAAGCTGTAGCTTTTCCAGCAGAATCTTATGCCCCGGTTCCGCTGAGCAATGTGAGGCGATCATATAGTTCCGAGTACCGTTTGATAGAACTTCTGCGATTAAAGCAGCCGCGGTAGAAATAAAACCGTCAATCACCATTATCGTTTTTAACTTAGCTGCTGTCATATAAAAGCCTGCCATTGCGGCAATCTCAAATCCACAAACAGATGCAATATCTTCAATATTGTCACCAACGCTTTGGCTTCTAACTTTTTCGACAGCATCTGAAACAATCTGGATTTTTCGGGATATGATTCGATCATCAGCGCCTGCTCCCGGCCCGGTTATTGATTCTACCGGCACATCGCACAACAGTGTAGACAGACAGGATGAAGCCGTTGTATTACCAATACCCATTTCACCGGCTGCTACAACCTGAGCTCCATTATTGATGGCACATTCGGCCTCTTCGCTACCGATTTGTAGGACTTGTTCAAATTGCTTGCGGGTCATCGCAGGCTCTTTAGCAAGATTGGCGGTTCCATTTGCAATCCTGGCATTTTTATAATTATTGCCCTTATCGATGGGCTGTCCGAATGAGCCCACATCAACAACGTCTAATGCAGTATTCGTAGTATTTGCCAAGACACTGCTTGCAGCCCCGCCACTGACAATATTCTTAATCATTAATTCTGTCACTTCAGCAGGCCATGCGGAGATACCTTCCTTTGTAACTCCATGATCTGCCGCGAATATTATAATGTGTCGAGGCTTAGTTTGAGGCTTCAGCGTTTTCTGACATAGACATAGCTTAGCTGCCAATTCCTCAAGACGGCCAAGACTTCCCGGTGGTTTTGTAAGCCCATTGAGATGGTCAAGTATTATGCTTATATTCAAAATTATTCCCGATATTATCTATTTTAGGTGGTACATGGTATTATTCTGAGAAAGAAAACCAATTTTAATTTTGGCATTCTCATTATAGTTATCCAGTAGATTTGTAACATTCATAAGCGGAATATCGTAAACGTTATCATGCGAATCAGTATAATATTCTATCTGCGAAGAGGCATGTCCATCTGCCCAGGCAACATTGGTTTTTCCACAATGCCTGTATCCTTGCGTACCCGCAGATTTAATTCCTGTAAACCTATCACCGTCCCAAGTATCTGGACTTCGCATGAACTTATTTGCACCGCCTGCATAATGTCCATCTCCAAATAATGCACAATTACCGGGACTACTTAGCTGTCCGGTTTTTGCAGGCATAACAATTTCATAAAAATCGGGCCAGACTGGATGCGGCTTTATCGTACCGTCATATAGGCTTGTTGTTGACTCACCCTGGCCGTGTCCGATATAGCTTGTGTTATAATTGTAGCCCGTATAGGTATCAATCGTGCCCCAGTTATTACTCCCCTTATATGAAGGGCATTGATTTATTTTATCAATGGTATCACCTTGCCATAACAATCCCGGCTCAACAACCTCAATCCCGTTATCAGTATAAGTAATAAAATCCCAGCAGTAACTTTTTGTTTCATCAGACCACTGGGCAATGGGAAAGTAACCATTATTCTCTGAATTGTAGGTAGCAGATGCAATTGTCATCTGTCTCAAATTGGACAAACAATATATCCCTTTGGCTTGCTCTTTTGCAAGATTTAGAGATGGCAATATAACACTCAAAAGTAAAGCAATTACACCGATCACCACCAAAAGCTCAATAAGTGTGAAGCCATTACTAAAATTCAATTTATGTTTAGTCACAATCATAGGTACAAACAAGCCAGTTCTGTGCCATTAAAGCAAAGTCCTTCAAATCCACAGAGCAATCTTCATTGATGTCTCCAAGAGGATAGGGATGTGTTGGATCACCACAGGCTGTAACATCTGAAACAGCGTCAATTTCGCCTTGATAATTACTAGATAATTTAATATATTGTATCCAGCGATAGCCTGTTTCTTCGTCGACTTCTAAATCGCTATAACTTGTTAAATCCTGCAGGTCAAATGCTGTTCCACCTCCAGAACCATCATAAAGTTGTATCGCAGCATACGTCGATATATACTCAAAATCAGCAGCGGAAAGATCCGGATCAACGGGTTTTGTAAAATCCATCTCCTCGTCTGTCCACCCGTTACCGGTCTGATCAAAAAGATTGGGATCCCAGACACACGCCTGAGTGGGATAATAGTCATCTGTAAAAGGGCCGCTGGTAAATTCGTGCCATGTTATCCCATCTTGACTGACTGATACTGTAACCGGCTCTGAAAATACACCGGTGGTTAACATATATTGTCTTAAATCTGTGGTATCGTTGACGTAATCACCAGTTCCGACAAAGAACGAGTTGCCGAACACAATCAGATCTTCACCGTATAAATTGCCCGGGTAGTCAACGACCTTGTGGTCAAATTTGACTGTAATAGATTCTGTCGGATAGATTGAGGTTATGACCTTATTACCCCCAAGGTCAACGTTATAGGCCGGCTCGACAAGTTTAACGTGAAATATACCGCCACCCCACGGTCCCGGAATGTTTTGACATTGGGTTGCCGGTTTTCCGAGAATTGCGTTGGGCTCGTCATAAGGTGAAGGGCCGAAACTCCCTGAAAAATCAACTACTTCTGTCGCAAAATCGCTAAACTCATCAGCATGCAATGCTGTAGCAAAACATGTCGTCAGCATCAATATGATAACTGGTATGAATCTCATTTAATATCACCTTAAAAAAGTAAGCCTCCGACAAAAAGTGTCCGGAGGCTCGAATGAGTTAAGTTATTTACGTTTTCTTAATACCAATGCACCCAGACCCAGCAGGGCCAATGTTGCCGGTTCGGGGACAATTGGAACATCTAGATTCATATACGGCTGTGTTGTATCGAACCAGTACATCACATTGATGCCTTCAAGCTGGCCGTTTACAAGGTTTTCAGCGTCAATGCCCGCTTGGTTCGCTTCCCATTCGCCCAGCATGGTCCAATTTGAGTTCATGTTGCCCCATTCTGCATAAATATCGCTCGTGCTGCCGAGGTTGAAACTGCCCGATTCGTTGTGGGCGTGTGTGTCGCCATCGACATCGTTGTAATACAGATTGTTGACAAACGCACCACCATAGCCTGTATCGGTATCGAGGGCGCCATTTGCGTCGATATCGATAAGCATTTCCGCGACAGTTTTGGTGCCGTCCCAGCGATAGCCAAATGCGTGTGATTCTGAAACGTAAGTGCCCGACTGATTCCAGTCAATGACTAGGATTGTTTCGTTGGCTCCGGTACCAGTCCAGTATTCCACATCAATCGAAGCAGTCTGGCCAAGGGTGTCTGTAAATTGATACAATGATGCCCATACCGGGGAAATACAACTGACGATCATTATTAAACAAATTGTTTTTTTCATCTTTCCATTCTCTAAATTTTAAGTATTAGTATTGTCTGCTTTAGATTGTAATCTCATTACCAAAATCATTTACTACATGATCGTCACCTCCAATCCAGATTGCAAAAGGTAATAAGACGCCAATGAGCAGGATAAGGACAGCCTTCAGAGAAATGGTATGCAACAGTATAGTTGCAATCTTTTTCGATTTAAGCTATAATAACTTTGCTAAAAGGGAAGCCAAAATCGGTCTCTCTAAGGGGCGTCGGTCCTTTTGTATCGGCGCCTCATTACATAGACAAGTTTTCTCACTCTCCATTAATATTAAGATTTCTAATTTCACAAAAAAAGCCGCTATTCCTGCGTAAGGAATAACGGCTTCTAAATCTTATAATATCCAGTTTTTGAAAAATCAAACTACCTGGCAATCGAGACGTTCTTTACGCGAGAACTTTACTAATTCATCATAACAGGTATTCTGACTCTCGTCCTGCCCGACAACGCCTTCCCGTTTGATTTAAACAGTGGCATAGGTTGTCAGGGTTCCCGGAAAGTACCGGGGCGGATGATCACAGCGGCGCGACCGTTGTGGATTTTCACCACATTCCCTGTAAGTACAGTTTTTTCAAGTACTTAAACAATTATATTTGGTTTCTAAAAGAGCTTGGAGCAGTCTACACTTCTGAACTATATAAGTCAATACAAAAAATAAAAAGGACAAAATAGTACCAACTTCTGCAACTGAATTATAAGATTTTAGCAGAATTTGAATACTTTTATAATGAATTCAATGCCAATATAGCGTCCTGTACACTCAAATCAAAGCGTCTTTTGATAGAAGACTTGCAAGTCAGGGAAATCATTAAACTCAACCAAAGCGATAATTGGTTTTTCGCCATATTAAAGAAAAGGTGGTGGCTAAGAACTCTCCCTTGTTCTGAGTCCCCACCTTCAAGTTTCTCCCATCCAGCATCAATCCAATGGCAGGTAATTCCATTTTCCCAAAAAGCCACAGGATCAAGGGTACATTATACCACCACTGTTGCTGAAATCATATCGGGGTTATTACGGTTTTAAAATAAATCATATAACTTTTCTGGGACCAAACCTGTGCCTCACCAGCCCCTTCTCTGTAATAGATGCTCCAGCTCCAACTACGCTCATATATAAGAAAGCGGCACAGGAGCGAAATGTGGGGCTGGCGTTGGAACAGGCAAAGGGGGAAGAAGAAAATGCTTTATGAAGTTTATATAAAACTGCCAAAAGTACTTTAAGTGATTTCAAATAAAATATTTATAAATATCTCTGGTTCTATTGAATAGTGATTTTAAAATCATTATGATGGGGTCATCGTTATTAACATTAATTGGAGAAAAGTTCAACGCAAAGGACAAAGAAAAGAATTAGACAAAATGAAATGGCCTGTATTTTAGCCAATCTATTTCTGAATTTCAGAAATTATGAATTCAACGAGGGTTTTAAAAAAGAAGTTGATGAAGAACTTCGATGCCAAGACAGATTAAGTTATATAGATGAAGAAATAACTTTGACCTGCTCCCCGTCTTTTCTTTTGGGAAGTGTTTTTCAAAGGCAACAGGATATTTTATACTGTCTCAAGGCTACTAAAAACTGCATAACTTTTGCAAGTTCTTATAAGTCTATGATATTAAAAATTTTACAGAGTCTCATTTTTAAAATTTCGTGTGTTAATTGGGTGTTTGGTTGTAAAGTGGTTGTATGATTTCGGAGTCTCACTCAGGGTATGAAACGGGTTTATACGTTCTCGGCTCGCAAAGGCTCCAACAAGTGACCCGTCTGGAATCGCTATGACATCGACGGAGTTTTATAATGATCAAGCACGCTCTTCTCCTCGAATAAAATTAACTCCTGAGCTCACAAGAAACCAAGCGAAAGCGACGAGAATGACCGTTGCACCAGTGGCTGTGCGAGCCCAATCTTGTGCTGAAATCAGTAATCCAATAATCGCTGAGGTTGTGCTGACCAGAAGAGCCCACCATACCATGCCACCTGAGGAACGTGCAAAATTGCGTGCCGCTGCCGCCGGTACGATCAACATAGCCGTCACCAGCAAAACGCCTACCGCTCTAACGGAGAAAATAACGACCAACGACAAAAGCCCTGCATAGATGTACTGATAGGCAGCAACACGCACGCCATGTACTTTTGCCACAACGGGATTAAGGCCAATGTATAAGAGACGGTTGTAACCGTAAACCTGGAAGAAAACCAGCACCGAAAGCAGAGCGATCATTGCCCAGATATCATTGTTTCCTATCGTAAGGATGTCGCCATAAAGAAATTGTTGAATATTACGAGCGGCCCCTTTATCCCGACTGACCACAGCGAGGCCAAACGCAACCACACCGGAAAAAAATACACCAATGACCGTGTCTGTCGACAGAGCGCTTCGCCGCTGAGAGGCCACGATCGTTAAACCGACGATGACGCCGAAAGCAGGCATCGTCCAGTGAGGGCTGACCGAGAGAATAAGTCCCAAAGCCACCCCCGTGAAAGCGGAGTGACTGATTGCATCGGCGAAAAATGCCATCCGGAAATTGACGACCTGTACCCCCATCAAAGCAACCATCGGTGCAAGAAGCAGCAGACCCACGAGGGCCTGCTGCATGAATTTCATCTCCATTGATTCAAAGGGCAACATTTTGGGGATAAGGTTGTAAAGTACATCCAGTTCAGGCATCGGTATCCCCTTTGGTACAGCATGTTGATGAACAGTTCTTTGTGCCAATATGTAATGCTCCGCTGTCGACTAATCCCATGTGTAAACCGAAAATCTTACAGAGTGTCTCAGATGTAAGCACTTCCCGAGGAGTACCTTCAGCAACCACTTGACGATTAAGGCATATCACATGGGTCGCGTGATGCGTCACTGTCGGAAGATCATGGCTGACCATCAGTTGAGTAAAGCCCTGTTCGTGCCGCAGCTTCTCCAAGAGTTCACAAAATATTTGTCCTCCCTGAAAATCGACACCGGATGCCGGTTCATCCAGAACCAGAAGATTTGGTTCCTGTCCGAGCGCTAATGCCAAGAGAACACGCTGCAATTCCCCGCCGGAGAGCGCTCCGAGTCTCCTTTTTTTCAATCCATCCATCTTCACAGAAGCTAAGAGATCCAAAGCACGCTTGCGATGTTTCCGGCGTATGCCGAACCATAGAGGACGTCGCTGCCAACCCATCACCATGAACTCCAACACGGTCAGCGGCATTCCCCGATCAAAATGAAGACGTTGAGGGATATACCCGATGCGCAAATCTTGCCCTTGGTCAGTATGAGATATCCGGATACGTCCTGAACTGGATACTTCTCCTAAGAGCGCCAGTAGCAGTGTTGTTTTTCCGGCACCGTTTGGACCGACAATCGCGGTACAACTGCCTTCGGGAACGCTGGCCGATATATTTTCAAGGATAGTATTGCCTCCAAGGCTCACCGTGACGTTCTCGAACGCCACGGCAGCTCTGTTCGTCGAGCGGACATCGGTCATACCTATTGCACTCCCAATGTTGTATTGAGGATTTTCATGTTCTTGCGCATAATTGTTTCGTAGTAATCCAGCGGTGCGTTTTCCGGGCCTGTGGCGACCGGGTCCAGCATAGCGATGGGAATACCGGTTTCCCTAGCCAAGACCTTGCCGACCTTCTCCGGATATTGCGGTTCGGTGAAGATGGCCCCGGCCTTTTTCTCCCTGATCGTCTTGACGAGCTCGGTCATCTCGGCGGCGGACGGCTCCTGGCCATGCGCCTGCGTGACGGCAATAATTTCAAGGCCCATATCCCTAGCAAGGTAGTCAAAGATGCCGTGAGGCTGGATGATGCGGTTGTTCTTAAGTTTCTTGCCAAGGGCGGTCATTTCGTCGGCAAGCTCGTTCAGTCTTTTCGAATACGCCTGGGCATTCCTGAAATAAACAGCAGCGCCTTCCGGGTCTGCCTTGGAAAGCTCTACTGCGATATTCATCGTCAGTTTCGCGGCCATACGAGGACTGGCGAACAGATGAGGATTGGCGCCCTCATGGTGGTGATGATGTCCATGGCCATGTGCGGGTTCTTCCGCAATCGGCTCGATGTCCTCACCGCCGGCGGTCTTGAGGAAGTGCTCTTTCGCCTCGAATTCGTAGGGCATGTGTTCGGCGAAGAAAACGTACGTGCCACTCTTGTCGATCTTGATCTCGAATACCGAGATGTCGCGTGCAGCATCGAACTGAAGGGCATTTACCACACCCGAGTTCAGACGGCCTCCGTGGCTCAAGGCACCGGCATCCTTCTCAAAGAGCGCGGAGGCTTTCTTCTCAGTTGCCTCGATGGGGTTCTCCCCGGCCGAAGCCATGAATAACATCTTCATGGCTGGGTCCGCGTACGCGCCGTCTACCTTGGCAAAGGACCAGCGGTAGACACCCGGTTTGAGTTTGAAGGCACCGGCCCACTCGAAGGGCAGTTCTCCGTGGTGCTTGCATTTGGCATCATGGTCTTTCTCTTGCTCTTCATGGCCGCCACAGTGGGAGCTGCAATTGGCGCCACAGTGGGCACCGCAGTGATGGCCTTCATCGGCATACTCAAGGAGTTCCTTGATGCCGGCGGAGCTGTCAATGACCGTGAGTTTTGGGTTGACCTTCTTCACCGGGGCGCCGAGGAACTCCTCGAGGCCGAGGCCATTGACGACCAGTACGTCCGCCTTCACCAGCTTCTTCACATCCTGTGGAGTAAGCGCATAGTCATGCGGACAACCTAATTGGCTTGACAGCATGAGTTGCACCTCCAAACCTTCCCGATTATGCGCAACATTACGCACGATCTGATATATTGGAAAGGTTGTGGCAAGTACGGTTTGCTCATCCTCAGCTGCCCTTGCATTAGATGAAAATACTGTTATAACACACAAGACACAGAGAAAGAGAGCTCTACCAATGTTCTTTCCATTTGCCATCTTTATTCTCCTTAAATTTAATCATTTCATTCAAGAAAATGCGAATTCATTTGCAATAAAATAGCCCCAAAAGACCGTATCTGTCAACATTTTTTTGCAAATGCACTTGCAATAAGGCGACTGAAAATTTATAACTTTAGGAAAAGAGGTTTATTTTGAGACGAAAAACAACACAAAGAACAACTATAATAGATGTTTTCAGAGAACACAAAAGGCCGTTGACAGTAGATGAGATTCTTATGCACAGTCGCAAGATCGTGATGACTCTCAACCAGTCAACAGTCTATCGGAACCTGAAAATCCTCATTGATGACGGGTGGCTGAGGCGAATCTCCCATCCATCTCTCGGGACGCTGTATGAGCGAACCGGAACAGGACATCACCACCACTTCCATTGCCGCCAGTGCAATCGTGCTTTTGAACTCCCCGGTTGCGTCTTAAAAGAAGACAATGTTGCACCTGATAATTTTGTCGTGGAGGATCATGAAGTATTTTTGTTCGGTATTTGCCCATCTTGTGTGAGGTATGACAAAGCGTGACGAAAACACTAACCAGAGGACAAGTTAAAATCAAACCTACCATCCTGATTGAGGCGGTGTTTCTGCTCATTGCAGTCGGGATTCTTTTCTTCAATGGTCAATCCAAAGCGGTTCAAACACTGGCACTGACGTTTGTGAGTATCGTATTGGAAGCGATTCCGTTTATGGCTATCGGCGCCATGGTCGGCGGCATCATTGAAGCATGTGTCAGCCGTGAAAAAATGGCTTCAATCCTCCCCAAACGAAAATGGCAGTCGGTATTTATCGCGGCCGGGCTGGGGATTATCTTCCCGGTTTGTGAATGTGCCGTGGTCCCCGTGGTGCGTCGTTTGGCCCGTAAGGGATTGCCTGGTTCGGCGGCCGTAGCCTACCTGCTCGGCGGGCCGATCGTTAATCCCATTGTTGCCGCTTCCACATCGCTGGCATACAAGGGTGATTTTGTCGTCACTGCATACCGCCTGTTTTATGGCTACCTAATCGCTGTTGCTGTCGGTCTGGTGATGGGCTGGATATTCGATCGCAAAGCTCTGTTCATTGATGACATCGACAATGAGCATGAGCATCAGCATGGCAACTGTGGCTGCGGCCAAGCACATAGCCATGAACACCATGAGCACAACAAGCCAACCGGCTTGCGATTTATCCTCGGAAAATGTCAATCGGCGATCCGCCACGGAGCACACGATTTTCTTGGTGTGGGGCATTTTCTCATTATGGGTGCATTTATCGCCGCATTGGCACAGACATTTATAAGCCGTGAATTGTTCTTTAAGGTTGCCGATATCCCGGTGGTCTCCAGCGGATTGATGATGGTGCTGGCTGTGGCATTAAATCTGTGTTCCGAGGCCGATGCTTTTATTGCTGCATCATTTAGATCACTGCTTACTCTGCCGGCTCAAATGGCCTTTATGCTCATGGGCCCCACCTTTGACATCAAACTGCTGCTGATGTATCAGTCGTTGTTTAAAAAGAAGGCGACCTGGGCACTGGTAGTGCTGATTGTCGGAGCCGTACTTGGTGTAGTGATCGGACTGGAAATCGCGTGGGAATTGGGGAGAATGCAATGATAAGTTGGCTGGAAAAGCACTTTTTTAAGATTATCTTCCTGTTGTGGATCTACACACTGATGGATTTGGTCGGCAGTTACAAATATCTGGCGTTTTCGCGACGGGAATTTGCCTTTTTGATCCTAGCCGGCGTACTGATGATGATCCTGTTTCTGGCCACGGATATCGGCATTAAAAAACTGACACTGGAGATGAAGCTGCGCGGGGCGATTCTACTTCTGCCGCTGCTGTACCTGCTGTTTGCTCAGGGAGCATCGCTGGATTCTTATGCGTTTCAAAAGCGAAATATCGAATCTCTGAACAGCATCCAGGCCGAAGTACTTGAATCGCATCAAGCCAGTCCATTGCCGTCACCTTCTCAACTGCCGGCGGTTGAAGGGGATGTGATCCCAACAACTCTGCTGAACTTGTATATGTCTCCTTTGCTGTATCAGAAAAAAGACATCACGGTCATTGGAATGGTCTATCGCGAAGCATCACTGCCGGAAAATCAATTTCTGCTGTTTCGCTTTTCTATAACCTGCTGTGCTGCTGATGCAATGCCTCTTGTTGTCCAAGTAGATACTAAAAATTCCTTCTCCATCGAGAACGACACTTGGGTGCAGGTCACCGGCCAATTTGATTTAGACGAAAAAGACGACACGGTCTTGCCGGTCATTCGAAACGCAAAAGTCGAGCAAACCCCCGCCCCCCAAAGACCTTATCTTTGAAATGATTAATTTAAAATGATAATAGTGAACAAACAGTCTTGAAACTATTCTTTATTTGTTCAATGTCGATTTACCATTTCAAGGTCACAGAAAAAGCTCTCTATTGGGGGTTTTTATCCGGCAATTGAAATAATAGCTGGGTGGTTGACAAGCTTGACCTCTGGATTATTGAGGGCAATCCAAGGGACGATTCTCCCGATCACTGATTGACGATCATGGGCATCGACACGGAAGACACAATCATGACCCTAACACGAATCATGATCGTAACTTGTCATAATTCTCACTCGTACAGAAACCAGACGGCTGACTGCATAGACAGCTATATATCGATCCAATCTATTTTGCTTGATTGTCTAATCAGCTGCAGTTACAGTTCTCATGTCCACAACCTACCTTTTCGACATGGCCATTGGCACAAGATTCATCGCAGTAAAAGCTGCCATTCTTTTTGATTGCAGTTTCAGTTTCCACCATACAGGTACAATGTTCACAAGCACATTTTATCTTATCATCCATAGCAAACTCCTATTTCACTGAATATAAGTTCCTATATAATAAGCGGTTCAAAACCATGATGAAGTTTTCTTAATTTTATAAAATTCATTACTCACAATCAAAAGATTTCTATAACATGTACGAATTCAGTCAAAAGCCCAAACCGTCATGTCTCTAGTAGGGGCACCGGGGGCCGCCTCCACCTCTCCGATAAACCCTTTTGAATACTGAACTTACAGGACTCCCCCTTTTGCATTCGTTGACTTTTTACCCCTTATAAAACTGTTAGGATACTTCGATATCTATTATTTTACAGATTCATAGTAAAGCAGTAGGGTATAAGGTGTTAATATTTTTCTTGCAACCGAGTTGCATATATCGTAAAATCAATTCTTTAAGTATTAGGAATTATATGGAATTATTCAAAAAAATCAAACTGATCGGGCAGGAATTAAAGAATCATTCCCCATTTACGCTAGTTGGGGCTGCAACGGGAATTGTATTTATGCTGGTCGGTCAGAGATGGTTTAAGGATCAGGCCGAAACGTTGTTTTCGATTTTTCATCCGCTGCATGTGGTTCTCAGTGCGATGGTGACCGCGGCTCTGTTTGAAATTCATCACAAGGCGAAGAATTTCTTCGTTATCCTCGTCATCGGCCTTGTCGGTTCTATCGGAATCGCCACACTAAGCGACTGCATCCTGCCTTTTTTTGGAGAAGCCATTCTCGGGGCCGTAATTCCAACTCATGCTGATCTACACGATCACGGACATGAAACCGAATTAGTAAACGAACACGAGTATAAAAGCAAACATGAACACTCCGCTGAATGCGAACACGCTTATAACGCACATGAAGCAGTCCACCCTGCGCCACATGAGCAGCACGTTGGTGCCTGTGACCATGATGAAGAATTCGGACATCCTCGCTTGCATCTCGGTTTTATTGAGGATTGGTATACGGTTTTTCCCGCAGCAATCATCGGGGTGCTGTTTGCTTATTTCAGGCCCGCAACACATCTGCCGCATGCCAGTCATGTTCTGATAAGTACGTGGGCTTCTTCGGCACACATGCTAATGAATACCCAGACGGATATGACCGTGACATTGCTTTTCGGCATGTTCATCGTATTGTTCTTAGCCGTTTGGCTGCCATGCTGTGTCAGCGATATCATTTTCCCGCTGTTGTTTGTCGGTCCGGATGGAAAACATGAACCGCATACCTGTATTTTGTGCAGGAAAAAGGATGATCCCGATGAAAAACAAAGCGATTGAATTGCTGGAATCTGCTTCGCTTCGTCGTACCCAACCTCGGTTGGCGATTCTTACCGCATTGCTGAAAGCACATGCACCCCTTACACAGAACCAGATAGCAGAGACCATCGGTGGATCAGCGCCCAACAAGACTACGATTTATCGAAACTTGACACACCTAGTTGAAAAAGGGCTTATACATGAAGCATTTCAAGATCATCGTAGTCAATATTACGAATTAGCCCATAATTGCGGAAAACTAAGCTGCCATCCACATTTTACATGTATTCGATGTGAACAAACACATTGCATGACACGTACCCATGTCCATCCGGTCAAATTGCCGGAAGGATATAAAATACAACGTCAACAGATAAGAATCGAAGGAATTTGTCCGAAGTGCGCAGACTAACTGATAATTATCGTATTGTGATATTGATTGCCGCATTGGCATGTTTTGCAATGATGGCAACTGGTATTACGCTCAGTGTGCACTTAGAAACTCACCATCACAACCATGAAGAGCAGCATGAAAGCCATGAAGGAAAAGGCCCTCTTCCTCTTCAGGACCATAGTTGCCATACCTGCCAGTTTTTACTCGGTGTGTCAGGAAAATACATTTGTATTACATCTACCCCGTTAGAATTGTCTGCTGAACAGGATTTATTTACCTGCAATATCGATTCACAATGCATCTATCAACACCAACTCGGCCCTCTCGCGGCCCGTGGTCCGCCTGTATCCTAATCGAATATAAGATATACTAAGATGTAAACGATTATGGACATTCTTTTTTGCGGTCTGCTTTGGCTGCGAAATCGACGGAATTTTTAATGGGAAAAACCGGGAAGAAATCTGCCTTTACCCTGATTGAGCTGCTTGTGGTGATTGCAATTATTGCATTACTGCTGTCAATCATTATGCCTTCGCTGGCTAAAGCGAAAATGCTTGCCAAGCGGCTGGTGTCATCCAGCAACATGCGCCAAATTGGTATCGCGATGACTTTATACGCAGAAGACAATAAGGGTTATTTTCCGGAAACAACACATACGGTCAGTTCGGATAAAAGCTGGATCTACACGCTGTCGCCGTATCTGTCAAAAATGGACAAGATCCGTATATGCCCGGCTGATCCACAGGGTAAAGAACGTCTGAGATATAATACAACAAGTTACATTTTCAATGAATATCTCACTGCTAAGTACCAGTTAGGTCGTTTGATTCAATCTGAATCATTTCACAATCTGCATCAGCTTAAAAATACCAGTTCTACGATTACTGTATTTGTTGCGGCAGATCGATGGTCGCCGGATGACACGAACGCCGATCACGCTCACTCGCGCAGTTGGTTTGCTTCAAGCGACAGAGATGCACGATGGACAGCCATTCGAGCGGACATCCAGGTGGATCGTTACCGAACAGGCAGTTCCACTGAAGGCAACACTAGAGGGACGACACTATTTCTGTATGCGGACACCCGGGTTGATACTATAAAGGCAATTGAGATTCAAGAGATGTCTGATGATGAAATTAACTTTCCAAAACCTAACTGAATATAAGAGGAGTGGTCATGTTAAATAATAACCTTTTAATCACGGCTTGTTTAATTCTTTGTGGATTCGGGGCAGTCAACGGCTATGCTAACCCAAACTGTGTTTTGAGTTCCAGCGATGTTGTAACTCTCTACTTCGGCGTAGAGATCAGCTTGCCTCATCCGGATCACCCCCATACGATTCCCGCGGCGCACACGGATATTGAGATTCCACTGTTGTTCAGCAGCGGCTGGGACATCCATATTTTAACAGATCTCCCGGCTGCCAACACTCGCGTGGAAAAAGAGGATGCCTTATTCCCATTAGATGCAGGACACATTCAATCATTTGCTGGTTCTGTTCCGTCTGGATGGGAATTTGTCGGCGTTGGTCCCGATGAAACATTTTGGTATCATAGCCAAAGCGAACCGGGCTCTGCCGGAGTTGATTCACAGGATATGGCCACTGCTGAAACAGATGAGCTGTGTCTGTGGGATCCGAATGATCCGACCGGAAATTCAACAGGTTTCCAAAAATGGCTCCAGGTGAATCTGATCGACGTCCGCGGTCCTGCGGGCGGACATGTTTCAATGTTCCAGGAAAGTGGGCCAACTCCCAGCGTATTTTTTTCGACCTATGACGGGGGAATTACCGACGAAGATGTTTACTATATCAAAGTTAAAAACCATGCTCATAACAGCTGGACGTTCACTAAAGCCGGTCTATACGAAGTTGACATCCAGGTATCAACTTATCACCTGTGTGACGACTCGTTAATCGCAGACGTAAACGACGACTGTATTGTTAACCTGAAAGATTTTGCACTGATGGCAAGTCAATGGCTTGAGTGCGGCAGTTCTTTTGGATCAGAATGTCCATAATCAAAAAACGTTTAACCAATTAAACTGAATGAATACTTAATTTGAACAGGAGTAGATAAAGATGAAAAGTAAACTTTTTACAATCACATTAGTAATGCTTTTAATGAACACCGTTTTTGGTGCAAATCTCACCAGCGGTCACGCTGATTTGGGCCTTGGAGAAGGCACCGAACTGGAACTGCATCTTCATTATCACGAAGGAGCTGTTATTGACGGTGTGACTGGTGTTGAGGGTGAGTTGGAACCGGGCGATGTCACTATTGTGGTTCCAAATTCAACATTGTTCTCACGTCCTGCGGGTGCAGCATGGGACCTCATCGGTAACAGTGCCGGTGATGATACCTGGCTGCTGCCGGAAAGCGAAACCGATGCTGATACCTTGGGATCTCCTTTCCTGGGAATTGGTGCTGAAGAAGTCACGCTCGGAACTTGGGTCGGTAACGAGCTTACCCTAACGCTAATCAATGTAAGCGGACCGGGGCATTTTAGCTTGTATAACGTTACCTTAGGAACTCCCACATTTGAAATGTCCAGTTTCGATGGGTACGGGGATTCTATTGTTATGGATCTCGATGTACATGACCATGAGCACTTCAATTACGGATTTTCAGCGGCTGGCGTATATGATGTTACATTTGAAGTTTCGGCGACTAATGCAACATCAGGATTACTCGAAACAGCTACTGATACCTTCACTTTCAACGTTATTCCTGAACCGGCAACATTGTCTTTATTGGCTCTCGGAGGAGTCGCGTTGTTAAGAAAAAGAAAAAAGTAGTATTCTGATGTTATACGGAGCAGGATTTTTCAGACCTGCTCCGTATTATATATTTTCTGCTTTTTCCAACAACTTCATCTGTCTGCTTTGAAACATCCTGAACATATCGCGTGGCCATGAGCAAATTTGCATGACCAAGCAGCCGTTGAACAGCAAATGGATCGCCTGACCGGGCGGCTAAGGTAGCCGCGGTTCTGCGTAAGCTATAAAAGCCGGTTCCTTTTGGAACATCAAGGTCCGCTCTTTTTATTAGCCTGGCAAACTTTGTGGCAATCGAGTTGATCGGACAATACTTCTCATTGCCGTTCGTATCAATTTTAACGGCATCTCTCACAAACGGATTCCCTCTGGACGTATAGAACACCAGCTTACCTTTCTTGGGAACAGCTTTTAGGACTTCAATTGTTTCCGGCCATAGGGGCAAATCTCTCGAAACGCCGGTTTTCCCTCTGGGGAATGCTACCCGACCACCAGTAAGATCTAAGTTCTTCCACTGAAGACCTGAGCAATCAGTACATCCAAAACCACAATTCAATCCCAACCATATCATAGCTTTCATTTGAGTATCAGCAACTGCGAGTAGCTTATTTATTTCCTCATGGCTAAAAATCCTGCGTTGCGTATTGATGATTTTACTCCTGCTAATAGCATCGATGTTAGGGATTTATTTTAAAACATTATTTTTCTTGGCCCAGTGAAATAATGTTTTCAAATTGCTGACATGCAGATTCAAACGGTGGCTTGATTTATTGTAGTGCTTCTGTAATTTTCGCTTATAGTTTTGTAAATCAAGCGTTGAAATATCTTTGACACTACGCCTTTGCCCAAGAAAGGATATGAGCATATTCAGACTGCTGATCTGATCGTTATAATGCTGGGCTGTAATTGCATTGGCTTTCACTTTGGTCAATTGATATTTCAAGAAAATATCACATAGCTGTTTCAGTGTCATTGAATTGTTAACTGGTTTTTGAGAATTATGATTGCTTCCATGCAAATATGATGCTTGTTCAATATATCGTTGTAGTGCTTCCTGCTTATCAGAACCAAAGTAATACGTTTTGCCATGAATCTTTTTGCAATACTGCCCGGTTGCATGCCGTGTTAACGGAAATTTATCTGAACGAGTTTTTCTTTTTTGAGCTGTCATTGTACCAGAGATCCAACCCTCGCTCCCTTGTAAACCTATTTTAAACTAAGGTTACAGTCTACTTTTTCATGCCCTGAATATTCACCCCTAATTTAAGATTGTGAGGATTACTTAGAAATCTATTATTTTCCAGTTTTCATAGCAAAACGGTAGGGTATGAGACGTAAAATATCTATTTTATTCTTGCAACCAAGTTGCATATATCGTAAAATCACATCCCTAAGTCTTTCAGATTGTATGGAATAAATATATGGAATTATTCAACAAAATCACGGCCCCGATGCAAAAAAAAGCGATTGATTTTCTGGAGTCTGCTTCGATTCGTCGCACCCAATTTCGGGTGGCGATTCTTGACGTATTGCTGAAAACACCTGTTCCCCTGACACAGAACCAGATAGCAAAGGCTATCGATGAATCAGCGCCCAACAAGACTACGATCTACCGCACTCTAGCACAACTGGTCGAAAAAGGACTGGTTTATGAAGCCTTTCTGGAAAATCGCAGCCAGCACTATGAACTTGCCCACAACTGCGACACTCAATGCTGTCATCCGCTTTTCACCTGCCGTCGGTGTGGACAAACACAATGCCTGAGCGATGTAAGAGCTGATATCCTTCCTCTTCCAAAGGGTTTCGTTCTGCAACGGCATCAAATTCATATTGAAGGAATTTGTTCCAAGTGCACAAACTAACGCGAACATTCCATTTATTGGCGATGACAGCCGCTTTCATGGCGATTGGGCTGATTGCGACCAATGTGCTGCTGGCGATCCATTTGCTGCCGCAAACGGCATGTCAGGCCTGCGACCATGACAGTAACCATGAACATGATGATGACTCACCAGCACCGCATGACCACGATAACTGTTTGATCTGCCAAGTTCTGTTTGGCCCGGGAGGGAAATATCTAAACATCACGCAAGCACACGCCGTCCTTGTCAGTGAACAGCCGCCGCAGGCATGCGACATTCAATATCAAATCATCAAACAAAACACACCCGGCATCGCCGATGCCCGCGGGCCACCCTGTGTCCAATCTTCTTAATATTTTCTTTAATTTTTAAACCTGTTTGCCGGAAACAATCTTCGTGCGATGCGTACGAGATTGTTCTTTCGGCGTCAATACGAAATTTCCTATATCAAGAAGAAAGATGACAAAATGAATCGCAAAATATACATTTTCACTATACTTACGGTGTTGGCAGCAACGCATGTGGTTTGGGCCCATGCCCACGTTCATATCGGCAGAAATATGGATCAGACAACCGGAACCGCCGATGATAATCAACTATTTCTCTTCGGCATGCCGACTTCAATGCAGCCAGAAAATTATTGGCCCAACTTCCCGCAGTGGGGAGAGGCCTCCAGTCCCTATGATATGACAGCCGAACCGCTAAAACTGGTTTATCAGGACAGCGGCCTTCTTGCGGGGAAATATCTCTGTGAATATATGGCATGTTTCCATTCGGCTCATCCTCCCCATGGTAACTGGCAGCTTGGCGGCACTGACGAATCAATATCACCGGATTGGTCAATCGGTATCGAACGGGTTAGTGCTTCAGCTGAAATGCAGTTTCTTGATGAGGACACGCTTGGGTCTCTTCTTATTAACGACGGAGATCAAGTCGTTTTTCCAACTCTCTGGTTTGATGACAAAGCAAACGAAAACGGTGAACTTGGCGCATGGGGATTGCATCATCATGTTCTCTTCGTAGTTGACGGAGCAGGTGTGAATATCGGCGATACATTCTATGCCACACTCAGCGCTTTTGATGATAACGGAATTTTTAGCGATTCGGAAGCTTACACACTTCGCTTTGAAGCCGTTCCCGAACCGGCCACGCTGTTACTGACGGCATTGGGTTCTCTTTCTCTGTTGCGGAAACGGAGAATTAAATAGATTTCTTTTTTCATGGACATAAAGGAAGTCACCTTGAAAACAGAAAAGACGGATTGTCTAATGAAAACCTCCTGCCGGGGCGGAAAAAACCGCCCCGGTAGTGGGGCATTTACACTCATTGAACTGCTTGTTGTTATTGCTGTCATTGGGGTATTGATATTGGTCCTTCTGCCAGCCCTGCGTAAAGCTAAAGAGGCCGCCCGAAAAACGGTCTGTTTCAGCAACCTGAGGCAAACGGGCATTGCGATGCAGTGCTACCTGATGGCCGAAGATGGACGTCTGCCTTCCAGTTCATGCCATCTAAGCGACCCCAAAAAATTCTGGCTATTTATCTTGTCACAATATGTAGAGGATGACCTGCTGTTCCGGTGTCCTTCTGACAGTAGTAAAGATCCGTTTTTGGATTGGAATAGCCTGCGCGATCCAATCCCTTCGGGTTATCGCTGGAGCAGCTACGGGCTTAATCCTTTGCTGGACCGTGACAGTACATATCATACGACTGACTTCAATAAAGTTGCCAATGTCCACAGCCCCCGTTACTGCATCTGGATCTATGAATCGCCGAATTCCTGGACTTCTGAGGACCATTGCCACCCGGAATACTGGATGGGCAACCTGGACCTGGCCAAAGGGGAAGTCGGCTGGAATCGACATAACCGTCGTGCTGATTCAAGCCAACCCGGCGGATACGATGGAGTTAGCAACTACCTGTTCCTCGATGGACACGCCGAGACACTTCTAATCCTGGAAACATATAATAAGGAAGGACACTGCTATTGGCTGCCGGATTCGGCACCGACATGGCCCGACTGGCTCTATAATGTGATTAAGTAATTATTTGATAATAAGGAAATAGTATGAAAAGAATACTTATATCAATTATATTTCTCTGCCTGTCTTTCCTCTTATCCGGCTCTTTGCAGGCAGCCTGCCCTTTCGATCATCTCGTCATCGGATGCAATCCCGATAATGAGCCAAATACTTTGGATGACAATGTACTTATCATTGACACCACCGATCTCTACCGCCGATCCGATCCAAACAACCGTGATCAGCACACTTGGCTTCATTGGCACTATCCCCTCTTTCCCTTCGGCGACAAACACTATATTGCCGAACCAGGCTTCGGGCAGTTCCACCACCCCGATGAAGCCGGTGTTTTTCAGTTTGAAGACCCTAATCGGTGCTTGGTCGGTGTAAAAGACGTAGACTATCGCATCATGGTCGAGTGTCTCGATATCTCTCCCGATTTTGAGGCGTATATCTCCCTTGGCGGTGACCCTGTATTGACTAGTCCAAATGATGCATTCAATCACAGTAACGTTTCAGGCTCAACGGGCCATATGCACCTTTACTACCTAGCCCCCGACACTCAGCCGCATTGGATTACCTTTCGCGTCTATGACGCTTTTTATAATCCCGGGCCTCCGGAAACCGGGTATTGTCCGAGTGAACCCATTACAGTTGTCTTTGGCAGCCAACCTATCCCTGGCGACATCTATGTCGATGGCAGCGTAAACTTACTTGATCTGGAAAAACTCGCCTTTTTCTGGCTCTCACTTCCTGAATCGACAGAATATAACACCTACGGTCAGGCTAAGATTGATATGTTTGACAGAGCCGACATTAACCGGGATTATGGTGTCAACTTTCTGGACTTTTCCATGCTGGCTCAAAACTGGTTGTCTCCACAATAGCGGTCATAGCAAATTCAAACGGAGAATTTTGGCAAATCTTAATTCTCCGTCTTTTGCACTTGAAAGAACACATATTTTACCTAAAAGCCCGTTTGATAAAGCAATTGACAGGATAGCTGACTCTACATGATATACTTTCTACTCTTTTTGACCACATCATCTGTCTGCTTTGAAACATCCTGAACATACCGGGTAGCCATGAGCAAATTGACATGGCCAAGGAGCCGCTAGACGGCAAATGGATCACCTGACCGAGCTGCCAAGGTCGCCGCCGTTCTTCGTGAACGATAAAAGCCAGCTCCCTTTAGAACATCAAGCCCCACCTTTTAAATCAGTCTGACAAACTTTGTGGCAATCGAATTGGTCGGAGAATATTTCTCATGACCATCAGTATCAACTTTAGGGTATTCCGAACAAATGGATTCCCTCTGGCAGCATAGAAGACTAAATTCCCTTCTTTAGAAACAGCTTTCAATGCATTAACTATCTCCGGCCATAAAGGTAAATCTCTGGGAAATACAACCCTGGCATTGACAAGATCTAAGTGCTTCTATTGAAGCTCTGAGCAATCAGTACATCCAAATCCACAGTTCAATCCCAACCAAATCATCGCTTTCATTTGAGTATCAGCTACTGCTAGTATTTTATTGATTTCCTCATGGATAAAGATCCTGCGTTGTCTGTTGACGACCTTGCTGCTCCTACTAATAACATCAATGTTGGGGATATCCTTTAGAACATCATTTATCTTTGCCCAGTGAAACATTGCTTTTAAGTTGCTGATGTGTAAATTGAAAGAAGAGTTTCGGATGTGTAGATCACAAGCAACCATGTTGTATCAGCTTATGATCATTATACGTAACAATGGGTAAATGGTTATTAAAGCCATTAGACTCCCCAAAATTTAATCAAATCACCGCGAACCAACGACCTCCGGGTTATGAGAGGTCAAATGCCCTTCTCATTCCAAAATCATAAACTATTGAAAATACTGTAACTTAAAGTAATAAAACACGTTACGATTATTATTTTCTGTTTAACATTATACACATGTTTAACATGTTGTCCAGATTGTGGTGATCACTTTGGTGTACATTTTCTACTCAAATGTTACGAAAATCAGAGGTGATTTCGGCTGAAAATTCAAATATTAACTTGCTCTGTAGAAAACATTGAATCATAAGATAAGTGTATGCCGATACAAGGAATAGGACAATTTAGCTTTTTGAATACACTGTGGAAAGGATTTCACGA
>JANQGW010000004.1 GCA_028282905.1 Sedimentisphaerales bacterium | reverse complement strand
ACGTGAAATGAGTTTAAATGTTTATCTTATAAGGAGATAAGGCGACTAATGGACATAGCGGAATAAGGTGGATTAATATGGAAAAGGCGTAGAAATTGTTTGATGAAAGACCGACAAAACGGCAAAAAATGCTTTTTATCGACGATTTTTTTCGAAAAAATTTTGAGATGGTGACAAAAAAAGCGGTTCACATTTTATACCCAAATGTGAACCTTCGATGCTTTGTATTATACAAACTTCTCGCCCCTAAGTCAAGCGACAGGCGACAATTACGAGCCCAAGGATAATTCTTGACAGAGCAGGCTATCTCTGGTAGTTAGTACTCATAGTAGAGGACAGCAGTATCATGTCCCTCTTTGAAGCCATACCTGTCGGGCTTTCGCAAAGAGGAAAATGTGGGGATTTGCGGGGAAAGTCTATTCTGATTGCGTATCAGGATTTTGAAGCCATAACAATGTAGTTTTGATTTAGTAGTGGGAGATACAGGTATGAAGCGTTTTGCATTGGTGTTTGTCTTTTGTGTTGCAATCATTTCAATTCTAACAGCGAATGTCTGGGCTGACGATTGCCCGTCCTGCATTAATCCAAGCGGTGGTGCATGTAAGATATGGGGTGATGGTCGGGCATATTTCCAGTGGGCCAGCGGCGAAGAGGTTGACAGCATCAGTTCCGGTATCACTTTGACTGCCGGTCTCTGTGATGCTCCCGGAAACGGCGAGACTGGAACCGGCTATATCTTTGCAGTGGTCGATACGCACAAAGCGACGTGCGATGGTGATGATCCCTGCGGAAGCGGTTACACGCCTGGTGATTACTATGCGATTATCGAAATCACCGGGAACAAAAATGCTTTTGAATACATCTTTGAGAACGGGATTACTTTTGTCGGTGACTGTCAAGTTACTACTCAAAGCGGCTGTAAATATAAGCGTGTTACTGTTGATCAGGCCAATTGTAAATATTCCTTACAAATGAATGGTGGGCAAATCTTTAGAATGGCTCTGACCCCGACTGTCGGAAGGTGCAGTCGCCAATATAATAACAGCCAATTCAACATTTCAGTGAAGTTCTATCAGCAGTATGACTCGAATTATGTCAAGTTAGCGGAAACTTCCGGTTCCATTACGGTTAAGCAAAATCCCAAGGGGGATTTTAATCCG
This sequence comes from Sedimentisphaerales bacterium, assembly GCA_028282905.1. Lineage (GTDB taxonomy): Bacteria > Planctomycetota > Phycisphaerae > Sedimentisphaerales > Anaerohalosphaeraceae > 4572-13. Next base: position 9,952 of record JANQGW010000004.1, on the reverse strand, counting down.
ATTACCTTCAAACCCAACCTCGAAGATGGTAACAACATCGGCTGGATTGAGACCATTGAGCGGGACTATGATGAGGCCGATTCCGATTGGGAACTCACATATACCGGTGGCGGTTTTGGAACTTGTTCTCCTGTGGATGCCTATCCGCCTTATGGTATTTGTGCGACAATTATCTCCGACAGTCATACATTTTATCGAGTTAAATACCCCGGTTGGGAAGAACCGGTCAATGATTGCCCAGACTATATGACTGCTTCCGGTTGGAGCTATAACACATCGAAGAGTTATATCAAATACGACATGGGTGATTTAGGGGCCTTTTACTTCCATTGTGATACACCTTTTACAAACGAAGGCCCCAGCACGAAATACTATGTCAGCTATGTCGAATACTGCGAACCAGGGAAAGAAGTTGATAAAGGAGAGAGAGTCTGGACGTGTGCGTATGAATTTAACAGCCCGGCTAAACTCAAGTATATCTATAACGGCTATAATACCACCGACCCGAATTCGATCTCCGAAGCAACGGCCTGCTATGTTTATACATGGGGCGGCGATGGCAATGACCCGAATATCGTTTATCAAACACGATCCAATACTCAAGAAGAGTGGACAGAAGAACGCAAATGGCAATTGGAATTTGATTCACTGGATAGAGCAGTGAAAGTTCAAGGTGGTGATTGTAGTGGTTGCGGCGGTTCCGACCAATTTAAACATATCGAATACTATGGCAGTACGGACTATATCAGCAAGCGTTATAATGCCAGTAATGAGCCAATTGTTGAAAATACCTATACAACGATTGATTATGGTGAAATCGAGCCAATTGGCTGGCTGTATGTCAAGAACTATAGTTTTGAGGCCCCGGACGTAACCGCTGGAACAAGCAGTAATGAATTGCCCACCGGTTGGGATTGGATTGATATTGAAAATACTCCCAATATGGATATTGTCATTTACGATCCCAACAGCAGCGACCCTCCGCATGGTAATCAGGTGTTGCGTCCCAACGGTGACGGGATTGAATATACATCGCCTGCCCGGATTCGAGAGAATGTTGTATATCTGCTGGAGGCAGAAGTCAAGGCGATCTCCGGCGACAGCACAACCGGCACAGCGACGATTTCACTCTATTCCACAGAAAACCTGGTCGACGACAATGAATTATTAGCCCAATTCACCTTTTTAGAGAACGATGATGCGAACGAAGGGATATGGTGGTATGGTGGAGAGTACTGGGAAAGCAGTGGCTATGAAGTCACGCTCGGCGGCGATTTTGATAATGACCCTCGATTCAGGATTGAAATTTCCGGCGATGGCGTTGAAATTGATAAGATTCACCTGTCGGCTGCCAAGGGTTCTTATCAGACGACAAAGCCAATTTTAACGCAGCAGAAAACCCGTGACAGCAATGATAATTTGGTTGTCACCTTCCAGCGGACGATTGACGAAGAAAACAACGAGATGCTGGAAAAGCGTTACACTGCCGATGGCGAATACCGTCTAACTAAACTGTTCTATGCTGATGGCAGCTTTGACAATCTCGAAAAACGCATTGAATACGGAACATTAAGCGACAGTTCAACAGACCCCACAGGGGATACTTTTACCACCACCTATACGGTGTATGACCCGAACGGCCACTATACAACCACTTATCCCAACGGCAAACGGGCCGACTACGCCCGCTATGAATACGGTAATTTGGTTGAGTCGTATGTAATTGATCTTGTGACTGATGTGAATTCATTGCATCAATACTACGAATATGATGATCTGAGAGACCCTGGTGAGGAAGAACCCTCTGAAAATCCTTATTGGGGATTAATCAAAGAGGTTAATCCTCGCGGCGGCATTACTGAGTACAGCTATCAGACATTTACTTATCCCGGCCTGAATACTTATTTGCTTCAAACACAGACCGACCCGAATAACGCTGCCGATGATCAGCAGGTAATCACTTACACATATGACGATGCTCAACGGGTTAAAACCCAAACCCGAAAGCTGGACAGCGAACGAAATCTGCGGACAACGTACAGCTATAATTCAGATACGGGCTTTCTGGATTCGGTAAAAGTCAACGGAGCCACGACCTCTTTCAAGTATAATGACTTTGGTCAGGTGACGCGTCAGACCAATCCCGATGGTATTATGACGGGTAAATCCTATGGTACTGGTGGGGAGTTGGTCAGTGAGTTTATGATTCATAAAGATTCTGATCCCAATAATGCCGATACTTCTTTGAATTTAATCAGCCAGACCCGCTATACCTATACGGCAGATGGGAAAATTGAAAAGGTGGGCAAATACAAGGCAGATGGCTCATTCAGCTATCAGCAATACATGACGACAGACCCCAACAACTGGATTGTCACCAAATACGAATACTATAAGAATGGTAGGAAAAAGAAGACAATCGAGGATTTCGGGACGGGCCGGACGAATCTAACTACCGAATACGTTTATAACCGTCAGGGGGAAGTTGAAAAGATTCTGTATCCGACTGGCAAGTGGGTTCAGACAGATAGAGACGGTCGCGGCTTGGTGGTAGAAGAAAATGTTGGTTATGGTACTTACCCCAACGATATCGTGCTTGTAAAAACCGCCTTCGGATACGATGACAATGGCAATCTCACCGATCATATCCGCCCGGACGGCAGTTACTTGGTTTATGAATACAATAATTACGATCAACTCAAACGAACTTATCAGGGCAGCAAGTCCGGCCCCTATGTAGAAAACTTCTATGACGATGCCGGGGACATAACACGAGTCATTGCCTGTGAATCTGATGGTGCGATTCTGTCTGACAGTCGAACTGATTATGATGATCTCGGCAATGTGACGTTTGAACGCCTGTGTTTTGAGCCGAACAGCATTGACAATAACAAAGATTTCACATCCCACTACGAATACGATATTGCCGGAAATCTGCGGTTTGACATTAAATGCAAGCTGGCTGCTGCCGAACCGAACGCTATTACCACGGAGTTCCGGTATAACAATCAGGGCAGACAGTCTATTGTTGTTGACCCGAACGGCTTTATCTACAGCAAGTATTATACGGATGGCGGTTTGGTCTATAAGAGTATCGATCCGAATGACCCCGCAGACCCTAATGCGTATATCACACTGAATGATTATGATGCTTACGGACGTTTGGAAAAGACAACAAACCCGGAAGGTCACTATGTCGAGAATACCTATAACAGCTTAAGCCAGATTACAAAACAGGTTGTCTATGATGCCCTTGATTTAACGAATCCCAATGATGATTTCCCGGTACGCCAGACACGAACGGTCTTTAATAATCTGGGCAACGTCACCCAGCAAACTGTCATGGCCGACCCGAATGAAAGTGGCGATGTTGTTCTGGGGAAGGATTTGGTAACGAAATTTGTCTTTGACCCGAATGGAGTACTATCCGAGCAAAAAGTTTATGTTGGTTCATCAGCAACTGCAGCGACAACGACCTTTATTTATGACAAAATCGGCAGACGGATTTTGACAACTGATCCTGAAGACAATACCGAACGGGTTTATTATAATACTTCTGATTCGACGTTGGGTTCACAGGTCACCGAAATTGAGCAATACGAAAATGATCCAGACGGTGCCAATGATTACACGATTACGACCTTTATGCTGTATGATACAAACGGCAGGCTGTTGGCTCGCATCTTGGATGAAAACGGTGACGGGGACATTGACACGGCTGACCCGAACACCAGCTTTACCTATGATGGATTAAACAGGGTTACGCACACCACCGCACATGATGACGTAGTGACGTTTACGGCGTATGATGGTTTTGGCAATATCAAACAGACAATTGAGGATTACGGAACCGGAGAAGAAAACCGGAAAACTGAATATGTCTATAACTGTCTAAACCGGCAATATCAAGTTAAGGCATACGATCCGAATGATACGGCCACTACCATTCAAACAACGGAATACGAATACAATGAAAACGGGCTGGCCACGAAGGTTACCTATCCTGATAATAAGACAGCCGAATATGCCTATAATCTTATTAGCAAGGTTGATTTTGCTACGAAGCGAGACGGCTCAAAAATCTATTACTGGTACGATCAGCTTGGTAATGTGATTTATGAAAGTGATGACCCGGATGGCCCGGACAGTACGTCAACTCCAGGATTTTTAACAGAATTTACATTTGATGGGGCTGGCCAACTAACCTATACCGATAAGATGGTCGGCACCGTGCTGATATCCAGTTCCTCCTTTGCCTATAATGGCTTTGGGGCACAAACCAGTGAAACGGCTCAATATGACGCCAACAGCATCAGTAAAATGACTAGCTGGACGTATGACGGAGCCGGAAATAAGTTAACACAAACTCACGGCGATACAACACTCACCTTTACACATGACAAATTGGGCCGAATCAAGACCATCGATAGGGGTAATGATGAGATTGTCACCTATGATTACATTGGCCGTAATACCGAGGCCATTGATTATCCAGAGGCTGATACAACGCAGTTATTTGCCTTCGACGATTTAGGGCGGATTACTGATTGTAATAGCGTTGATGTCAATGATTTATCGATTCTGCATTTTGAATATACTTATGATGAGGTCGGCAACCGAGAAAAATGCAAGTACAATCATTTGGAGTCGCCAGTTTATGATGTGTATAAATACGACTCTTTGCGACGGCTGGAAAAAGTCACCTATGCTGATGAAGACGGTGTCGTGGCGATGCGTATTGATGGTAATCCGGCATCAATGGAAAACCTGGTGTTATTTGCATCGGCATGGGTCAATGGCCGTGAAGTAATTCATAATGCAGCCAGCGAGGCCCTTGTCGCCCAGCGTTTAGAGCAAATGGAAAGCCTTCTTAAGGAAGCGGGATTCCGGAATATCGATTCGTTCCTGAATTCAGTTAAGACGGTTCAAACCTTTGCATTTAATCCCGATGAACCGATTTATACCTTTGCTGAATTTGGCAGCGATGTTCCCAAAAACTACACAACCGAATCAGTGCTGAATGATAATGATGAAATCATTGCACAGATCATCTGGGACAACAAAGACCGCATTGTTCTGTTTGCCATGTATCCTGATAGTGGCAATACTGTTGTCGCCAGTAAGTCTTACGACAGCAAAGGCAATCTCATTACCGATACCATTACCACCTTTGATGTGGATGGTAATGTCATTAATTCTACCGATATGCTGGCGGCACTGCAGCCGGTGTTGACTGAAAGTTCCCTGGCGATGGCTCCGATGAGTATGGCGGCCGGTTCGGTGATGATGAGCAGTGAGGCGGAAACACCTGTTGTCAAAACCGAGGAATTCGGGTACGACCATCTCGGCAACCGCGATACTGTTTATGTGACCAACGAAAACAATATCCAGACCACCTTTGAATATAGTCACAACTTGACAAATCAGTATTCAACCGTGAAAGATACCACTTGGGGGCTTTCCTCAACATATCAATTTACGCATGATGAAAATGGCAATCTCACCATGCAATACAATAGAGCACACGAAGAATACCACAACTATTCTTACGACTACCGAAATCGACTGACCGAAGTTGAAGATTCTAATTCGGTGACGATTGCTGAGTATGCCTTTGACTCCCTTGGAAGAAGGATTTACAAAACTGTTAGTTCGGAAACAACGTATTTCTTCTATGATGCGGCTGGCAGGGTTATCGCTGAATATGCCGACGGCACAACTCCGACACTGACACGGGAATTTGTGTATGGTAATGGCATTGATGAAGTATTAGCCATGTTCACGCCGTACAATGTGGGTGATCCCAATGACTGGGATGATTTTGTTGATTTCTGTGCGGCGTGGCTTTCTGACCCGAATGATACAGGCATTTGGGATGGAAATTTCGATAATAACAATGACGAGATTATTAACTTTGAAGATTTTGCTTACTTTGCCGGTGTTTGGGATATACCATCAACTAAGGAATCAGACTGGTACTATCTGCGTGATGCTCTTGGCTCTGTTCGCGGTTTGGTAGGGGGTCGATTTGATCGGGAAGAAGACAGGGAGTTCTGGAACTATGATGTTTACGGTAAACTTTCCATTGTCGATGGCGAAGAAAGCAAGTCCGGCAATCCGTATCTTTATACTGGTCGCAGGTATGATGCGGAAACTGCCCTCTACTACTATCGAACCCGGATGTTTGACCCGGATACCGGACGGATGCTCCAGTTTGACCGGGGCTACTTCGACGGCATGAACTTGTATGAATACGTCCGAAGTAACCCAACAAATTTTGTTGATCCGTTTGGTCTGTGCGGGGAAAAACCTTTAACGATGGATCAGATTCTAATTTATCTTGAGAATCCAGGGGAGGATGAAGAAGATATTTCGGACGACACTCCTCTATGCGGTTTGGAAGACTACTTAAAATTCAAAGAGGGACGGATGGCACTGGCCCTTTATTTAGCCGGCCGGGGTAATTTGTCAAAGCATTTTGCGGGCTGTCCGATGATTGAAGTTGAGCTGGATACGTTCAAGATTCAGGGCAACGAAATCATTAAAACGAGTCCGTTTACCCTCACAGCTGGTGAAGTGCGGGAGGTATTCAAGACAAAAGAGCTATACGATTCTTACGAACCCCGCTTTAAGAAATTCGTTCTTGATTTGTATAGTCAGGCAATTTTGACAGCCGGTGTTGAAGTGGTTGCACCGGCTGTTCCGGTGTTAATTTCATTCCTCCGAGCAACGCCCAGAGGGCCAAGCATGATGGCAAAGTCTGCCAGCTTTATTGATGAAATATACCGGTCAGGTTGTACACCGACAAGACCGACTCCGCCGCCAACAACAACCCCTAAGCCTTCGTTTTATGTAAAGCCTGATGGGACAGCTATTCCGAGTACAGGGTACAGAGCAATTGTTGGTCCAGGTGCTGTTGATGAGGCGATGGGAGGAGTGATTTCACCCCGTCCGGGCGGCACTTATTTTACATTCGACGATATTACAAGTATGTCTGCTACTGAAGCAAAAAGTTATCTACAGTTAAAGAGGACACCTTCGCATGTGGTATATTTTGATACTATACACATTATTGATGATATCTCTGTACCGCGAATGTACTGGAACGAAGGATTGTTTCCTGAACCAATAATTGATGTCTATCCCAAATGGGGTGTCGGTGGGGGAACACAAGCAATAACGAACTCCCCAATCGTCTCTCCGGTTGTTAAACCTTTACCGTAACTATAAATTATGTAGGAGAATACCAATGAAGACAATGGAAGAATATATAGACTGGTTTCGTGTGGAGGCGGAATCTTTACATTGGCAAGCCAGAGAAAGAGTGCTAAATTCAATTGACACAAAAAATCCAAGAAGTATTTTTACCTCACTGGACAAACTTTATGAAGAAGGAGAATTGTCAGAAGCATGGAATGAAGTTCTCACTGATTTTTATGGGCTTTTTTGTTATTGAACTCTCGTTTAGACTGAAAATCTGTGACATGAAAACAAAGGAAGAATATATTGAATGGTTTCTGAAAGAATCCGAAAACCTGTATTGGCAGACAAGACGAAAAGTATTGAGCATATTAGATACAGAAACTAAAGACCCAAGAGATATTTTTTTCGGACTTAATAAACTTTATGATAATAAGGAACTCAATGAGTCTTGGAAAGAAATGCTGGGGACTTTTTGGTGGGAACATTGTTATTGACCATAAGAGGTACAAATGAATGAAAAAATCATTGAAGCAGTGAAGCAGGTTGCAAGTTATCTTGTCAACGAAGACTATAAGGGCCTTGAAATTTTAACTAAAGGGGTCCGAGCCAATGAAGATGATATTAAAGGGATGATCCTGTCCTACGGGAGGAAGTTAGTAAAGCCTCCTGAAAATGTATATGACGATGATCTGGACATTATAGAAATTAAGGATTCCGAGAGACCAACATTTTCAGCATGTATGCATCTATGGACAGAGGAAGAAGGTATGTCTGACCTATCATTAGAGCTTACACTAATCACCGTCGATGAGGATGTTTTAATTGAACTTGACAACATTCATGTCCTATGAAATGCTATGAGAGAATCTGAACTAACTAAGCTAATCGGATACACTAGGAAATCAATTGGAGTAGTAGAGAAAAAATTGTCAGAAGCTGATAATAGTGAGTCAGAGGTTATGCGACTAAAAAGAATCAAGGCTCATTTAATAAAAATAGAAAATGAAGCTAATACGGACGCAATATCCGGCACCCTTGGCGGGATGTCAAGACTTGTTCTCGATTCTTGGTCTTTTAATTCTGAGTTAGGAGAGTTACTTCTTAATGTAGATTCTCTTTATAAGAATTTAACTTGAAACATTAATGATAGAGAAGTAATTGTAAGAGGAAGATGCTATGACATATTACTCTGATCTATCTGTGTATGAATTTGCATGTCAAAAGCTCATCAACGCATTGGCGATAGACTTGCAAATACTTATGTTGTTAAATCGAAATTTATAAGGGACATCAAATCACAAAAAGACATGTCATTTGCCCCTGGTGAAGAAAAAGACGTTTAGAGATCGCCAAAAAGTACAGGAAGTTATTTGGATGACTGAAAAAAATGAAAAATGTAGCTACTATTTAAGACGTCTATCCTGCTGTTGAAAAATTGATATTATTGTTCAGGGGACGAGTTGGTATTATGATGGACAACCTAAAACGATTAGAGATTGCCAAATGACTCGAAAAAAAATGCAAAAAAGAAAACCGGGATTTACGTTGATTGAGTTAATGGTAGTTATTGGTATTATCGCTATTGTGGTGTCAATCGTACTGCCTGCTTTTTCCCTATCAAAGAAAAAGGCCCGCGAGATTGTTTGTTTAGCCAATATCAGTGCCCTCGGCAAAGCGTGGTTAATCTACGCCGAAATGAATAACGACAACATTGTCGTTGCGAACCCACTGCCGGAAAGTGTAATGTGTCCGTATTATTCGTGGGTCAAAGCCCCCTACGATCCGGACAACTGTACAACTGCCGAAGAAATTACCGGGATTAAAATTGGGGCTTTATTTCCTTACTTGGAAACTGTGGACGTTTATCATTGTGCAAGTGATACCCGGCACACAAGCCCACCAATGGACCCATTTGGCAAGGGCGATGGTGGCTATCGTAGCTACTCAATCCCTGCCGGGTTGTATGGTGTTAGTTACAATCCCAATTTAAAAAAATTCAGTATCGAGAACAACTACACCGATATAATTCGCAAAACTGATGTGAAGTCACCCAGCAGTAAATATACATTCGTCGAAGAAGCATACGGGAAGGGAATGAACCGTGATGCTTGGAATTTCATTCCCAATCCAGCAGATCATTTAGATGAATATGCTGACCCGGTGGCCCTGTGGCACGGAAACAGTAGTACTTTCTGTTTTGCCGATGGTCATGCTGAAAGTCGAACTTGGCACGATGCCCAACTCATTCAAACGACATTGGAGCAAAAAGACGGCCCTTTGGCTGATTACGTTTCTAATGACGATGCAGATTGGTTAGCTATGGGCTTTCCGTATTTGCAATATATTGGGCCATAGTTTGCCCCCTAAAGCAACTGTTATGAGGCCATCTGCGGTTTCCTGCATCATCTGCATAGCCACAGGCGGATGATTTTGATTTACTATTACTCCGGCATTTATATTATGATGCCTATTCAAGTAAATCAGCCAATGTGACTTTTTCCATAACTCCTACAATAGAATCTTTAAGTTCCTGCCAGATCCGACTGGTTGCACAATCAGCACAACCAAGAGTATAATCAGTATGTTCCAGGCACTCTGCAGATTCCATCTGTCCTTCCAATGCCCAGAAAACATCTTTGAAAGAAATTTCTGAAGGGGGCTTGGCTAACATATATCCGCCTCGCGGGCCACGCATACTGCGTATAAGCCCCGCCATTTTAAGCATGGCAGTCAACTGCTCAAGATATTT
>JANQGW010000233.1 GCA_028282905.1 Sedimentisphaerales bacterium | reverse complement strand
AAGGACAATCTACCCGCACTGGTTCGCGCCTGGGATATAGCCGCCGAAGCTAAACGAAGCGCTATTATCTGGATTCATTCCGCACAGCCGCATCTTTATGAAGAAGTGGATGCACTGGAACAGCGATGGAATCGCCGGCCTGACGGCCCGGAACTGATCCACATCCAGACAACGCCCGGGCCGAATATGATTATTGAAGCCCTCGACGGAATCGGTCGCATTCGCAGTCTGCCCCGTTCGGCCAGCCTTAAAGATGATCTGAATCGACTGTTTGGTCAACTGAACGGTACCATTCCCCGATACACCCTGACGCGGCAGCAGATTCAGAAAACCGCCGATGATAACGCTCCAAAGGCGACTTCTCATGTGGTACGTCTTTGGGCCAGCCAGCAAGTCGAAAAACTACGTGCTAAACGAGGCAACCGATTCTTGGAAGAAGCCAAACGCATCGCGGTCAGACACCAACTGGTTACCCCGGTCAGCGGCGCAGTCGTCCTCGAAAACCAGCAGCAGTATGCACAGAATAACTTACAGCCGGTGGATCCCGATACCGTCCCGGCCATTCCTGAGCCGACCAGTATCGCACTGCTGGGACTGGGCGGTTTGATTCTGTCACGTCTTCGCCAGAGAAAGGGACATCATCAAAAAACAGCTTCATAGCCGCACAAAATCCTTGATCAAGGCTTGGAATTTATGATTTTGCGGCATTTTCGGACAATTGTCCGGCATTTATTGCAATATTTTGATATCCAAAGGCGTATTAAGGGGTAAATACCACTTATGCAGTAAGGATATCGAATGAAAAAGACGCTTTTTTTGCTTGTGGCAGGCCTTGTTCTATTGACGGCTTGCGCTCCGGCGGCAACTCCCATCAAGGAAATCCCGCTCCAGCAGGTTCACGATGCCATGCCGGAAACTCCGCCCCAGCATCCGCGTTTATTCCTGAACGACAGCCAACTGCCCGCCCGAATGCAAACAATTAATGCCTCTAAGGAACTGAGAGTTTTGCATCTGGCAACGCTCAAAGAGGCCGACGAGCTTATCACGCAAAAACCCGTTGAACGCATCAAAACCGGAAAGCGTCTGCTGAGCGTTTCGCGAAAAGCTTTAGGCCGCCTGATGACGCTGAGCTGGGCCTACCGCAGCACCGGTGACAAAAAATACCTCCAACGCGCCGAGCAGGAAATGCTTGCGATTGCCGCATTTTCTGACTGGAACCCAAGTCATTTTCTCGACGTCGCCGAAATGACGACTGCTATGGCCATCGGCTATGACTGGCTTTATCACAGCCTGTCCGAAACCAGCCGCCGCACTATCCGCCAAGCCATCCTTGAAAAAGGCATCAATCCATCCCTGTATAAAAACAAGCGTCCGGGTTGGTGGATCAGCGGTGAAAACAACTGGAACCAGGTCTGTCACGCCGGTATTACCTGCGGCGCACTGGCCATCATGGAAGATGATCCGGAATTGGCTGAAACCATCGTTCACCGCAGTGTCAACAAGGTCCAAATCGCGATGAACGAGTATGAGCCTGACGGCGCCTATCCGGAAGGACCGGGCTACTGGGTGTATGGCACAACCTTCAACGTCATTCTGCTGGCATCTTTGGACTCGGTCATCGGCACCGACTTCGGCCTGTCAGGAAAAAACGGCTTTGCCGACTGCGGCCAGTACCTTCTCCATGTCACCGGCCCGACGGGACTGTTTTTTAACTATCCCGACTCCGGTTCTCGACAGGGATTTACCCCGGCAGTGTTCTGGTTTGCTGAAAAATTTAACGATCCCGCACTCACCTGGCATCAGCAGACCATCTGGCAAAATGCCATTAAACGCAAGCCGAAAGACTTGCTGCGAAGCCGGACAGCGGTTTTCGCCCTGCTCTGGGCCAGTCCAAAAACCACTCAACCTCAAGCTCTTTCCAAATGCTTCCGAGGGCCCAACCCGGTCGCTATGTTCCGTACGTCATGGGATGGTGACGCGACATTTCTGGCCGTCAAAGGCGGCAGCCCCAGCGTCAATCACGGGCACATGGACATCGGCTCGTTTGTGATCGACGCTGCCGGGTTGAGATGGGCTATCGACCTGGGGCCGGAAAGCTATAACAAAATTGAATCACGCGGCATGAAACTTTGGGGAATGCATCAAAACAGCGAACGCTGGAAAATCTTCCGCTACAACAACTACTCGCATAACACGCTGACAGTCAACGACCAATTCCAACAAGTCAAAGGATATGCCCCGATTACTCGTTATTCTGACGACAAGGACTTCCCTTACACCGTCATCGACATGACCAGCGTTTATGCCGGCCAGTTGAAACAAGCCGTCCGCGGCGCATCGCTGCTGCCGACCGGGCAAATCCTGATCCAAGACGAATTACAAGCTGACGATACCCCCACCAACATCCGATGGGCCATGACGACCGGCGCCAAAGTCAACATTATCTCAGACAAAACAGCGATTCTGAGCCAAAAAAAGAAAAATATGCAGTTTCAGGTCGTCACCAACGCTGATGTCAAGCTGACCACCTACTCGACCGCCCCCAGGGCCGATTACGATGCCAAAAACGGTAATACCTGCATGATTGGCTTTGAAGTCGCTCTCAAGCCCCACGAAACCGCAAAAATCGCCGTTTTCATGGCTGTTGACGATGACAAAAGCCCTAAACTGCCAAAAATTCAAAGCATCAAAAACTGGCCAAAAGCCTCAAAATAGCTCATCAAGGCGTTTCGGATTCGATTCTCACCCACACACTCGATCCGGAACGCCAACCTTTTACAACATGCCATCTGTCGATTTCGAGTCAAACTGCTGAAAAGTTTGCGCTTGAAGAAAATCCGCTTTTCCGTTATCATTATTTTGCTATATAAATAATCTTCGGAATTCGGACTTCAAAATGAGCAAAACGTCACAAAGCCTTCAACTCACAGAGGTGTTCACCAAAGAACACTTCAGACAGGTCGAAGCCGCGTTTCAACGCAATTTCGGTCTTCCATTGGAAACCTGTGACATCCGCGGCAAGGAAATCCGCTCGCTCTGTTCAGCCGACTGCCGGCCGGCCTTCTGCAGACGCCTGCGACAATCCAAAATGGCCGCCCAACGCTGCAAACAGGACCGGCTGCGAAGCCTGAATATCTCCATTGAAACCGGCCAGCCCTATATCACCATCTGCCATGCCGGCATTGCCTTGGCCTGTACTCCGATCATGGAAGGCGATTTGCCGCTCGGCGGAGTCTTTTTTGGAAAATGCCTCTGGCAGCCGCCGGATAAAACGCTGGAGGCGGACGTACAAAAGCGTCTGCGGGGCCTGCAGATTTATGAGCATGAAATATTTGAAACGCTGGACCAACTGCCGGTCGTCGCCGCAAGACAAATTCACGAGGCGGCTGAATTTTTGTATGTTCTGCTTTACCAAACCGCCAATCTTGACCCGCAAGTCGTCCGATGGCGCCGCACGCGGTCCGTACAGCAGTCTCAAATCAGCGAGGTTATTCAGGAAACCAAACTGCTCGACGCGGAAGATACCTATCCCTATGAACTGGAGTGCCAGTTGATTGCCAAGGTCAAAATTGGCGACCGAACCGGCAGCCGGGAAATTCTCAACTCACTGCTGGGCAAAATCATGTTCCAGCACCCCGGTAATATCAACCTGCTCAAAGCCCGGCTGGTCGAGCTGCTCAGTGTTCTCAGTCGGGCCGCGGCCACCGGCGGCGTGGATATCAACGCCCTACTCCGAAAAAATATGGATTACATTCATAAGGTGCTGACCATCGATACCCAGGAGGATATTTGCGTGTGGATCAGTCATGCGCTGGATGATTTTATCGAAAGCGTCTATAGCTCACAGGACGCCAAAAAGATGTCGCAGCTTAAGCCAGCCATCGAATTTATGCAGTACAATTATTCCGAGCCGCTGACACTGGCCGACATCGCCAAGGCCGCCCATCTAAGCGTCTCCCGGCTGGCCCACCTGTTCCGCGAACAAATGGGCGTCACCCTCGTCGATTACCTGACCAATGTTCGCATCAACCACGCTAAACGCCTGCTGCTGAGCACCGAACATAACTGCACACGCATCTGCTATGACGTCGGCTACAACAACCAAAGCTACTTCACACGCGTCTTCAAACAGATCACCGGCGTCACCCCACGCGAATTCCGAAATCAAAACAAGCGAGGGTAAACAAGTCCACAGATTACACAGATGGCCACAGATTATTTATTAATCAATTGTCCGCTGTCACTCCAAGCAATGTTGGCTTTTGTCCTTTTACTTGCCGTAGTGGTTGGCCAAACCGACTCGGAAGAGGGCGCCGGTAGGTTTGGCGCTGACGATTTCGACGAATCCGTGATGTGCTTCGGCAAAGCGTTTGACCAGCGCCAGCCCCAAGCCTGTGCCGGTGGCCTGGCGAGTGGATTCGTCGCCGCAGCGGTAAAACGCATCGAAAATCTTCTTCTGCTGGCTGCGGGCGATGCCGGGGCCGTGGTCTTCGACCTCGATCACCACGTAGTCCTTCTGCTGGCAGGTACGCACCAGAATAAACTTATCGTCCGCCTCCCGAGCATATTTCAGCGCATTATCCAGAAGATTAATCACGATCTGCACCACTGCATCCCGGTCAAATGAAAACGAGCCCACCTCTTCAAACTCCGTCAGCAGCGTAAAGCCCGCTCGGTCGGCATAGGGCCGCATCATCTCAACCACTTCGTCGATACAGGTATTGACGTTACCCATGGTAAACTCGTAACGCTTTTTACCTCGCTGAATCCGCGAAAAGTCCAGTACATTCTCAATCAACCGGGTCAGTCGTTCACTTTCCTGCCGCATCGTTGAATAGTATTCCTTGCGTTTGCCGTCTGTCTTAACCCAATCCTTCTCCAGCATTTCCGTGTACATACGAATGCTTGTCAGCGGCGTGCGAAGCTCATGCGATACCGCCGAGATAAAATCGTCCTTCTTGCGCGAGAGCTGCACCTGCTCATACATATTCCGCCAGAACGTCGCCAGCGCCACAATCACCGCCAGCCAGACAATCGCCAATATCGCAAAAAACCAGTTGCGAATCTGTGTCACCCTCGCCATGATCCAGTCGGGCTGCCGCTCCAGGAGATTCAGCACCACCTCACCAAACCCAAAATCGAGCACCGCCGTATAAGCTGCTTCCGGCAGTTCTGCCTTGGAAATATCAAATCCCATCCCCCGGCGTAAGAATTGCTGTGTCGAGTCGGACACCTGACGCAGCAGTTCCCTCTCGTCGAGCCGAAATCCCTGCAAGAGATGCTGGTCCTCAATCTGCACATGCCGCAATAAGAATACCTGTCCGGCAAACACGCCATTATCGCCATTGTCATCGGCCACCGTAATCGGCGTAAACGGTTCAATCCGCACCTGCACAACATCGTTCAGCCCCGGTATATCCACATCGGACATCTGTCCCTGAAATTCAACAGCCGCCTGCTGTACTTCGTTTGGAACAAGGATCTGTTCTTTCTGCCGGGCGAACTGCTCCCGCTGAACCTGGCCCACTTCAAATGAATTCATGTCCGGCATCATACGTTGAGCCAGCAGGTCACTTTCATCAAGCATAACCTGCTCCTGCTGCTGGCGACTGTTGGCAACATTATACGCTTCATTCATATAGAAATTGCCGCGGCTGCGATTTTGTACCTGAATTGTCTTATCCGTTTGCTCCAGGTCAATCGGATACCGGCTTCGGCGGGAAGAATCCGATTTGCTTTTAGAAGCCACCTTCTTACCCTGGCCCGCCTTGCCCGGAGTCTCAGACTCTAACGCTTTGGTCTTAACTGCCGGTGTCGGCTCATTTGCCTTTCGATCTGTTATCGCCCCACGTCCCCGTATCGACGGTATATAATCACTGAGTGTACGAGCCGGATAGCTGCTCGCACTAAGAGAGTCTTCTTTCGGATCGGATGGCTCAATCCGCGTTACCTGCAGGCTTTCACCATTGCCCAATGCTGGCAGCAGATTACGTTCGAGATTTCCCACATAATCCTTAACCACCGATGACGCCCGATCAGGACTGACTGCATAGGGATTGACAATCTGGCTGGTTGAATCTAATTGAAAATAGCCATAGGCCAAACCATTGGATAAGGCTCCGCCCAACGGACTGCGAACCAGCGCCGCTGCCTGATTATCAGCCATCGGCACATAATAATATTGGTAATCGGTATAAGCACGCGACTGCTCGGTTGCCAGAAACGTATCCAGCTTCTTCTTAACATCAAAGCGAACCTTTTCGGCCACCGTAATAAATTCCTGCTGGCGTTCAGCACGCAAGCCCTTCTCGTGCATACCCAGCGACGACAAGCCCAGCACACTCAGTACGCCAAGGCCGGCTGCAATCACTGAACAAATTATCCAAAATCGTCTATGCATAAAACTGTATCGGCCAAAAGCCATTCCCTCAATTCTAACTTTTTGATTTTAGCCTTTAACCTTGTATAGGTATCCGGCGCCACGCACGGTTTCAATCAGTTCCTTATCACCGCCGGCCGTAACCAGCAAATCCCGCAGTCGGGCGATGTGCATATCCACCGTCCGCGTCTCAATGCCGTCCATCGATTCGCCCCAGACCTTTTCGTACAGTTCCTCGCGACTGACAATCCGATTAGGATTCGAGGCAAACAGTTGCAGCATCTGAGCCTGTCGCGTACTTAGTTCTGTCTGCTGATTACCGTTGATAAGTTTCAGTCCTTCGGCATCGACCGTAAACGGGCCAATCGTAAACCGCTGGCCCACCGAGCGAGCCGGGTCGGTCCGCCGCAGCACCGCTCGAATCCGCGACAGCAGTTCTTCCAGCGAAAACGGCTTGGTCACATAGTCATCAGCACCCATGTCCAGCCCGGCAATCTTCTCCTTTTCCTGTCCTTTGGCTGTCAGCATAATAATCGGTGTTTTCAGGCCCTGCTGCCGCCACTTCCGGCAAAGCTGCTCACCGCTGATCTTCGGAAGCATCAAATCCAGCAAAATCAGGTCAAACCGTCCCTCGGATACTGTCCGCTCAGCCGCCAGACCATCTTCAGCCGTTGTCACGTAAAAATCATGAAACTCCAGAAAATCCGATAACCCATCCCGAATCTTCGGCTCATCCTCAACCACCAAAATACTCTGCCCGGCTTTCATACATATATTCCTATATACCTGTATTCATACATTCCTGTATTCTTGTCATATATACATTATAGGCTAAAAAGGCCCATTGCAACTGTAACTTTTCTGTAAAATGATCCGCCCCCAATTTTACAGACCTTTTACAGCCACTTTCCCCCTTTCACCCGTATAATTAAATGTAACGATAAACCTGTTTTAAGGAGACTGAAACCATGAATCACACAAAAACCATAATGCTCACTCTGCTAATGCTCATGGCCTCATATTCACAGCTTTATGGTGCAAGATCCGAACAAGTCTATTCTAAACTGCCGGTTAAAGAAGTCACTGTTTTCAAAGACGGACACGCATATGTCCTGCATGAGGGCACGGTGCAGACCAATGCCAGCGGCGATGTCGTACTGGATGAACTACCGGCTCCGATTATGGGAACCTTCTGGGCCTACTCCGCCGATCCGGACAATCAACTTCAATGCGTGATCTCAAGCCGGGACGAAGTGGATGTTGAACAAACCGCAATAACAGTTGAGGAATTATTGAAAAGTAACATGGAGGGCGAAATTCTGTTCAAGGATTCGCATTCAGGCCAGTATCATGAGGCAACAATTATCCGAGTGCTCGAAAACGAAAAACTGTCCTATCCTGCCCAAGGCAACAAAGTCGTCCTGCTGAAAGTCCGTGAAGGCATTAAAACTCTGCCCATCTCACAAATCCACGATGTTACATTTTTAGATACTCCCAAAAACACGATCACCCGAAAAGAGATGAAAGAGACGATGACACTTAAACTCAAAAAAGCCCCACTGTCTGAATCTACTCAAATCGGCATGGCTTATATCGAAAAAGGCATTCGCTGGATTCCCAGTTATCGCGTCGAGATCGACGGCAAAGGAACGGCCGTGATCAAACTGCAAGGCACAATTATTAATGAATTGGCTGACTTGGAAGATGTCCAAGCACATTTGGTCATTGGAGTCCCCACTTTCATCTTCAAAGACACGCCGGATCCTATCTCGTTTCAGGATACCGTTGCACAGTTGTCCCGCCACTTTCGCCCGGACAGCCAGACGGCCTATGCTTTTTCAAATGCGATCATGACACAACGAGCAGCACGTTTTACTGAAGTTGCTCGCGAAGAAAGTAGTTCTCCGGGCGGGATTGATTTAGGGCCAGAACTAAAAGAAATGAAAGGTAATGAGGATTTATTTGTGTTTACGCTGGATCACATCACATTAAAAAAAGGACAGCGGATGGTGCTGCCGATTGCAGAATACACGCTGCGCTACGAGGATATTTACACCGTCGATGTTAACTTTGCACCGCCCTTGGAAATGCGCCGGAACTTTAACACCAACCAGCACCTGAAATTAGCCCGGTTATTCCACGCCCCCAAAGCGATGCATAAAATCCGCCTGACTAACAAATCCGAATACCCGCTTACCACCGCCCCGGCAACAATCTTCAAAAATGAACGGGTTTTGGCACAGGGCATGATGAAGTTTACCTCCATCGGCGGCACGGGCGATTTGGAGATCACCACTGCATTGGACATTAAAGTGAAAAAATCTGACAAGCAGACAGAAACAACACCGAATGCGGTAAAATGGAAAGGTGACTACTATGCTAAAGTCGATATGACCGGAGATATTGAACTGACAAATTACAGCCAAAAAACGGTGAAAGTCACTGTTAAGCGTTCCGTCCTTGGAAATGTGGACAAGACAACACAGGAGGGATCCGTTAAGCAGTTGGGGCATGGGTATGACGGCTTCGTCTTCCAGGAAGGTACACCGTTCTGGTGGAATTGGTGCAGTTGGCCGTGGTGGTGGTACCACTTTAACAGTATCGGACAGGTCAGTTGGGATGTTGAACTGGCCCCGAAAGAGAACATCAAACTCGAATACAACTGGCATTATTACTGGCGTTAATACATTTTTCTCTATGAAAGGAGACCGAAATCATGAAATTCAAACTTTACACAATCACTCTTATTGCAATGGCGTTGATGATATTGTCAATGCCGGTACAGGCGGCAACCGTAACCGTTTCCGCCGCGGCGGATAAACCCGTTGTGCCGGATGAGGGCAAGCAGACGGTTTATCTTCGCATTGGTTTGACCGGTTGCGAGGCTGAACTGCTGGACGGCCGCACACCGGTTAATGTTGCTATCGTCATTGATAAATCCGGCTCGATGAGCGGCGAGAAAATCCAGAAAGCCAAAGAGGCCGCCATCCTGGCGCTGCACCGTCTCAAATCTACTGACATTGCCTCAGTCGTTCTTTATGACAGCAATGTCGAGGTACTGGTGCCCGCAACCAAGCTGACGAAAAAAGAGACGATTATCCGGAAAATCCGGCAGATCAACGCGGGTGGATCAACCGCGTTGTACGCAGGCGTGCAGAATGGAGCAGATGAAGTACGCAAGTTTATCGCCAAAAACAAAGTCAACCGCATTGTCCTGCTTAGCGACGGACTGGCCAATGTTGGGCCGGACCGCCCATGCGATTTGGGCCAGCTCGGAGCCGCACTCGTTAAAGAAGGCATCTCGGTGACCACCATCGGGCTGGGACTGGGCTACAATGAGGATTTGATGAGTCAGCTTGCCTTCAAAAGCGATGGCGGTCACTACTTCGCCCAAACCGCTGATGCACTGGCCGGGATTTTTGACGATGAATTCGGCCGAGCACTTTCTGTGGTCGCCCAGGAGATCAAAATCGAAATTACCTGCGGCGAACAGTTCCGCCCGGTGCGGATTCTTGGACGGGAAGGCACGATCAAGGATCGCAACGTCACACTGGACATCCAGAACATTTACAGCAGTCACGAAAAATATGCCATCCTCGAAGTGGAAATACCCGCCGATGCCCGGCAGAAAAATCGTGAACTGGCATATGTCCGCATCAACTACCGTGACATGAAAACCGGCAAAATGACCAAGCAGAATAACTCGGTAGGCGTCCGGTTCTCAAGTTCCAAAGACGAGATCGAACGACATCTTAACAAGGTCATCCTGGCCGACGCCGTCGAACAAATCGCCATCGAAAACAATGAACGGGCACTGGCTCTGCGTGACGCCGGAAAGACAAAAGAAGCTCAAAAAGCACTCCATGACAATGCCTATTACCTACGCTCCAACGCCAAAAAGCTCAACAGCAAAAAGCTGGACTCGTATGCAACCGAAAATGACCGGGATGCTGACAACCTCGACCAACGAAACTGGAGCCGCCAGCGAAAATCCATGCGGGAAAGTCAAAGCACTCGACGAATGCAGCGATAAATGATATGCGGCAGTAAATAACCTGCATCACCCTTTCAGGAAGGCTTCGGCATAAATCGCCGGAGCCTTGTTTTATTATTTCTACTACAACTTCACAACGCTGTTCGTTCGTCTGGCCCGTTCGGCGGCAAACGTCATCCGGTGGGTCTGCAGTGTATCCTGCGGGCCGGATAAAATCTTTGACGGATCGTTTTCCGCCAATGCCTGCACGAAATTTCGCATCAGGTTGTCATCACCGCCTCCGTGTCCGCTGGTCGGCGGCTTAATCTCGATGCAGTCGGTCGTATCAGTGAGAAAATCAATCACTTTAATCATGCAGCCGGTCGCCTCAATTTGGCCGCGTGTCCCAAAGAGAAAGGTCTTGCGGTCGGACATTTCCGTAAACGCCGTCATGGTAAACGACACCGTCCGGCCGCCTTCAAAAAGCATATTTACCACCTGGTGATCCACCACATCATTGTCGCACGCCCAGACGCATCGGCCATAGGGACCGCTTCGCAGCGCTTCAAGCACACCGGCCTCGCTTAAATCCGAAGTAATCACATTTACCGGCCAGTCGAACTCACCCTCCTTCGCACGCGTCAAATAAAGCCGTGGGGCCGAATAGGGACAATCCGATTCAATCCCGCAATCCAGACAGCGGTCGGCTGCACCGGCGGGCTTGTTTTCGGGCTTAAAATAATAAAGCGAACCAAAGGATGAGATGCTTTCACATTTGCCGCCCATCATATACTGAATCCAATCCATATCATGACAGCTCTTGGCCAGCAGCATAAATGAGCTTTCCGCCTCATTACGCCAATTGCCCCGAACAAACGAGTGGGCCTGATGCCAGTAGCCGACCGGCTCCAGGTGCTGCATGCTGACGACCTTGCCAATCCGGCCGGAATCGACAATCTGCTTAAGTTGCTGCGTGTAATCGGTGTAACGCAGCACATGGCAGACACCAAACAGAATATTGTTCCGGATAGCGGCTTCGGCAATCCGTTCACATTCCTGCTCATCCGGTGACATCGGCTTTTCCAGCAGGATATGTGCTTTCTTTTCGGCAAACGCAATCGCCGGCTCGGTATGCAGTGTGTCCGGCGTCGCAATAATCACCCCGTCATAAAACGCCGGCTGTTCAATCGCATCTCGCCAGTTAGCAAAGACATGCTCGACAGCGATACCGTGTTCGGTGGCCATCTTCTGTCGGTAATGCTCGCGCGGTTCGACCACGCCCACAATCCGCACCTCGTCGGGATGCTGTTTCGCATACCCCGCATAGACAAAACCTCGATCACCAGCCCCCACGATCAACAATTTAACAGGTACTTTCTTCATCACAACTCCATGGCTGGAACAATTGAATTTTTTATTTTGATTAGCGTCATAAGATCACCACTACAGCTTAAACTTCTTATACTTACCCCGGCGATGAGCAACGCGGTCAGGGTTTTCAGCCAGCACTTTTTCTTCATACGCCGCAAAGTTGCCCTGGAACCACTGCGTCTTGCCGTCACCGTCAAAGATCAGCAGATGCGTACAGATGCGGTCGAGGAAAAACCGGTCGTGGCTAATCACCATCGCACAGCCCGCAAAGTCAATAATCGCCTGTTCCAGCACACGCATCGTGTTCACATCCAGGTCATTCGTCGGTTCGTCCAATAGCAGCAGGTTACCGCCACGTCGCAGCATTTTTGCCAAATGAATGCGGTTGCGTTCACCACCGGAGCATTCATTGACTTTCTTCTGCTGCTGCGAACCGGAGAAATTAAACTTGGCCACATACGCCCGTGAATTAGTTTCGACACCGCCAACATCAATCATATCTTTACCATCGCTGATTTCCTCGAAAATCGTCAAACTGTCATCCAGTTCGTCACGATGCTGATCCACATGGCCAATCTCAACGGTCGGGCCGACGGTAATACTGCCCGCATCGGTGGTTTCCTGACCGGTAATCATTCGGAACAGTGTCGTCTTACCAATCCCGTTGGGGCCGATCACACCGACGATCCCGTTGGGCGGCAGTTCAAACGAACAATCGCTCAACAGCATATTATCATCAAACGATTTGGCCACACTATCAAAAATCAACACTTTTTCACCCAACCGCTGTCCCGAAGGAATACGGATAATCGTATCGCTCTTGCCACGCTGGGCATTTTGCGAAGCCAACTCGTTATAGGCATCGATACGCGCCTGGTTTTTCTGGTTCCGCCCTTTAACGGACGTATTGATCCAGTTCAGTTCGCGAGCCAGTGTTTTCTGCCGCTGCGACTCTTGCTTTTCGGTTACACGCAGGATTTCTGCCTTCTGCGCCAGCCATGACGAGTAGTTCCCTTCAAATGGCAACCCGCGGGTGTTTTCCAACTCAAGAATCCACTTGGTAATATTATCCAGGAAGTACCGGTCGTGCGTCACGATAATCACCGTGCCGGGATACTCCCGCAACGCCTGCTCCAGCCACTGCACTGTTTCAGCGTCCAGATGGTTTGTCGGTTCGTCCAGCAGCAGTAGGTCCGGCTTTTCCAGCAATGCCATACACAGCGCCACGCGGCGGCGCTCCCCGCCCGAAAGCCGGTTGATCGGCGCATCATCCGGCGGCAAGACCATTGCATCTGACACAATATCCATCAGCCGGTCAGTCTCCCAGCCGTCCACGGCGTCGATTTTGTCCTGCAAAACGCCCATTTCTTCCAGCAGCTTATCCATATCATCAGCGGCGTCCGGGTCGCCAAGTTTTTCGGAAATCTCATTAAACCGATCCACCATATCCAGCGTCGGCTTGATCGCCATTTTCAGATGATCGCGAACGGTTTTGTCCAGTTCCAGTTCCGGCTCCTGGGCCACATATTTCAGCGTCATCTTGGGCGACAGCTTGGTCTCACCCTCAAAAT
>JANQGW010000129.1 GCA_028282905.1 Sedimentisphaerales bacterium | reverse complement strand
CGTCGCCGTTAATATCCCACATCCGACTGTCCTGGCTATTGTTGCTGTTATCGCCGCAGACAAAGAACTGGTCGGCTTCGAGTGTGAAGGGTTTTTCCTTGATCGCCCGTTTTGCGCCGGCCTCTTCGCCGCGATAAAAAGTGTCACGATAGAGCCCGATATGGCGGAGTTCCAAGTCGCCGGAGGCGAAAATCTGTACACGGGGCGGTTTATTTTCCTCCGTGACTGGAACAAAACCTTCATCTTTGGTTAGATCATAGGTAAAGCGCCTGTCACCCCATCGCAGGACGAGCTGGTGGTCCACATTGGCAAACTCGAATTTCTGAAAACCCGGCTGTTGAATGCCGCCGGTCAGGGTGCGTTCTAATTCACGGGTAATCATGCCGTCTGTGCGAGAGAAAATCAGCGCGCCGTCAAATTCGACGGTGGCTGAATAGAGAACGCCGCCCTTTTCGAGTCGGGCGCCAACATAACCGTCGATGTAGTCGCTGTTGGTATAAAAGGAAATCATCAAATCCGAGCAGATTGGTTTATACTGATAGTAGCTGCTGTCATTATACGCATAGCGTGCCTTGAATTTGTTAGGATTATTGGTCTGATAGACCAGCGTATGCTCTTTGCGGGCTTTGTCGTCGAGTTGGTAACGTCCCGGCTTAAACTGCCAGTCTGAGCCAAGGGTGTTTTTGAACGGTTCGGTCCAGGGTTTATAGTGGGCGTCCTGGTTGGACTGATGCAATTCTTCAAAGTGCCCGGCGGCACTGAACGGCTGGTTGTCCTGCACGAAAATCGGCATCCAGAGTTCCTGCTGCACATGGACGGGTTTTCGCTGGATTTCGCCGTCGATATACACATCACCGCCAATCAGTTGAACCGTCTCACCCGGCAAACCGATAAGCCGTTTGATGTAATTGGTTTTTGGGCCGGTGGGGTTTTTAAAAACGATAACATCCCAGCGTTGCGGCTCAAGAAACTGATAAATGGACTTGAGGACGAAGATGCGATCACCATTTTTGACATCGCGCGCGGCGTGCGGCGGCTGGAAATAATCGCAGTTCGGACACTGGGGCGGCTTGACTGTCACGGCTCCGCTGTCGGTATCGAAGGGATAGCCGCAGCGGACACAACGCATCTGGTAATGGGCGCCGCGGAGGGTTTCGGCCATGCTGCCAGTGGGAATCTGGAACGCCTGGACCGCGTAGCCCTGGAAAACCAGCGCGAGGATGAACGCCACCAGCAGCCATTCCAGCAGTGTGATGATATTTTCCGCGGAATGGTGGTGCCTGCGGGCGAAACTTTCTGTTGGTTGTGGGCGTTGCTGGTCCATGAAATTCTATTTAAAGCTCTGGATGCCGGGTCAAGCCCGGCATGACAACTATTTAATTATTTGATTCATCGCTACTGCCGCCGTAGATGACTTTGAAGTCGTCGGCGGACGGAATCCACCGCAGCCATTCATTTTTCCAGCGATAGCCGCCGGGCCAGTGAACAACCATTGCTTTGCCGACGAGATAATCTTTCGGCACGACGCCCTGCGGGTAGGTATGGCCATTGTTGCCAAGGCCAGGTTCATTCCAGAGTCGCGAGTCAGCACTTGCGGGACTGTTGTCACCGCAGGCGAAGTATTCGTCTTCTTTTAATATCATCGGCTTTTGTTCACTACCTTGTTGAAACTGAAAAATTGGATTTTCCGTTATATAGTGAATGTCACGAAAGAGGCCAATGTGTGTCAACCTAATTTTGCCCTTGCCAAGAATTTGTAATTGCGGAGCAATTTGCCTGTTGGTTCCGGCATCGTTAATGCCTGTGCCGAGGTCGTGAATTAATTTGCTGTCGCCGCATTCCAATACTACCTGATGATCGACGGTGGCAAAGCGGAACCGGGTAATTTGAGATAAATCTTCAAGATTGCACTGCCCTTCGGCGGCAACAATTGGCGAGCCGCCGGGCGTCAATCGCAGAATCCGCATGGTTCCATCGGCCTCAACCCAGCCTTCGTAGGCAATGCCATATTTTTTGATTTGAGCGCCCGCGGCGGAACCGGCTTGCATGTCCATGTAGTAACGAACCATTAGATCGCTGCAAACTGGCATATAGCGAATCAACCCCGGATCGTCAAAGGCGTAGGCTGCCTGGAAGTTGTTGCCCTGCTTATCATTGTACTGGATTCGCTGGACAGTTTGGCTGTCGGCATCCAGTGCGAAAACGCGCGGGCCGTCGGCGTTCAGATTCCACTTTGATGTACCGACTTTTTCAAAGGGCTGTTTCCATGTGTGGCCGTTAAACTGTTTGACAGACGGATTGATGGGCTGATAATCATTGTCATAGATGACCATCCAAAGTTCTTCCTGGACTTTTTCAGGCTTTCGCTGGATGATGCCGTTGGCAAAGACATCGCCGTCGATAATTTCAATCTTTTCGCCCGGCAAGCCGATGCAACGCTTGATATAATTAATCTTTGGCTCAGTGGGATTTTTAAACACGATGACATCCCAGCGTTTGGGCTCGGTAAACTGATAAATGCACTTCTGGACAAAAATCTGGTCGCCTTTAAAAACGGTTCGCTTCACAGGGGGTTTGGGACTTCGCAATGGATCCGGCTCTGAATACCCGCAACTGGGACATCGTGGTGACCTCGGCTGAATAATAATTGGCTTTGTCGGTGTGACGGTATTGCTAAGCCGTTTGTTATTTTTGTCCCTGTAATTGTGGTGAATGAAATCGTGGTCGTATCGGCAGCCGCACTGCGTGCATCGCAGGCGGAAATGCGCGCCGCGGAGGGTTTCGGCCATGCTGCCGGTCGGAATGCGATAGACCTGCATCACGAACACGATAAAGACCAGTACCGAGGTAAAGGCGCTCAGCAGCCACTCGGCCGTATGGTAAGCGGCATCGACTTTCTTATTGCCGCTGAAAATCATGTCTTTTTTGGATGGGGAAGTCACGTTTTCAAAGTCCCTGAAAGTTCTAAAAGATTGTTATTATTGCCGCAATTGAAAGCGGGGTCAAGAAAGTAATTGGCAAAGTCCCTAAAAAGCCCAATCAGGGTCTAAATAATGCTATTTTTGGGGTGTTTCGGGCTTTTTTAAAAAAGTTCCAAAAAACCCTTGATGCTTCGAAGTCTTTACTGTATAGTAGTTTGTGAAATATTTGGTGTGCGTATGAGTCCGAATCATTCAGGAGATGTTCATTCTTAAATCAAGAGGGCAGCCA
This sequence comes from Sedimentisphaerales bacterium, assembly GCA_028282905.1. Taxonomy (GTDB): domain Bacteria; phylum Planctomycetota; class Phycisphaerae; order Sedimentisphaerales; family Anaerohalosphaeraceae; genus 4572-13. Next base: position 33,283 of record JANQGW010000129.1, on the reverse strand, counting down.
ATGTCAACAGTAACGAAAAAAGAATTAATTGACAGGATTGCTGAGGCCACACAAGCCAAGCGGGTCGTTGTAAAACGTATCGTTCAGGGCTTTCTTGATGAAATCATCAACGAGCTGGCCGCCGACAACCGACTTGAGTTTCGTGATTTTGGCGTTTTTGAGACCCGAACCCGCACGGCGCGGGTGGCTCAGAACCCCAAAACGCTGGAACGGGTGCATGTGCCGCCCAAGCGAAGCGTCAAGTTCAAGATGGGACGGCTGATGAAAGAGAAACTCGCAGTCCAGCAGCCCCCTCTGGTCGAAAATCCCCAAAGCTAAGCTGACAATCTATTAGTAAACTGCACGTCCCGGGCTATTACAAACGGCGTCGGGGCTTCAAATCCGTTAACACCAACACGGCGGAGGTTATAATCATGACCGAAGGTAAGGTCAAGTGGTACGATAAGAAAAAAGGCTATGGGTTCGTTTTGGATGACGAGGGCAAGGATGTCTTCGTACATTATACCTGCTTTGCCGATCCTTCTTTGCGGTCATTGAATGAGGGCGAGACGGTTGTTTTTGAAGTGGTCCCCGGTGAAAAGGGATTGCGGGCACAGAATCTGAGCCTTAAAGCCGAATCGGCCCAGACATAGTCTGATGGATAGCCTCCCCGGAGTGATAAAACCGCGTTCTGCATTCCTTTTGTATGCGTTCGCTGGATAATTTCTAAACATTTTTTAGCTTGCGATCTGCCTGTTTCGTGTATAATAGAGATAGGGAGAAACACAGAATATCTGTTATTGATCTGCGAGGAGAACGATGTTTAGCGGTCAACTCCAACCTGGTCTGGACTGCCGGGTGCTTGTGCTGAACAAGCACTACATGGCCCTTCGTATCATCAGCGCTCGCCGGGCATTTTCACTGCTGTTTTCCAATCATGCCGAGGTTATTGCCTGCGATGACGGTTCGTATGCCAATTACAATTTTAATAGCTGGAAGGAAGTCAGCGCACATCGCCGACAGTTTGAAGCCAACAAGCACGACTGGATTGCTACGGTGAATTTCTATTTGGCGGTACCTCGCGTCATTCGTCTGCTGACGTATAACCGGGTACCAAATACCACCGTTAAGTTTAATCGACGCAACCTGTTTGCCCGGGATAAAAATCATTGCCAGTATTGCGGAAAACGCTTTCCCGCGGCCGGTTTGTCGCTGGATCATGTGATTCCCCGCCGACTCGGCGGTGTGACGTCGTGGGAGAATATTGTCTGCGCATGCCTGAAATGTAATGTCAAAAAAGGCGGTCGCACGCCCTCCCAGGCACGTATGAAGCTGATAAAAAAGCCGGTTCGCCCCAAAAATAACCCGATGGTACATGTCCATCTGGGCCACGAACGCTACAAAAGCTGGAAGCAGTTTCTGGATCACGCCTACTGGTCAGTGGAATTGACGTAGTTTCGTGATTGATGTAAACTGTCTGATGTTCCGCGTAGAATTTCTACATAAAAGAAATCCCGCATAATTTTGAATACTAAATTTACAATTATGAGAGGAATCGCCTTCGGCAATCGCTGTTTAAATAAATTCCTCGGCTTCGCTCGGAATGACGGTTAGCTTATCACTGAAAACATAACTTCTACATAAAATCAAAATTTCAAATCCAACAGGGTTACTGTTAGATTGTAGCCCCCGTGGATGACCATTGCGGTGACGAATGGCCAAAAACCGTAAGCGAGGTCGGCCGCTCGACCTTCGGCAAGCTGTTTCTTCCAAACACGAAGCAGACCTAATGAAGCTATTACCGAGCAGCTTACATGCAGCAATGTACAGTACTTCCAGCGGAAGCTGGAAAACTTGACAATGTCCTCGATGCCTACCATGTTCGCGGTCAGATGAATATACATCAGGTTCTCAATCGCCGCAAAAATGAGAGCCGAAATAACCGCTGCGACGATGAATTGAGCCGCGGTGCAAATGCGATACGGCTTTTTTTCCAACAGGTAAATCATGCCGGATTGCTTGAGCAGTTCTTCGACAATCGGGGCAAATAAAACTATCAGCAGAAAAGTAACCCAACTCTGCGCATCTGTTGTCATCAGAGCGCCTACGATTGCAAACAACCCGCCGACAAACGCAGCGACCAGCGTAACGGCCCAATTGCCAGCAAGCGTGCATTCGGCGCGTTTTTGGGCGAGCCACTGGCCGAGATGGGCCTGCTTGAGCTGGCCCGTAAACGCCGGCTCATTCAGCACTGAATCGCGGACTGTTGATATCTCGTCTTCATGGCCGTCAATAGCGGGGACTTTTTGTTCGCAGGGATCCGGTTGAAACGCACCATTGAAATTGGCCGGTTCGGCATTGACATCGAAATATTCTTTTTTTTCGGTCATGTCTCTTGTTTCGTATTAAACGGCCGATGCAGTTTCTGCCCCTTTCAGGGCGGTTCCATAGGCGACAACTTCGACGCCGCCGGGCTTTTTCTTTTGCTGGCCGCCCATGGTGGATGTTTCGTAACGAACATTCCAGACAACCGTGGCCCCCTGCTCGCGTGCCTGCTGCATCATCCGCAGCATCGCCTCTCGGCGGGCGCGTTCCATCAGCGTCACATAGGCTTTCATCTCTCCGCCAAACAGTGTCCGCAGGCCGGAAACAAACACCTTAAAGTAATCGGTCGCGATGACCGCCGATCCCATGACCAGAAATGGCTGTGTGTTTTCAAATTGGGCCGGCACGGTTTTCAGGTTGGTTACGACAATATCGCTAAATTCGGCCTCGCGCTCATCGAGTTTGCGGAAGTGCCGCAGCTCGATGGCCTTGCCGATCACCAGGCCCGTCAGGAGCAATGCAAGCCATAGAATTAGTTCAAACATCGCAGAAGCCTCCTATTCTGTCGGCTGCTGTGGCCGGGCTGTCGGAATGGGATTCGCTTTCGGTGCGGCCTGCGCCGGTGTATTGGCCTGGGCCAGGACGGCGGTGCCATAGCAGTAAAGCTCAGCGGCGCCGGCGGTGATCGAACTGGTCGCAAAACGCACATTCACGACGGCGTTGGCGCCCAACTGCTGGGCCTGAGCCATCATCCGTGCCAGGGCTTCGCGGCGGGATTCAACCAGCAACTCGGTATATCCGGTCAGTTCACCGCCGACGAGGTTTTTGAACGAGGCGGCAATATCCCGGCCGACATGCTTGGCCCGGACGGTATTGCCCTGTACCAGCCCCTTGATCTGGATGATTTTCATCCCCGGTACCGTTTCCGTATTCACAACGATCATAAACACTCCTTTCCAAAGAAGTTCCAATGCCAACATCTATCTCGATACTGATAAAAATATATCGAAAAATGGCCTCATTAGCAACCGAAAAATAGGGATCGTTTAGCAGATAGATTTCCCCCAGAGCCAATGGGAAAGAATAATACGGAAAAACAGTAAATCAAGAAGGAATAAAATCGCGGCTGCTTATCGGTGACTGTTCAATTGTGTGTCTCTTTTGAGTATTAAATTCTTTTAAAGCCTGTCTTTGTCCGGTATGATGGTAAAAAAGAAATATCGTGCGGGGAATATAAACTAAATCCCGACGTATCTTCTTCTTAAGACGGATTTGACCGTATTTGACAAACTTACATATGGCTATTATTACAAAGGAATCCATATCATGACAAAGCAAAAAAACACTATTATTACATGTCTGTCGGTCCTCATGTTATGTGCAACGCTCGTCACTGCAGCGCCGGACGATGAACTGAAGCCTTACGCGGGGCTTGATGACTGGGTGCAGGATAAAGATTCCCGGATGGCCTGGTGGCAGCAGGCACGGTTTGGGATGTTTATTCACTGGGGACTTTACAGCCCGGCCGGCGGTTATTGGGACGGCAAGAAATATCCTCAGCACTATGCCGAGTGGATTCAGTACTGGGCTTCGGTTCATCCTACTGAGTATGGCAAACAGATGAAGCCGAAGTTTCAGCCTAAGCCCGGGTTTGCCAAAGAATGGGCACAGGTTGCCAAGCAGGCGGGGATGCAGTATGCAGTCCTGACGACAAAGCATCATGAAGGCTTTACGCTGTTTAACAGCCAGCACCCCTACTCACTTGATAATCCGATTACACACGGTACCAATATATCTCCGAATGGGCGCGATGTCGTCGGCGAATATTCCCAGGCTGTTCGTGACGCGGGATTGAAGGTCGGTTTTTATTATTCACTGCTGGACTGGCAACATCCTCACGCTTACGAATTATCCTTGCCGGGGTATTCGCCCAAGAACAAAGATCGAGACTATAAACAATACGTCGATTATCTGCATTGGCATGTGAAGGAACTGATGACACAATACGGGCAAATTGATATTCTCTGGCCGGACTACAGTAATGCTCAGATCCAGGGCGGCAAATGGCGCACCCGTGAATTACTGAAAAACCTGAAGCAATGGCAGCCGAATATTGTGATCAATAACCGATTCTGGAACGGGCTTGAAAATCGAAACGGCGATTATGTGACGCCGGAAAAGTATGTGCCTCCCACAGGCATCAAAGGGGCTGACTGGGAGGTCTGTCATACGATGAATGAAAGCTTCGGTTACAGCGCCCACGATAATAACTGGAAGACAACGGACGAGACGATTCGCCTGCTGGTTGATATTGTCAGTAAAGGCGGCAACCTGCTGCTCAATGTGGGGCCGGATGCAAAAGGCGACATTCCGTCAGAGTGCAAAGATGTACTTCGAGGCGTTGGCGAATGGATGGCAGATTACAGCGATGCGATTTACGGCACGACAGCCAGTCCGTTTCAGGACTATACGTTTGACGGTCGATGCACAACAAAGGATCTCGGCAACGGCAAAACACGCCTTTATTTCATTCTTTTCACGTGGCCTCAAGCCGGTCAACTTGAGATCGCCGGGCTGAAAAATGAGGTAGAAGCGGCAATGCTTATGCCGACCGGTGCCAAATGCGATTTTACAAAGAAGGAAGATTCACTGATCGTCAAGGTACCGGAGAAAGCGCCCTATCCGGCGGCTTCTGTTGTGGCGGTTGATATTGACGGAAAACCGGAAGTTGTCTCTTACCCTTACCCGGTACAGGACGCCGGCAGAAAGATCAGCTTATCTGCGCGTGATGCACTGATTCGCGGCGAAAAGCTGGTCCTGGAAAACGGCGGCGTGAACCTGGGGTACTGGATGAATACTAACGATGTCGCATTTTTCCCGTTTTTGGTCAAGCGGCCGGGCAAGTCTGTGCACAAAGGCGGCACTGTTGAACAGCACCCGGGTGATTACTCTTTGATTCTCGAATATGCGTGTGCACCGAATAACGGCGGCCAAGTTGAAGTATCTCTGGGCGATCAGAAATTCCAGGTCACGATTCAATCGACGGGCAGCTGGGGCAACTATCAGACGCTGGAAATCGGACAGGTAACGTTATCGCGTCCCGGCAATCATTTTCTATTCCTGCGGCCGATATCCATTACAGAAGCATTGATGAATCTGAAATCCATTACGCTTGTACCGAAAGATTAATTAAGACTGACTGGTTGATTCATGCGATTGAAATTTGTAGTTTGCAAGGTGATGCAGCGGGAGGCGTATTTGTGTGCGTCCCGCAGTGAGAATATTGTTGATCTTGTGCTGATGCCGCAGGGACTGCATGACCGGCCGGACGTTTTGCGGGCTGAGGTGCAGAAAGAGCTGGAAAAGACCTGCGATGGCAGCGGAAAACCCTACGATGCGATTTTGTTAGGCTACTGCTTGTGCAGTAACGGCATTTGCGGCTTGAAATGCGATGTGCCGGTGGTGGTTGCTCGCGGACATGACTGCATGACGCTGCTTTTGGGGAGCCGGGATACGTATCAATCGTATTTCGATACACACAAGGGAATTTACTGGTACAGTGTCGGCTGGATCGAGCATTGCAATGACCTGATGCCGGGCAAGGAGCGGTATGAGAAGAAACTGGCCGAATATACTGAGAAATACGGTGGCGACAATGCTCAATATTTGATGGAAATGGAGGAGACGTGGATTAAGGAGTATCAGCGGGCGGTGTTTATTGACTGGGGGCTGCCGGGGGCGGAGAAAGCGAAGGCTTATACGAAGGCCTGCGCCGAGCACTTAAACTGGGAATACGACGAAATTACAGGCGATGCGTCGCTGATGCAGCGGCTTGTGGACGGCAACTGGGATGGGGGCGATTTTCTGGTGGTTCGGCCCGGCCATACCATCTGTGACGACCTGACGGGTAAGGGAATTATCAAAGAGGAGCTTTTATGAAATATATCCTTACATCGAGTGTGCCGGCGATGATTTTTGCGGGCGGGGTATTGCTGGTTTATTATCTCTATTTTCGGATGCTGCTGACATGGCTGATTCGCAGACTCCGCAAGAAGGACACAAAGAAAGTATTGACCAGCCGCGGCGCGATAGCCTTACATATTATTGCGACTTTCGGCACCATGTGCATTGCGTATGCACTTTTTATCGAGCCGTACTGGCCGGAAATCAGCATGGTTTCGATTGAAACGGATAAACTGACGGAAACCACATTTCGGGTGGTGCAGATTACCGATACCCACTGTGATGAAAAAGTTCGGCTGGAGAAACGGCTGCCTGAGTTGATCAATTCGCTCAAGCCGGATGTTGTTGTTTTTACCGGTGATGCGCTGAATACCCGAAAGGCCCTGCCACTTTTCCAAAACACTCTGAACCAACTGGAGGCGCCGCTGGGCAAATATGCTGTCAACGGGAACTGGAATGTATATTACTCTGATTTAAAACAGTTTGACAATACCGGGTTTCAGGAATTGCGAACGCATAAAAAAACGATTGAAAAGAACGGTGAATCGATTGTGATCGGCGGGCTGGCATTTGAGAACGGCCGGCACAGTCAGCGGTTGTTTAATCAACTGGAAGCGGATGAGTTTAACCTGCTGCTGTACCATAACAGCGATATGATGGATTATATCGCAACGGTCCCGGTGGATTTGTACCTGTGCGGGCACACACATGGCGGGCAGGTCGCCCTGCCGTTTTATGGGGCGATCGTAACGCTGTCTCGGCACGGTAAAAAGTTTGAGGCCGGGCTGTATCGACAAGGCGACACTCAACTGTATGTCAACCGCGGTATCGGCATGGAAGGAGGACGCACGCCGCGAGTACGATTCTTTGCCCGGCCGGAGATTGCGGTTTTTGACATTGGACCGAAGAAAGATTAAAATTTACAATCAAAAAGATAAAACTTTGGAATCGCCTTCGGCGATGCTTTTTTATACTGGATTCCCGCTTTCGCGGGAATGACAAGGGGTTCGTTCGGAATGACATTATGAGTGGGTTTGAATTAATATCAGTCATTGGTGTGGCGGTTGGGCTGGCGATGGATGCGTTTGCGGTGTCGATCGTATCCGGGTCTGTGTTTAAAGAGCTGCGCGTTCGTCATGCCCTGCGGATGGCGTTTTTCTTTGGGGCGTTTCAGGCGGTGATGCCGCTGATCGGGTATGCGGCGGGCCAGAGCTTTGCCTGCAAGATGGCGGCGTGGGATCACTGGATCGCGTTCGCCCTGCTGGCGAGCATTGGCGGCAAGATGATCTATGAGGCGTTCCAGTTTGACGCGGTTGAAGAAAATCCGAAAGACCCATCGAAAATGGCGGTCCTGGTGGCCCTGAGTATTGCCACCAGTATCGATGCGCTGGCCGTCGGGATTACCCTGTCGCTGATCACGCATTCGATTGCCTTAGCAGTTATCTTGATTGGTGTGATCACCTTTGCCCTCTCGTATGCGGGCTGTGAAATCGGTAAGCGAGTGGGTCACTTTTTTGAAAATAAAATCGAAATTCTCGGCGGCCTGATCCTCATCGCCATCGGCCTGAAAATCCTGATTTCGCATCTGTTAGACGCGTCACATCAGTAAAAATACAGGTTATTATTCCACAGAAGGCAATGTTCAAAGGGAAATAAAATGAGAATTGCCAAGTTGCTGATAAACATGCTTATTATGCTCATTGTGGCGTTCGTTATAGTATTGGCATTTCATCGAACCAACCAATTTGAAGAAAAACTGAATTCAATCAGCAAAGGGCTATGGGAGCACCATCCCGAGATTATGCAAGAGGAGTCAACGAAGGATTATTTTCCGAGCGGCACCTTTAAAAATATGACTGTGACCGCCCAAGTCGATAAAGAACTGCTGACCATATCGGCTTGCATATTAATTGTCTTAATTGCAGGTAATATTATACTTGAGTTTTATGCAGGTAGAACAAAACAGCGCCGAACAGACTCTGAAAAAGCTCATTAAACATTCCCGTACTCCAATTTCCTTGATTTTGCGGGCCTTTTTTCGATACACTATAGGGAGAAGGGTTTTTGGCGATGCGAAATGGAAAATCCAATTCGGAATTTCGGGCGACTGTCCTGTCGAGCAGTGAGGGGCATGTTTTGCTCGTGGGATTGACGATGGCATTGGGCTATCTCATCTGGCTGGGAATGGAGCTGCTTTTGTCGCCGGAGGATTTTCAGGGATTGCTGGGCATGACGGCGACGGAGGTTGTTTTCGGGCGGGTGGCGTGTATGGCATTCGGCTATTCGCTGGGGCTGGGGCATCTGCCGGTGATCTTGCTTTGTATGGCGGTGGAAACCATTCTTGTGTTCATCTTTTACCCGCTATTCGTATTTATCTGGCGTCAACTGCTGGTGATTCAATGGCTCAAGCGACTTTCGGACCGCACACGCAAAGCCGCCGAATCGAAAAAAGGCTGGGTTCAGCGATATGGGATCGCGGGGCTGTTTTTTTTCGTTTGGCTGCCCTTCTGGATGACCGGGCCGGTGGTCGGCTGTATGATCGGCTATCTTTTGGGGCTGCGGGTGTGGGTCAATATCACCACGGTATTAATCGGAACGTATGCGGCGATTGTGGGGTGGGCGTTTTTTCTGCATCATGTTCACAGTGAGCTGGCGGCGTACAGCTCTTATACGATACTAATTTTGACGGTGCTTCTGATTGCGGTTATCGCCGTGGGGCTGATACGATTTGTTATCCGCAGAAGAACCACGGATGGACACGAATAAACACTAATGTCATTATTTTTTTGTCTCGTCAGTTATTTTGCTTTCTTGTTTGATCGGGACGAGGTCGTATACCCGGACGTAATCGACGTAGAAATCCTGTGGGAATGTTTCTTTGGTGATATCGCCGTTCCAGAAGCGGATTTCGTCGGACAGCAGAATGTATGCCTTGACCTGTGAGACACCGCCAGCGGTGGTTCGCCAGGATTCGATACCATCGACATAGAAAACGTATTCGGTTGGCGTCCATAACAGTCCAAACGTGTGATAACCGCTTGACAGGCCTTCCATTTCGACAGTGCATGACGCGGCTTTATGATCTTCGCCGTAGCCGTCCCAGTGCAAAGCGTGCTGAATGCGGTCATCATTTTTGAATTTTTCCAGAATGTCGATTTCGGTCCCATCACGCCCTTCGTCGCCGACTTTGCCGACGCTGTCGGACTGGAGCCAGAACGCGGGGCCGTGGCCCTGGGTTCGTGAAAATTTGCATCGGATAATATAAAAGCCAAAGTCATGTTCAAACTTGCCCTTACTTGATAAACAGCCCGTCGTATAACCTTTCTCTTCCTTAGCGGCTCGGATCACCAGTTTACCGGCGCCGTCCAGAAAGCAGTTGTCTTTTTCCCAGAAACCATCCTTGCGTTTGTGGTCGCCGCGAATACTCCACTTGGTGGTGTCGATTTTTTTGCCGCTGAACGTATCCTGCCAAAGTGGTTTAAAGCGGTATCCTTTCGGCGGTCTGGGTAAAAATTTCATCCGTCGCTGCATGTCTGACTTTTCCAGCTTCACTTTGTGTTTTTCATTTTTGGCTTTTCCGCCTTCGTCAGCGAAAATTTTTACACCAGAAGCAAACAGGAAACTCATCACAACTGCAGCAATCCAAAACCGGAAAACTTTCATACTTTTCTCTTTTCTATTATTCATATTATTCGCGTTATTATCCAATACATATATGTTATGTGAATCATTATCAACATTTGACCTATTTGACATCACAATCTTACAGGATATTGCATAATTCTGCCAAAGTTTTTCATTTTGTTCAAAAACGTGATACGTTGTCGGTTCATTTCGCTTGAAACCGGCATTTTTGCGGCTATAATTAGTATAGCTGATTATTTAGGATGCTTTATCAACGGAATTGTACTTTCACAATCAGGGACGGCTCATGGACACGACCATTGTGTTTCGCTTTACGGCTTCGGGAAAGATCATTTATACCACCCCGGAGGCATCACTGCGCAACTTTGAAAAGGACCGCAAGATCATACTTGACACCGCGCTGGGCGAGACAGTTTCGCTGATTAAAGAACAATCTCGCAGCTTTTATAAGTCCCTCGTCAAACGACGCATTCAACTTCGGATCACCGACGCGATGACCGGCACGGCCAAGCTGCTGCCGCACGATATTGTTCTGAATGGTGCATTATTTACTGCCGGCAAGCGTCTGCTGATGCGCCGGCACCGCATGCTGGTTGGTGTTCTGGAACGGGCATTTTATCATCTGTGCCATCCGCAGCAGCACATCACGCAGGTTCGACTGCACAGTCTGCATTTTCTGGCCGAACATCCGAATATTTTAAAAGCCACCCTTCAGGAGACCAAGGGTCACGCGGAAGAGTTTGCCGAGTCGGACTGGCTGGAGATGCTGCAGCAAATTGATAACTTACAACTGCTGGAACAGTTCTGGGCCGATCTGGGACAAACGGAGTCGGCGGCGATCATTTTACAGACGACGCGTGGGCCGAAAACGCGTGTCAAGCCTAAAATCAAGGCAGCCATCCGTGAATTTGCCGAAACACTGCAGAAAAAACGTATCTTTCAAACGCCAACCGCCAAAAAGTTGCTGATGGGATTCAAGTGGGCGTTTGCCGAAGCTGATTCGGTGGTACTGGTGTATCAACTGCCGAATAAGCTGCTCAAGGTGATTCGCCTGTGTGACCGCGATACGATTGACGCGATGAGCACCGAATCGGCGAGTCAGTCGGTTGAATACGGAACCGTTCGGACCGATATTTTCCATGACAGCGGTCGGTGGATTCGCCCGTGGGTGGAAAAATTGCAGGCTTATGCCAAAGATCCATCGCTGGAACCGCTGGAGGAAATGCTGCTGGCCGACGACCTGCACAAGGTTAAAAACGCCATCGGACAATTGGCTCGCAAACTTCGGCAAAAAGGCAATACGCCGCAATCGCTGCGTCTGCTGTATTCGGCGCTGTACTATTGGAACAATCCGGATAAAGGCATGTGCCGGTCGATCTGCATGGAAGTCAGCGCGATGCTGGAAGATATTCTGACCGAACGGCCCGCGACGTTTCCGTCGAGCCAGGTACATCGCTCGGCGTTTCGGTCAAAGCCGGCCATGGTTCGCGTGAATGTTGTCAAGCCGCGACAGGTGCGTAAGGACCGGTTCAAGGTGCGCATCGCCTGGGCGGTGAACGGCCGGCGGAAAAAACCGGTTGAAATGACTGCTGAAGGCAAAATCGGCGACGGCGGCACGATGACCTTTGCCGCAACATTTCCCGTCAAGGCCGGCTGGATTCATTACTCGGTACAGACCTCTGTTGACAGCGGGGAGAAATGGGAGTTTGACGAACTTGATGAGAATTCCCACGGGCTGATTAAGTATATTCCCGACGAACGCGGTCAACGGGTACTCAGCTTTTATGCGGACACGTTTAATTTAAAGCTCGACGAAAAACTCCAGCCGGTCAAAGATGCCAATGGAATGTATGTTTATGGCACGTTTGACGATATTGCCGAGCAATTGGAGTCGATTCGCGCGGAAGGTTATACACGGATTTACCCACTGGGGGCACTGGAATTAGGCTGGGCAGGCGAGGCCGGGCCGGACCCATCGGTATTTTCCGTCTGGGACGGCAAAACGGTTCGCCGGGATTTGGGCGGCGTTGAGGCGTTGCTGCGGCTGCGTAAAAAGGCCGACAAGCTGGGGATGAAGGTACTGCTGTGTGTGCTGTCGCATTTTTCACGTGCTAATGTATCGTATCCGTATCAGATGCCCGCGTATATTCGAGACGACAAGGGCAATTTGACCTGTCGGGCCGGTTGGGACGGCGAGTGGAGTGAGTGGCTCGACAGCTTTATGGTCAACATGCGGGATTTTGAGAATGTCGAGCGGTTGGAGAAGATTGCGTCTGAACTGGCGGGCATGGGATTCGGCCTGCGGATTGACGTCGGCCACGGATTTGATACGGTATTTCCTGTGGATGGACAACAGCGTCGCACGGCACGGTTGATGGGGCAGGTTACATCGGAAGGATTCGAGGCGGTGGATCTGCGTGGTACAGATGAACCCAATATCCCCCTGCTGTATATGTGCTATAAGATTCAAAAAGCTGTACCACGAGCGCTTGTGGTCTATTCGGAACAATGGCACGGTAATGAAATTCGGATGCTCAAGTCCGGCACGATTCCGTACAATTCGCTGATTAAGAATATGGAGAATATTCGCAGCGGAGAGGATGTCAGCCAGTCGCTGGGCCTGAATGATAACCTGACATATCTGAATAATATCTATCGCACGCACGGCGGGCAGACGCTGTCACTGTTTAACAGCCATGATGAGGAGTCGCCGGCCAGTAACTATCAAAATATGATCTGGCCGGTCGCGGCGTTTCTGGTGCTCAGCAGCCAGGGACCGATTATGTATCATATCAGCCGGCTGCCGGGAGAGACGGCCGGGACAATGGAAGAGCGGTTTGACGATGCCTATACCGAGTGCTGGAAGCACTGGGTGAATAATCGTTTTTCGCATCCATGGGACCGGGAGAATCGCACCCGCTGGCAGATTCTGGCGAATTATCCGATTCTGTACGGATTTGGAAAATTTTTGCGGTCGCTATTTCAGTTTGTGGATGATAATCCATCGTTTAAACGGGGGTTTATTGCGCCGATCCGAACGAGGAATCCGCGAATTGCGGCATTTGTGCGAACACATAAGGCAAAGGCCTACCTGTGTGTGTTTAATTTCCCCAACGCTATTTCCGATGGTCAGCAAGCCGTGTCACGCAATTTCAATTTCCTGTTGGACAGCGGCAGTGACGGGCGAGCGATTGAGCATATCCGCCCGGATGGCATTTATGAGATCACCGAACGCTACAACAACAGCGAAGGCCGCAAACGTCGCGGGCAAAAGGAATACTGGTCCGGGCAGGAACTGATGCGATTAGGTTTTGGCGGTGTACTGGAGGCGGTTTCGACTCATGTGTATGAACTGACGGACAAGACCGAAAACATCAACCGAGACCAGATGCTGCTGGATTCATTTTTGCGATACCTGCGATACGGCAAAGAAGACCGCGTTCAATATACCTATGTCGCACAGACCTTTACCGACCTGCTGGATCAGAGTCGGGAAGATTTTGGGACGTTTTCGGAGTTGTTTGTTCTGCTGGCAAAGTGGATCGACAAGAAACGCAAGCTGGGACTGAACAGTCTTTCGACACTTCTCGCTGAAATCACGGAAGCGAGCACACAGCGACGCAAGCGACTGACCCGTTTTCTGATGCGGATTGCCGTCAATGAGAAAGATCAATTTGACAACAGCATCTGTCAGTCGGCGGTTAACGTGCTGCATGGGATGAACCTGGGGACGGTTGTGCTGGTTTCGCCGGAATCGGCATACAGCGGCCATGCCGGCGGTGTGGGGATATATACAACGGATATTGCTGATGTACTCAGCGAACTGGGGTTCCATGTGGTGGTGGTCACACCGCTGTACGAAGCGTATCGCGACAAGATTATCAAGAGCTATGCTCCGAAGTATGATGGGCATAACTTCACTGTGCAGTTCCCGGAATTTGACGAGGCGACGCAGTCTATCCATCGCAATACCGAGCCGGATGTGGTCAATATCCTTCGCAGCAGTGTGCTTCGTGTCAAGCATAAAAAGTCCATTCGTGTGGAAGTGCTGTACCTTGAAAACGGTAAGTACCTGGATGCCCCCTACGGTGGCAAAACCGGCGAGGATAAAATTCGCCGGGCCAGACTTCTTTCGCAGGGGACACTGGAAGCACTCCGGGCGTATAACTACTATCCGAGCATTATCCAGACGAACGAGTGGCCGACTTGGTTGGTGGGCGCGTTTTTGAAACGCACCACTGAATATTTCACCGATCCGCACTTTTTCAACACGCAGGTCGGCAGCATGATGCACAACCCGCATCCGTCATACTGTATCAGCATGAATGAGGACAACCCGTTCCGTCGGTACTATTACTGTATGGTGATGGGGATGGATGCAGTGGTCAATGCTGACATCTGCATGAATCCGGACAGTCACAGCGGACATGAGATTGATCTGAAATACGTCATGCTGAAAACGTCGGATTACATCGGCACGGTTAGCAAGGCAATGCGCAAGCGGATGCTGGAAGAGCCGAACGTGTTCCATTACGGGCATCTTTTCCAGCAGATGTATGCGGAAGAACGGTTTTTCAGCCGGCGTAACGGGTTTAATATGGCCGCGAGGCAGCGGTTCTGGTTCAGCTCGAAAAAGAGTATTCTGGAAACGTATGACCCGACGGCTCGAAAACGGCTGTTTACCAAGTACACCAAGGCGAAAAAGCAGGCCAAGCTGGGACTGCAGAATGATCCGAATATTCGCCTGCGGCCGGATGATGAGCAGACTGACCATATCATCTTTACGATGCTGCACCGAGTCTGCAAGCAGAAGGGTTTCGAACTGCTGGTGGACTGGAAAGTGTATGAAGATGAACACGGCAAGCGATATGTGGTCTATGAGCCGTGGAAAATGATGGGGCCGACCGTGCTGGAGTATTTCCTGTCGCGGGATGAGCGGATCCAGTATGTCATCTGCGGCCGGGTTGAGGACAGCTTTGACGGGCGGCGGTATGATATGCATTTTCGGCGGATTGCGGGAGATCCGTATTTCCATGGCCGGTTTGCGTATTATCCGGAAGGCGCGTTGTCGCCGTCGCTGTATCGTAATGTCTATGTCGGCGGGCAGTTCTTTGTGATGCCGTCCGGCGGCGAAGTCGGCGAACCGTGCGGAATCAGCCAGCAGGAAGCCCATGCCGGCGGCACGCCTGTCGTTGCGCATCATCAGGATGGTCTCCAGCGAACGGTTTCGGATGCGGAGTTCGGGGACAGAGAATTTCCGCCGAACGGCGTTAAGTTCAGGGGGTTTACGGGTGAAGACCTACTGGATGCGCTGCTGGACGCCGTGGAAATTTACTCCCATGACCGTCGGCTGAAATATGCCGATAAAAAGGGCCGCCCGAAAAAAGTCAAATACAGCACATTGTCGTATAATGCCTTTAACACCGATCACCGGTGGCTGCGGTTGCTGCGCGAGTATATCGAGACCTATTCGATGATGGCCGGGGCTGAGATGCCCGAACACATTGATGCAATGCGGCTGATCGTGGCGATGGAAGAAGCGACCAATTCCGAATTGGCCAACGTCATCCTGCAAAACGGCCTGACGGTGCCGGAAGCCGTTAACGCCCTGCTGGACGCTATGACCTGCACGATTCCGTCGGTACGAAAGAAGACCGAGGCTACCCTTGAACGGCTGTACACTGTTTTGAAAAAAGATATCGACACAATGCTGCAAAAACGTCTGAATAAAGCCCAAACCAACAGCCCGCAATATAAAAATCTGAGCGAACTGACCGAAAGGCTCGAATGACAGATTAAAATTATACGGTAAGGAGTCAACAGATGGAACACGGTCTAAACAGAAGGCATTTTATCCGGCAAACTGCCGCTATTGGCGCCGGTTTGTATGTCAGCGGCAAGGCGCTCGGTACCGAAGACACACCCAAAGACACGATTAATATTGCCGTCTTAGGTGCCGGTGCGCAGGGAAGATGTCTGATGGATGCCATTACCAAGAAGAAAGATAAAAGTCTCCGTTTTATTGCAGTCTGTGATATCTGGGATTACAGAAGAAAAAGAACCCAAAGAATGCTGAAGGCGTACAGTAAACGTTTAGGCTATCACTACGCAGCATACTCTGATTATAAAGAAATGCTGGATACCGAAAAAGACCTTGACGCGGTCATTGTCGCAACGCCGGACTTCTGCCATGCCGAACATACGATTGCCTGCCTTGAGAAGGGATTGCATGTGTACTGTGAAAAGCCCATCAGCAATACGGTTGAAGATGCGCGAAAAATGGTCGAAGCAGCCAAACAATCCGACAAGCTGCTGCAAATCGGCCATCAGCGCCGCAGCAATCCCCGTTATCTTCATTACTATCACACATTGATCAAAGAATCCGGAATTCTGGGCCAAATGACAAAAGCCAGGGGCCAGTGGAACCGCAGCAAACCAAGTTGTGAATATTTGACTCACCGGTCGGACAAATACCCCATCAATGAAGCAACGCTGAATCAATACGGCTATGCGGACATCACGCAATTTCATAACTGGCGATGGTTCAAAGGGCTTGGCAGCGGCCCGGCGGTCGATCTCGGCAGTCACCAGATTGATGTCTTTTCATGGTTTTTGGAGGCTCATCCGACAAGCATCATTGCCAGCGGCGGCACCGATTACTGGAAAGGTCGGCAGTGGTATGACAATGTTACAGCTGTCTATGAATACCAGACAAAGGCTGGTCCGGTCCGAGCAACCTATGAGGTCTGCTCAAACAGTTCATACGATGGATACTTTGAAAGTTTTATGGGCGACCAAGGGGCACTCAAGATTTCCGAAAGCTACAGTTGCAGGCATTTTATTGCCGAACATTGGATCGAACGTCAAAAGTGGAATGAATTGATTCAAGAAGGAACTCTTCGCATGGCAGACTATAGCGACTATTTCGAATTAGCCCCGGACGCTATTCTCGATATAAGGAGTGATTATACGCCTCCCATCTATGAGATACCCTTTGAATTTAACGCTCCGTATCATCAACCGCATTTGATGAATTTCTTCAATGCCATCCGCGGGACTGAAACGCTGAACTGCCCGGCGGAAACAGGATACAATACAGCCGTGGCGGTCTTAAAAATCAACGAAGCCGTCGAACAAGCTAAACGTCTGAACTTTAAACCGGATGATTTTTATACCTCGCAGACCTGATACAATAATACAGGGCACGCTGTCAACAACGTGCCCTGTCGGTATATTGCTAAACTTGCTTTTATTGCGGGCGGGACGCCCTCGTTCCCATTAGTCAATTTTGACGACGTCCTGGTATTTGGGGACCATGACGTCCCAGCCGGTTTTTTCGATGAGGTAGTCTTTGAAGCTGTGGGCGGCTGTTTTTTCACCGTGGACGACGAAGACTTTTCGCGGCGGACGTTTGAGGTTCTGCAGCCAGGTCAGCATTTCCACCTTGTCGGCATGGGCACTGAAGCCGTGGACCGGAACAATGGACGCATTGACGGGGAAATGCTGGCCGAGGATACGCACTTCTTCGCCGGGCTGTGACTCGGAAATAATGCGTCCGAGTGTGCCGACTGCCTGATAACCGACAAACAGGACGGACGATTCGGGCCGGCTGATATTGTTGACCAAATGGTGTTTGACGCGGCCGCCGGTACACATGCCGGAGCCGGCAATAATCATGATCGTGCCCTTAATGTGGTTAATCGCCTTGGATTCGCGGGTGGACTGGACGAGCTTCAGTCCGTCAAACGAAAACGGCGAATCGTGATGCAGCACCAACTGGGTCATCTCCTTGTCGTACAGTTCCGGGTGCTTTTTGAAGACCTCGGTGACTTTCACTGCCATCGGGCTGTCGAGGAAGGTCATGATATGCGGAATGCGGTCCTCCATCAGCAGTTCGTTCATGTAGTACAGCACTTCCTGACTGCGTTCGATGGAAAAGCTCGGTACGATCAGATTGCCTCCCTTTTCAAAGGTATCATTGACTGCCTTGCAGAGCTGTTCTTTGGTGTCTTCGAGGCTGGTATGAACACGGTCGCCGTAGGTGGACTCGATGAAAACATAATCGGCCTCGTCGAAAACCGCGGGGTCTTTCAGGATAGGTTTACCAATACGGCCCAGGTCCCCGGTAAAGAGAATCGTCCGCTGCTCGCCGTCAAGACGGGCGGTGACTTTAATAATGGATGAGCCAAAGATGTGTCCCGCTTCGTAAAACTGCGCTTCGATGCCGTCGCCCAGCGGCACGACCTGCTCGTATTCAACCGTCTGGAACATGCCGAAGACGGCCATCGCGTCTTCCTGCGTATAAAGCGCTTCGACCGGGCGATCCTTTTTGATGCCCTGGCGTTTATGCCGTTTCCGCTTATATTCGGCATCTTCTTCTTGAATCTTTCCGGAATCGGCCATCACGATCTTGGCGATTTCCGCCGTTGCGCCGGTACAGCATATTTTGCCCTTAAAGCCTTCCTTGACCAACTTGGGAATGAGGCCGCAATGGTCCAGGTGGGCGTGCGTCAGTAAAATCGCATCCACTTCGGCCGGTTCAACGCCGAAATCTTCCCAGTTGCGAGACTGCAGATCGCGTTCCTGGTACAGACCGCAATCAATCATGATTTTGGAATGGTTAAACTCAATCAAGTGCCTTGATCCGGTGACCGATTCGGCAGCGCCCAGAAATCTCAGTTGAATGTCCATGCTCGTCTCCTGTAACTTTTCACCACATTGGGTTATTGTAAATACGGCCCCATCAGGCCGGGTTTAATGAACAGATAATACAGTTTGCCTTCTTCATAGACCTGACCGGCCATTTGTCCGGCCTGGTCGCCAGTGCCCATATAAACGTCACAGCGTCCGGGGGCACGAATTGCCCCGCCGGCGTCCTGATCCAGTACAAAGCCGGTATAAGGCGCCTTGCGAACGGTGCCGGCGACCGGTCGAGGCAGTACGGTCTCCATAAAGACCAGCGATGCACGCGGATAGATGGATTTATCCGTGGCGATGGACCGGAAGGGAATGACCTCTTCGTTCAGACAGCCGCGGGGATTGCCGCCGGCCAGCCGGAAGAAAACATACCGCGGATTTTGATTGATAAAACGGTCAGTCTGGTCCGGATGTGACTTGAAGTAGTCAATCATGGCCTTCAGGCTCAAACCTTCAGCTGGCACCAGCCCGGCATCGATCATCTTGCGTCCGACGCTGACATAGTCGTGACCGTTATTGGCGGCATAACCCAGAGTCACCAATTCGCCGTTCGGCTGGCGGATAATCGCCGAACCTTGCACATGCGCGATATAGGCCTCAAACGGATCGGCCAGCCACGCGATTTCAGTCCCTCTCAACGCACCGGCCTGTTCGATCTCTCGGCGGGCCGGATAGGGAATCATGGAACCATCGGGCAGTTTCTGGCCGAGCGTATCGCCCTTTTCATTCTTGACCAGATCAGCAGGCTGCTTATACAGCGGATACTTAAACCGCGATGTCGGCGTCAGCGAACCGTCAAAAATCGGGGTGTAATAGCCGGTAAACAGGACCGTTCCCTTGTTATCGCAACCGACAGACTGGTAAAAGTCAAAGCGGCTGCGGATGGCGGTATCCAGTTCCTTGCCATACAGGCCGCTGTCTATCAGACGGCCCAAGGCACGCAGACTGGCGACCGCCCGTTCGTGTGTGATGTCATTGGACGGGAAAAACTGCTGGCTGGACGGCTTGGACAGGTAGCTGAGGCTGTTGTCAATACCATCACGCAGATTGGACAGTTCATAACAGGCAATCGTCAGGTTGGGAATCATTGACGGGTCAGTAATCTTTCGCAAAGCATGCGCCCCCGGCGGCAAAGGCTTGTCATAATCCGGCTTTTCAGGCACTTCTTCGGCCACTTTACAGCCAACCAACGCCAGAGATATCAACAGTATCAGTGAAAATAAAAGATTACGTTTCATTAACGGACTCCCTGAATTGATTACAAACATCCCTGTTCTCATTTAAGTATTTTCGTTATCGAAAGTTAGGTCTATTATGAGGATTTGGCCCTCGCTGTCAATGTTAATACATCGAACAAATGGCGATTTGGGCTTTAAAAAGGGAAAAGAATTGACAAATTAGCCGAAAATCCTGACAATGGAGGCGTACAAAACAACAAACGGATTGATAAAGGGCAAGAACATGAGACATTTCGGATGGATTTTATCGGCAGCGGTCATGTGTGTATGTTGGGGATGTGATTCCGGTGAGGGCTATCACCGGCAGGGATACGATTTTTACCAGGTCGATAAGGTGGCAGTCGTCGATGTCATCGGCCCGGTTGGCGGCGAGGCCATCAAGAACCAGATCGGCGACTTTTTCGTCATGGAACTGCTGAAGAAAGGCTACTCACCAATCGAGCGGGCACAGGTACAGGTGCTATTGAATGAGCAGAAGTTCCAGGCATCGGATATTACCAGCAGTGAGGGTGTTGCCAAGGCCGGCGAAATTCTGAATGTCCCGGTGGTGCTGTTCGTTAATATCCCGAAATTTGGTAGTGATATCGCGATCAGTGCGAAGATGGTCAACACCGAAGACGGCAGCATTTTGTGGATGGGTTCCGGTTCCGGCACGACCGGTAAGACGGTTTCAACGGTGCTGGGAGCGGTTGCAGGTGCCTTTGCGGGCGGCGCCGTCACGGATGAGGATGACCGGGCAGTCGGCGTAGTTGCCGGCGGCGCAGCCGGTGCGGGGGCGGGCTATCTGCTGGCTCCGCAAACCGAAAAGCGTGTGCGGGAAATCACCAAGACCGTCTGTAAGTCGATGCCCCGCCGGTAATTTAGCTTTCCGGGGCCATGGCTTCGAGATTACTTTGAAAAAGACGAAATATCGCTCAAAAAACGGCTTTCTGTCAAAAAAAAGGCTTTACACAAACGCCCGGAATGACTATAGTATTCGCCTTGTCGCCGATGTAGCTCAATTGGTAGAGCACAGCTTTCGTAAAGCTGAGGTTATGGATTCGAGTTCCATCATCGGCTCTTTAAGGCCCCGCAGAACGGGGCTTTTTTTATGTACGGTGAGGTTATCATGGAATTACAGACCAAATATCAACATCTGCTTGACGCTTTGAAATCACTGGGCAAAGCCGCGGTTGCTTATTCCGGTGGTGTGGATAGTGCGTTTCTGCTGAAAGCATCCGCTGAGGCGCTTGGCACTGACAATGTGCTGGCCTGTACGGGAATCAGTGCTTCGCTGAGCCAGCATCAGTTGGCGCAGGCACGCCAGGTCGCAAAGCTGGTCGGGGTTGAATTGATTGAGATTCCACTGGATGAGCTGGATGACCCGAATTATCAGGTCAACAAGGCTGACCGCTGTTTTCACTGCAAAACCTGCCAATTCCGGACAATACAGGAGTATGCCAAAAGTCGCGGCTTTGAAGCTACCCTCTGCGGCAGCAATTTTGATGATAAAGACGACTACCGCCCCGGCAATCGAGCCGTCGCCGCACTTGGTATCGGCACTCCACTGATGGACGCAGAGTTGACTAAACCGGAAATTCGTGAACTGAGCCGTAAACTGGGCCTTCCGACGGCGGATGTACCGGCTTCGCCCTGCTTAGCTTCACGTATCGCCTATGGTGAGACGATTACCGAAGACAAACTGTCCCAAGTCGAAGCAGGCGAAGATTTCCTGCGTGAGCTGGGATTTGTAGAATTTCGCGTGCGGCATCACGGCAATGTCAGCCGGATTGAAGTGCCGACAGCCGATATCGCCAAAATCACGCAATCGCCCTGCCGGGAGCAGATCGTTGAGAAGTTCAAAGCACTGGGTTTCCAATATGTCAGCCTGGATTTGCAGGGCTTCCGCTCCGGCTCACTCAATGAGTCACTTTCAGACGAAGAAAAACAAAAGACCTAAGCGGCAGCACTGAGACGCAAAATTTGGTGGTTAACATTTAGCACAGTAAACCGCCCATCGTGTCATTCCCGCTACAGGCGCCGACTCCCCCAGATATTCCGCTCTGTATACCCACCTGCTTAGATATGTCCCAAACATATCAGCTCTAATTCCGGACAAATAACGCTTTCTTCTTGACTTAAGCAGACAAATAGTGTATCAATTAATCTGAGATATGTATTGTATTTTAGAAAGTTGCATAAATACCAACAGGAAGTGAGATTATTAACGAAATCATAAGGAGGAGATAGTCATGAAAAGCCCAGGAAGGATCGTCTTCGTTTTTGCACTGATAACGTCCATTCTAATCACATATCCAGTGTTTGGTTTTGTCGGCGGCGACGGCTCAGAAAGCAATCCCTGGCAAATCGCAACCAAGGCAGATCTCGAAGCAGTCAACAATGATCTCAACGCACATTATATCCTCAATAATGATATCAATCTGACAGGAACGACCTATACAAAAGCAGTGATCGCGCCCTTTACAGACAATTCCAGTCCGAGATTTTACGGCACTTTTAACGGCAATGGTTATGCTGTCATCGGTTTGACTGTCAATGGAGGTACGAATGATCGTATCGGCCTTTTTGCATTTATTGCAGATTATGCGGAAGTCAGGAATCTTGGCATTGAAAACTGCGAGATCTTCGGCAAAACTTATATTGGCGGACTGGCGGGATTTAAGACCGGTAGTATCACGAGTTGCTATGTGAGCGGAAACGTCAACGGCTACGACTATGTCGGCGGGCTGGCGGGGTATAATTCCGGCAGTATCACGAGTAGCTATGCGAACGGAACCGTCACGGGCAACGGCAATTATGTCGGCGGGCTGGTGGGGCAGAATTATTCCGGCAGTGTCACGATCAGCTATGCGAGCGGGACTGTTACGGGCTACGGCGATTATGTCGGCGGACTGGTGGGGGATAATTATTCCGGCAGTGTCACCAGCAGCTACTTCCTTGACACGGCTGGGCCGGATAATGGAAATGGGACATCGCTGACCGATGCAGCAATGAAACAGCAAAGCAGTTTTGTCGGCTGGGATTTTGTTGACGAAACGGCCAATGGCACACATGAAATATGGCAGATGCCTCAAGGAGGCGGCTATCCGGAATTGCCACTTTTTCTCGGATTTATACCACCGCAGCTTAGCGGCGAAGGGACATCGGCCAATCCCTACATGATCAGCAATGCCAATGAACTGGGGGCGATCATTCATTATGATGACGACGCAAACTATCAGCTGACAGCGGATATTGACCTGAGCGGCATTCAGTGGTCGTGTGCTGTCATACCTGTTTTTGATGGAAATTTTGACGGCAACGGCCATATCATCAGTAATTTATCGATTGATGGAAGTTCTTTTCTTGGCTTATTTGGCACTATTTTAAGTAGTGCCGAAATTACAGACCTCAGCATTGAAAACTGCAGCATCTCCGGGGACAATTCTGTCGGCGGGCTGGTCGGGAAAAATAATTTCGGCCGTATCACGAGCAGCTATGTGACCGGGACCATCACTGGCGACGGTTCTGTGGGAGGGGTGGTGGGGTATAATAGGGACGGCAGTATTACCGGCAGCTATGCGAGCGGAATTGTCACGGGCAACAATGATGTCGGCGGGCTGGTCGGGGCAAATATGAATACCAGCGAGATATACTTCCACGAGCCGATGGGGTATAATAATCGCGGGCGTATCACGAGTTGCTATGCAAGCGTGACCGTCACCGGCCAAAGCTCTTGTGTTGGAGGACTGGTCGGGGATAATAATCGCGGCGATATCACGTTCAGCTATACAAGCGGGACTGTGGATGGAAACTCATCGGTCGGCGGGCTGGTGGGAAATCATTATTCGGGCGTTATTACGAACAGCTATTCGAGCTGTTACGTGTACGGTGACGATTATGAGGGTGGGCTAGTCGGGGAAAATTGGGACGGCATTGTCATGAACAGCTATTTCCTGGACAGGTCAAATAATGGATACGGGACGAGGCTGACCGATGTGGAGATGAAACAGCAAAGCAATTTTGTCGGCTGGGATTTTGTTAACGAATCTGCCAATGGCACACATGAAAGATGGCAAATGCCACAAGGAGGCGGCTATCCGGAATTGACCTTGTTTAACAGCTATATACCACCGCAGCTTAGCGGTGAAGGGACATCAGGCAGCCCTTACCTGATCAGCGACGCCAATGAACTGGGAGCAATAATTCATTATGACAACGATGCTGTCTATCAGCTAATAACAGATATTGACCTGAGGGGCATTCAATGGTCATGTGCTGTCATACCCGTTTTTGACGGAAAGTTTGACGGTAACGACCATACTATCAGGAATCTGAAAATTGATGGTAGGGCTCACCTAGGCTTGTTTGGTTTTGCTCTAAGTGACGCCGAAATTAACAATCTATGCATTGAAAACTGCGACATCTCCGGTCAAGACTCTCTCGGCGGACTGGTGGGGTATAATTACGGCAGTATCACACAAAGCTGTTCAAGCGGAACTGCCACCGGCGACGATTATGTCGGAGGGCTGGCGGGTTTTAATGGGGACGGCAGTATCACCAGCAGTTATGCGAACGGATCTGCCACCGGCGACTATTCCGTCGGAGGGCTGGTGGGAGGTAATTCCGGCAGTATCACCTACAGCTATGCAACCGGAACCGTCACTGGCAACGGCAATTATGTGGGAGGACTGGTCGGGGATAATTATTCCGGCAGTATCACAAGCTGCTTTGCAAGCGGGACCGTCACAGGTAACGATTCTGTCGGCGGGATGCTGGGAAGACATTATGGAAGTTTCACGAACAGCTATGCGAGCGGAATTGTCACGGGCAACAATCGCATTGGCGGGCTGGTGGGATATAATCAATCCAGCAGTACCTTTATCAGTTGCTACTTCCTCGATACGGCAGGGCCGAATAACGGATACGGAACAGCGCTGAGCGACGCGGTGATGAAACAGCAAAGCAGTTTTTTTCATTTCGATTTTGTGTCGCCTAAGTGGAAGATGCTGCGTGAAAATGAAGATTATCCGCGTTTGGCATGGCAGTTGGAATATGCGGGAGATATTGCCGGACTTTATGGCGTTGATATTGCGGACATCGCGGCTCTGTCCATGCAATGGGGCGAGATTGACTGCGGAGCAAAAGGTGATTGTAACGGGGCTGATATTGACCAGTCCGGCGTGGTGGATATTGGCGATCTGATTGAAATCGCCAATAACTGGCTGGAAGGGAAATAGCTGTCCACGCAATCGCCCTGCCGGGAAAAGATTGTCGAAAAATTCAAGACACTTGGTTTCCAATACGTCAGCCTGGATTTGCAGGGTTTTCGTTCCGGTTCGCTCAATGAGTCGCTTTCGGAAGACGAAAAGCTGTAGAATCCATCGTTTTTACCGGACTGCTTGTCAGAACCATCACAAGTGCTTAATTTGGGCACCATGAACCTTGTTTTTGGGCAAGGTATGGCTTTTATAGTCTGTAATCAGCGTTTAAATCACAAAAACACCGTTTTTTGTCTGACAAAGTGTTTGCATCACCTCTCAGATTCCGGTATGATGCTCGCCCTATGTATTATTTACCCAGTTTTGAGATACAACAACTGTAACTGTAATTTCAGGAGATTTTGTATGAATTATTCGTCCGAAGTAGAAGCAATGATGTGCATTGCTAAAGGCCCCAACAACGGCCCTTCTCCGATCCCGGCAGAAGGTAAATGGGTACAGGCCAAGGAAGTGAAAGACATTTCCGGTCTGACACACGGTGTCGGCTGGTGTGCCCCGCAGCAGGGAGCCTGTAAGCTCACACTCAATGTCAAAGACGGCATTATCCAGGAAGCGCTCATCGAGACCGTCGGCTGTACCGGCATGACACACTCGGCAGCCATGGCCGCTGAAATCCTGTCCGGCAAGACCATTCTGGAAGCTTTGAATACTGACCTGGTGTGTGATGCGATCAACGTGGCTATGCGTGAATTGTTCTTGCAGATCGTTTACGGTCGCAGCCAGACGGCTTTCAGTGAAGGTGGTCTGCCGATCGGTGCCGGACTGGAAGATCTGGGCAAGGGGCTTCGCAGCGTGACCGGCACGATGTACGGCACCATTGCCAAGGGACCGCGTTATCTGGAAGCGGCCGAAGGCTATGTCGTCGAACTGGGATTGGATGCGGACGATGAGATTATCGGTTACAAGTTTGTCAAGATCGGCCCGATGATGGAATCGATTGCCAAGGGCGTTGAGCCGGGCGAAGCACTGGAAAAGGCTACCGGTACCTACGGTCGGTTTGCCGATGCTGTTAAGACCATTAACCCAAGACACGAGTAGTCTCTTTACTGACTTAATAGATAACAAAGTAAAGAGTTCAATTTATCAGGAGAATAAAATAATGGCATTATTTGAAAGTTATGAAAGAAGAATCGACCAGATCACTCCTTTCCTGAAAGAAAACGGTATCGATTCAATCGAACAAGCCGAGGAAATCTGTAAGGAAAAGGGCCTGGATGTTTATAACCTGGTTAAAGAAATCCAGCCGATCGCCTTTGAAAACGCCTGCTGGGCGTATACAGTGGGTGCCGCCGTCGCTATCAAACGCGGCCAGAGCAAGGCCTGTGAAATCGCCGAAACGCTGGGCGAAGGTTTGCAGTCTTTCTGTATCCCGGGTTCGGTCGCTGATGACCGTAAGGTGGGTATCGGTCACGGAAACCTGGCTTCCATGCTGCTGCGTGAAGAGACGAAATGTTTCGCGTTTCTGGCCGGACATGAATCGTTTGCTGCCGCTGAAGGCGCTATCGGACTGGCCCGTTCAGCTAACAAGGCGCGCAAAGATCCGCTTCGTGTGATTTTGAATGGCCTCGGCAAAGACGCCGCACAGATCATTTCGCGGATCAACGGTTTTACGCATGTTCAGACTGAGTTTGATTATGCTACGGGCGAAGTAAAAGTTGTCAAGGAGAAAGCCTACTCTGATGGCGAGCGTGCGAAAGTCCGCTGCTACGGTGCTGATGATGTGCGTGAAGGTGTTGCGATTCTGCACGCTGAAGGCGTTGACGTTTCGATCACCGGTAACTCCACGAATCCAACCCGCTTCCAGCACCCGGTCGCAGGGACTTACAAGAAGGAATGCCTGCTGGCTGACAAGAAGTACTTCTCGGTTGCTTCAGGCGGTGGTACCGGACGGACGCTGCACCCGGATAACATGGCTGCCGGCCCTGCTTCTTACGGCATGACTGACACGCTGGGACGGATGCACTCGGATGCGCAGTTTGCCGGCTCTTCGTCCGTTCCCGCACATGTGGAAATGATGGGCTTGATCGGCATGGGCAACAACCCGATGGTTGGTGCTTCAGTCGCCGTCGCGGTTGCCGTCGAACAAGCTATGGCTTAAGCATACCAGGCAATACGAAATCATTAAAGGCTGTTGGGAAACGCTCCCGGCAGCCTTTTTTTGTGACTACCGCGCAAAAAGGAAGGCCAGGGGAGTGCTCCCTGGCCTCAATCTTATCCACCGTCCTCCAGTGGTTTATAAGTGGTTTACCAGCCCAGACTCAGCATCGGAGCCGAAAAACTGTCTGAAAAATATGAGACAGCCGGGATATTTGTTTCGAGCAGATTGTATTCCAGTAAACTATTGAAGGGAAATATCGTTGCATACATCCGGCTGCCCTGAAAGTCCAAGGATGAATTACCGGAAAACCCGGGCAAATGGTTAAATGAAGCTGTCTTGTTGTAAGATGTATCGGGTTGTATTCGAACAACATCCGATGCCAGCAACGGTGAAACAATGGCTGGTTCCTCCTGAGATTGCAGGGCCAATCCGGCCGAAGCCGAACTTTGGACAAACAAGACTGCACAGAAGACAAAAACGACAAAGAAAAACCCTTTTGACGCACTTCGCATACACCTCTCCTAATGATACTACCTCAACCCGATATGATTTACGATCTCTTGAGAGGAATTGCAAGAACTGCAGTCCCCTCCTCCAAAACGTCCGTAATTATACGGAGTTTTAAGTGTACTGTCAAATAGAAACGGGCACTTGTTGTGATTTTTTCACAAATTAGGGGTTTTTACGGGACTCTTAATGGGGATATATCCAGTCTATAGATGGACAAAGTAAGAAAATATTAGCAGGAAATAGGGGATTTAGGCAAAAAAAGAAGGCCAGGTTTTCATCACCCTGGCCTTGATCTTTTCCACCCGTCCTCCAACGTGTGTAATACCATGACTGCTATTAAACTGTCTGTCCGATAATGTGTCAATGGATTTTTCCATAAATATTCATTTTTTTGTGATTTTTTCACAACAAACCAGTTTCAGTGCGGCCAAAGTTGCTCTTTTTTCTCTGTTGCAACGGTCCATTTTTCTGCTATACTCCCTGTTTTCAATGTTTTACAAACACGAAAGGGACCGATTGATGGACGCAGCAAACACGGTAAATAATGTAGAAAAATTCGATCCGAGCCTGCCTTACAAGGTGGCGGATATCTCATTGGCTGAATTTGGCCGTAAAGAAATGCAGATTGCTGAGAAGGAAATGCCCGGCTTGATGGCCACACGGGCCAAATACGGCGCCGAACAACCGCTGAAGGGGCTGAAAGTGACCGGCTCACTGCATATGACGATTCAGACGGCGATGCTGATTGAGACGCTGGAGGTGCTGGGGGCTGATGTCCGCTGGGCGTCGTGCAATATCTTTTCGACGCAGGACCACGCGGCGGCGGCGATTGCGGCGGCGGGCCGAACACCGGTTTTTGCCTGGAAAGGCGAGACACTGGAAGAGTACTGGTGGTGTACCGAGCAGGCACTGACGTGGCCGGACGGTTCAGGCCCGGATATGATTGTTGATGACGGCGGTGACGCGACGCTGCTGATTATTCAGGGCAAGCGTGTCGAAGCTGACCCGACCTTGTTGGACAAGAGCTATGACAACAAGGAATTCCAGGTCGTTATGGAACGGCTGGCTTCAAATTATGCCGACAATCCCGGCCGCTGGGGCAAGGTTGCCGAAAATCTCAAGGGCGTTTCGGAGGAAACAACAACCGGTGTGCATCGGCTGTATCAGTTGCAGGAAACGGGCGAACTGCCCTTCCCGGCGATCAACGTCAATGACTCGGTAACCAAATCGAAATTTGACAATCTTTACGGCTGCCGAGAATCGCTGGCTGACGGTATTAAACGTGCTACTGACGTGATGGTGGCGGGCAAAGTTGTGGTTGTAGCCGGTTACGGTGATGTGGGTAAAGGCTGTGCGCATTCGATGAAGGCATTGGGCGCTCGTGTTTTGATTACGGAGATCGACCCGATCTGTGCTTTGCAGGCGATGATGGAAGGCTATGAAGTGACGACGATGGAAGAGGCGGCTCCTGAAGGTGATATTTTTGTCACGACCACCGGCAACTGTGATGTCATCTGCGGAAGTCACATGGAATTGATGAAAGACGAAGCCATCGTCTGCAACATCGGTCACTTTGACAGCGAAATTGAAATGAGTTACCTGGAAAACAGTGCCGACTGCAAACGCTGTACGATTAAGCCGCAGGTCGATAAGTGGACACTCAAGAGCGGCCGGTCGATTATTGTATTGGCTGAAGGCCGGTTGGTCAACCTGGGCTGTGCGACGGGGCATCCGAGCTTTGTGATGAGCAACAGCTTCACCAACCAGTGCCTGGCCCAGATGATGATCGCCCGCGAAAATCTCGCACCGGGTGTTTACACCCTGCCGAAAAAGCTGGACGAAGAAGTCGCCCTGCTGCATATGCAGGCCCTCGGCGGCAAGATTACGACAATGACTGAAAAGCAAGCTGAGTACCTGGGGATTCCGATTGACGGCCCGTTCAAGCCGGAGCATTACCGGTACTAAGAATGTAGAACGCAGAATATAGAAGTCAGAATCAAAGCCCCGGTTATTCGCCGGGGCTTTTTTTATCGAAATGTGTATTGCAGTTTCACGAAAAATGTTTGTACGGCATTGGGATCTTCGGTGTCTTTGACGTTATTATAGACGCAATACAGGTGAGCATCTGTTTTGAATTCCCAGCCTAAAATGACACTGACATTGCGGACGTCGGCATTGCGATGCTGCAGCGAACTTTTCAGCCACATATCCTTATTAAAATAATAATTGGATACGACACGATTCAACCAGACCGTCTCTTTCTGGCCATGCGTATCCTCCTCGAAGCGAATCGTGTACTCTGTCGTCAACGGGAGATTTTGCAGCGGCAGCAGATTTTTCGTGACCGTTAACTCGTCGTAATCCGTTTCTTCAAACTCACCGAATGTCCACCTGAAACCGGTAGAGTGATAGTAATTAGAACTGTCAAGCGTCACGCCGGTCGCATAGCGAACATTGTTATAGGGATCGTGATAGTTGTCGTCGTAGTGCATTTCCCAGCGTACATCATTATTTAACGTCATCGACAAATCCGTCTCATGATCCCGCAAGACCGTGCGGCCGTTGTCATTTTGGTAATAATCCGTGCTAAACGCCGCATACATATCTTTATACCAGGTCTGGTCGGTATCGACAAAGTAGCGAGCACGAAACCCCGGGCCGTAGATGTTACGGCGCGGTATGAAGCCGAGAACGGGATTGAATTTTTCCGATATCGCCCGGTAATCAAAACGCACCTCCCATGGGTATGTTTCGTAGATCAACGCACCATAGCCCAGGTAATCGGACCGGTCCTTTTTTTCTCCGCCGTATTCTTCCAGGTTCTCATTCGCATATGATGTCTGGTAGCGTGTCCGCCACGCATCGTTGAAATAATGTTCCCCGTCAAGACTGAAAGTGCGAGCGTAGCCAGTCTTAAACTCTGAGCTGGCAAAATAGTAGTTGATGTTTGATTTTTCGCCGAGATTCTGAACAAACCGGCCCAATGTTGAATTGCCAGTGAATTTTTCGCCGTGGACCACATCGCCATAGATATCGACCAGCGAAAACGAATGTCCACCGGGAAGATCGCCGGTAACGCGAGATCCCGCTTCAAAATCCGTGAAACGGCGGCTGTAATATAAGCTATTCGGCATCCGGAAGATTTCCTCACCCTCACGGAAAAAAAGTCGTTTTTCCGGCAGGAATCGCTCGGTGTCCCGCAGTTCAATCGTATCGGCATCGGCTTCGACCTGTCCGAAATCCGGATTGTACGTGACGGCTGCACTGATCGAAGGCGTCAGTCGAAAACTGAAATCAGCACCGGTTTCAACTGTCGTCTCCGATTGACCGTTCAAATCCGTTTGTGTACTGATATACGGCGTGATCTCGCGATTGCGGTCGAATACAGTATCAGCCAAATCCATGTTTTCAAGGTGCCCGAAATTATACGGTTCGTATGGTTCGGTGGGATTATAGCTCCAGAAGCTGGTCACATCATCGGCTTTGCGAGTACGGACAATATTCAGCCCCCACACCTGACCGTCTTTTCGAAAATAGTTCAGGATGCCAAAGGGTATTTTCATTTCAACCGTCCAGCGGTCCTCATGAATCGCCGCGGCCTGCTCCCATTCCGCGGACCAGCCAAAATTTGTCCTGCCGGCCGGACCGGCTTTGCCGTCCAATCGTGTGCCGAGCGGATTTGAGTAAAAGGAATATTTACTGCTGTGGCTGTGCTGCGGGTCGAGATTGACGACGACGAAATCATCGCCGCGGAAATAACGATCCTCTCGCTGTTCAGTCGCGGAGAGTCGATCTATCTCGTTGTCAAGGCATTCGATGGCGATATACAGATGCGTTTGGGTATAGGCAATATACAGCCTTGTCTGCTGGGCGGCCGCTCTTTTGGTTCGGTTGTCAATAAAACCGTTGGCCGGGGTGCATGTCTGCCAGAAGGATTCGTTCAAATGGCCATCCAGCTGGATTGTTTCGGTGGTTTTGACGGCTTGAATAGACGGGCGGTACTGGGCCAAAGCCAGTGAGCCGATCAATGCGAAAACGCACATCAAAAAACTCGCCCGGCAGTGAAATCCTGTCAGAATTGCTGGGATTTGTACAGTTTCAGGCTTCAACACGAAACTTTCTCAATAACGCATTACCGATAGAAAATAGGTCCACCACTACCCGGAAAAAGAGGATAACACAGAAATTGCCAATCCTGTAGTGACTGGTCATTCTATCGAAAGCC
The DNA here is from genome assembly GCA_028282905.1 of Sedimentisphaerales bacterium. Classification (GTDB taxonomy): domain Bacteria; phylum Planctomycetota; class Phycisphaerae; order Sedimentisphaerales; family Anaerohalosphaeraceae; genus 4572-13. The sequence goes on along the minus strand of JANQGW010000129.1, from coordinate 1,342 downwards.
TGAAGGAATGCAAGCACTTTCACGGCAAAGTTCTTGCCCGTTCAGTACATTTCATGTAAAACAGTAGAGAGATTATTTATTTAAGGAGAATTCGCTACCATGGCATCGTTTGTTGTTTTGTGTGTTTTGCTGGGGGTTGGTCATGTTTTGCGGAGTCGGATTCGGCTTTTGCAGAAGTTGTATCTGCCGAGTTGTGTGATTGGCGGACTGGTGGGTTTGCTGGTGATTCAACTATTCTCGGTGGGTGCGGGAAGCTGTGCGATTTGCACTTCGGCTGATGGGTGGCTGGAGGATGTGACCGAGCCATGGCGGAAGATTCCGTCGATGCTGATTAATGTTGTGTTCGCGTGTTTGTTTCTGGGAGTCAAGCTGCCGAAGCTGTCGGATTTGTGGAAACGGTCCGGCCCGCAGGTGGTTTACGGGCAGATTGTTGCCTGGGGGCAGTATGTGGTCGGCTTAGGGCTGTGGGTGCTGGTATTAGGCAAAATCTTTACGGATTTGCCGGATATGTTCGCGGGAATTTTGCCGGTCGGCTTTGAGGGCGGCCACGGCACGGCGGCTGGGATGGGGCCGGTGTTTGCCGAACGCGGATGGGCCGAAGGACAGGACCTGGCGATGACCAGCGCGACTTGCGGGATCATGTCGGCGATTGTTGTCGGGATGGTATTGGTCAACTGGGCGGTTCGCAAGGGCTATGCGGTTAAGCATAAGGAACTGACCGAGCAGATCGAGGACGATTCGATCGCGATTGTCGATCCGCAGCAGCGGCCGATCGCCGGGCGGCTGACGGTCAACAGCGATGTGATCGAGGCATTCAGTCTGCATCTGGTGTTTGTGGGATTAGCCGTTGGGATCGGCTTACTATTAAAACAAGGTCTGATCCTGATCGAATCACAGTCGGCTTACTTGACCGAACATCGTCTGTTATCGAGTTTTCCAGAATTTCCGCTGTGTATGATTGGCGGACTGGTTATTCAGTTATGGGAGCAAAAACTTGATAAACACAAGCTGATTGACCTGGGACTGGTACGGCGAATTCAAAACTGCTCACTGGATTTTCTGGTGGTCGCGGCGATTGCGATGATTAACCTGGCCGTGGTGAAAACGGCTCTTGTACCGCTGTTGATTTTAGTGGTCGCAGGGATTGCGTGGAATGTTTTTTGTGTGACATCGCTGGCGAAGCGGATTCTGCCGGACGCGTGGTTTGAGCGGGCCATTGCTGAGATGGGCCAGTCGATGGGGGTGACTGCGACAGGTTTACTGCTGCTGCGTGTGGTGGACCCGGATTACGATACACCGGCGGCGGATGCCTTTGCCTGTAAGCAGATTGTGCATGAACCCT